>JAFGBW010000031.1 GCA_016932965.1 Candidatus Auribacterota bacterium
CTTCCCCTTTAAGATCGTTCCAGGTTATTTCCCGGATGGACAAATCCCCTTTTAACGATCCTCTTCCCTGAACCGGATTGTTGACGACAGTGAAAGATACTGAGGGAAGTCCTGAAAAAATATTTCCCCAGGGACCCTGAAATTTCACTAGAGATTCTTGTCCGGTATCCGAATGGATTTCACACTGCCTGATTCCATCGGATTGAAACTCAGCCGAGTAATAAAGGGTGCAGGTAAACCCCTCGGTACACGAAAGGTGAAAAAATCCAAGGGACCCGGAATCGATTCTGAGTTTGAACTCCCCTTTTGAAGAAATATTGCCATTGGCAAAACAAGTCTGACCGGACAATTCCGCCTGCATGGGGAAACCTTCTAATTTGAGTTTTAACTCAGAATGAATGAGGCATGTTTTCCCGTCTGATTCCGGAAAGCTGCATTGGGAGAAAAATTCAAAGGGAATCTTGAAGGTTTTTCCGTCCATATGAATCTGGAATGAAGAATCTTCTATTTTAACACTGCCTATTTTCCAGGGAAGGGAAGCCTCCTGCTGAGCCTTTGAAGAAACGGAAAAGAGCGCGTTGAAATCAAAACCCGGGAGAATGAACCTGCCGGAAGTCCATTCCATATTCACTCTCATCCCCTGAATTTCAATGCCTTTGATCTGCTTTTTTATAAGCCGGTCCGGCGAATAAAGCGTTTTTAATGAATCCACTTCCAAAAATGATTTTTCCTTCAGCCCCATTTTGAGGTCTGAAAGGACGAGTTCCTCACAATGAATGCGTGTCAGACCTGTGATGCTGACGATATGGATGCTCTTTGCCAGGAAGGGAAAGATGATTTTTTCAGTCACTAACGGCATCCAGACAGGAGCCATCAACCCTGTCAGAACCAGTCCCAGAAAAAGAAAAATCAGGTATTTGATTTTTTTCATGTTTCTATTCCCGTGAAGATCCAACTTTGGTTATTCATAACATATTCACCACGGAGGGCACGGAGGATAAAGTTGCTCGCATGCGCTCGCAATAAAATAACGACTCCTGCAGAGGCGCTGAGACACAGAGAATGTCATCATGCCTTGTATGCATGATGAATCTCAGATGACAAATTTCAGATCTCAGACGCCCCCCCTTTTTTCCTTGCCATTCGCTATGCACCATTTCTCATTCTCAATTGAACTGCAGGCATCGTGCCCTTGCCTTTCAGGTGACTTTGTCATCCCTCTCCGCCTTCCTGGCTTCGAGTCTGAATTCTCAATTCTCAGTTTCCACCCACTCCGTGCTCTCCGTGTCCCCCGTGGTGAATCTTCTTTTATTAGAAATCCTCCAGAAACAGCAGTTTACCGGATTAATCAGTTCCCATGCAGGGTTTTTTCCTTGAGCAGCGGTACATGCTTTATGGCGCAGATCCACTTGACCAGCTCAAACCAGACAATGCTTAAAATTCCGGCAGCGAACGCAATCAAAATATCAAGGCAATGGATGGGAGCAAAATGAAAATGGTTCTGCAGGAAGGGGACAAAAAGAACCAGTCCCAAAAAAAGCACTGCTCCGCCTAAAACAAAAAACAACGCTTTATTCGGCACATGCACGGACTGAATGACCGTCTTGGACCAGCTCCGGTTGGTGAGAATCAGGCATAAATTCGAAATGATCAGAGTGGTAAAACAAATCGTTCTCGCCTCGTTCCAGGTTTGGCCGGATAAAACGGAGATTTTAAAAACCAGCATCACGATCAGGAGGGACACCAGCCCCTGGATCACGCTGATGAACAGCGTTCTTTTCCCGAAAAGCGGTTCCCGGGGATTCCGCGGTTTGCGTTTCATGCTGTCCGGTTCCTCAGGTTCAGCTTCAAAAGCAATGGAACAGGCAGGATCAATGATGAGTTCCAGAAAAACGATGTGAACCGGAAGAAGAACCATGGAGTTCCACTGGAAAATCACCGGGATCAGGGAGAGTCCGGCAATGGGGATATGGACACTCACGATATATGCCATGGCTTTTTTAAGATTATCAAAAATTTTTCTTCCCATTTTCACGGCCTCAACAATGGATGAAAAATCATCGTTCACCAGAACCAGTGCCGAAGCTTCACGGGCCACGTCAGTGCCCCTCTCCCCCATGGCCACACCGATATGGGCGTTTTTCAATGCCGGAGCGTCATTCACACCGTCACCTGTCATGGCCACGATCTCTCCGTTTGCCTTGAAGGCGTTGACCAGGGACAGTTTCTGCTCGGGCACAACCCTGGCGAAAATATTGACATCCCTGACACGCTGCTGAAGATACTCCGGATGCATTTTTCCCAGCTCCTGGCCGGTAATGACTTCGGTTGTGTTTTTCAAGGCGATCTGGCCGGCGATATGCTGGGCGGTTTTCGGGTAGTCCCCCGTGATCATCACGACCTTGATGCCTGCTTCATAGCACAGTCTGACTGCTTCCGGGACCATCGGCCGGACGGGATCTTCCAGACCGATCAATCCGAGAAATTTAAAATTGAAATCATGCTGAATCTCCGGAAGGGGGTCTTTGGCTTTGATGAAGGCACGCGCCACACCCAGCACCCGAAGACCTTCCCGGGTCAGGAGGGAAATCTGGTCTGAAAGTTTTTCCTGTTTCCCGGGGCTCAGATGACAAAGATCCGCCATGGCTTCGGGAGCACCCTTGGCCGCGATGATGAATTTTTTTCTGTCCTGGGATTGCCAGACATGGGAAAGCGCCAGCATTTCCCTGGACAGCGGATATTCCTGAATCAGGGTCCAGTTTTCATGAAGATGCTCGGTCGCGGACAGCTTGTCTTTTCCCAGCTGTTTCAACGCCTTGTCCATGGGATCAAACGGATCTTTCTTGCTGGCAAGAATCCCGAATTCGATCAGCTCATGGAATTCCTCAGGAAGAGGTTTATGGGCATTGACTTTGACATCATAGATAGACGATTCAAAAGACCCGCCATCAAAGAAACAGCGGGAACAAATTTTTTTAATGGTCATCTGGTTTTGGGTGATGGTGCCGGTTTTGTCCGTGCATAAAACCGTTGCAGCCCCGAGGGTTTCCACGGCGGACATTTTGCGGGTCAGAACCTGCCTGCGGGAAAGACGCCTGGCCCCAAGCGCTAAAAACAGGGTCAGAACAACCGGAAATTCTTCAGGCAATGTGGCCATGGCCAGAGTGATGCCGGAAAGAATACCATCCAGCCAGTTGCCCCGCGTGAGTCCGTAAATCACAATGATCAGGATAAACAGCGTAATGGCGATCAGAAAAATGATTTTAACCAGCCTGCCGGTTTCCTTTTGAAGAAGGGTTTCCTCCGGCTCCAGGACCTGCAGGGCTTTTCCTATTTTTCCTATCTCAGTTTTAATGCCGGTTGATTTGACTGTGGTGACTCCCTGGCCCTGAACAACCAGCGTCCCTGAGTAAACAAAAGGGAGATCGTCTCCTCCGGGACGGGACATCTCCATGTTTTCCTTTTCACCCGAAACAGGAAGTTTCCGGACAGGAACGGATTCACCGGTTAATAGCGATTCATCCACGGTCAAATTCCTGCCCCATAGTACAATTCCGTCAGCAGGAACCCTGTCCCCTTCGGAAAGAATCACGACATCGTCCCTGACGACTTCCCTTCCGGCAATGCGTTTTCTCATCCCCTCCCGGATGACCAGCGCGCGGGGACTGGACAAATCCCTTAATGCTTCCAGTGCATGCTCGGTCTTTCCTTCCTGATACACCGTGATCACAATCATGACACAAACAAATCCAAGAAGCATCAGGGCATCGCCTGTTTCTCCTATAAAAAAATAAATCGTGCCGCATATCACAAGCAGAAGAAACATGGGCTCTTTGACTGCTTCAAATAAAATAGCAATCATGCCGCGTTTTTTTGAGGATGGCAGCTCGTTGTATCCGTCGGTTTCGAGTCTGTCTGCAACGGTCTTTTCGGAAAGCCCCTTCAACGATTTCACGTCTTCTTCTGTCAGCGCCATATCAATTCTTTCTCTGGTTCATGTCTTGGTCAGCTGTTTCCCGTCGGGAGAAAGCAAGGACAAATTTCAAATCTCATATTACAGACTTCCGCCTGCTTTCGATTCCCATTCTCAATTCTAAATTCTCAATTCCAACCCCCTCCGTGCTCTCCGTGGTGATATTTATTATTCATACAATTTGCTGCAATCGTAAAACTCATGGATTATAAAACTATACTGACGGCTTATCGGATTCATTATCAGAAAATTGTCATGTATTTTGAAAAAAAGAGCAAATGGAAAGAAAAGATGGCCTGTTAAAGAGCCGTATAGAAATTATTCAGGAATTCCAGCAGCATTTTCCTCTGAAAATCCGGGAGCCATTTTTGGATGATCTGTTCAATGACTTCCAGTCTCACAGGCTTGCTGATATAATGATCCATCCCGGCATCCAGACATTTTTTATCGTCGCCCCTCATGGCAAAAGCGGTCATGGCAATAATGGGCACATGTTCGGAATGTCCGGGAATCTCCACGGCCTTTTGTTTTTCCTTGTCCCGTATCCGGCGGGTGGCTTCATATCCATCCATCTCAGGCATCTGGCAGTCCATGAATATCAAATCAAAACTACGGTTTTCCATTATTTCGAGGGCCTCTTTCCCGCTTTTTACCAGTTCCACATGACAGCCGTATTCTTCAAGCATCAGTTTGGACACCTTCTGATTCTGAATATTGTCTTCCACCACCAAAACGCTTATGACGTCTTCAAAGGACTTGTTTCGCTGAAAATCGAAATTCCTTGGCGTCTGATTCAAAATGACTGCTTTGGGCAAAGCCGAAGCCTTTTCGCTTTTAACCGTAAAAGGGATGGACACCATAAAGGCGGAACCCTGGCCGGGTTTGCTTGTGACGCTTATTTCCCCCCCCATCAGCTCAGCCAGTTTCCGACAGATCGTCAATCCCAATCCCGTTCCGGCGTAATGTTTTGCTGAAGAAATTTCAAGCTGAGTGAATTGGTCAAAAATTTTTTCCTGCAGATCTGAAGGGATGCCTATTCCCGTGTCGGAAACTTTTAACAACACAAAAAACCGTTTTTCCGTCTCATACAGGGCCTGTTTTTGTAAAGGTTCACCGGCTGTTTCAGCCTGGATTGAAATGCGGCCATGGGAGGTGAATTTCACTGCATTGCTTATAAGATTGATCAGAATCTGCCGCACTTTCCCGGCATCGCCAGTCATGACAGCAGGAATTTCCGGTGAGAATTCCGACAATAATTTCAATTTTTTTTCAGATGCTTTTGCCTCAAAAAGCCTGACGACATCTTCAATGGTTTCCTTCAGATTAAAAGACTGTAAGGCCAGTTCCATTTTTCCTGATTCAATCTTTGAAAAATCCAGGATATCGTTTAATATAGCAAGCAAAGCGTCTCCGGAATCCCTGATGACGGTCACATAATTTTTCTGCTGGGGAGTCAACCCGGTCTTCAGCAGCATATCCGTCATTCCAATAAGACTGTTCATGGGGGTGCGTATTTCATGGCTCATATCGGCCAGGAATTCACTTTTGGCCAAGCTGGCCTGCTCCGCCGCTTCTTTGGCCTTGATTAAATCATGAGTCTGTTCGTTCACCATTTGCTGCAAATGGTCCCTGTGCTCAAGAAGAGACTCTTCGTAACGTTTTCTTTCCTGCAATAAAGTGGTGATATCGCTCTTGACTATCTGAAGCGCATCCATAACCGCTTTAAAAGGATGTGAATCATCCGTCGTTTTTACGGCAAGACCGTCATCTTTCCAGCTGATGGTTCCGAGGAAATTCAGGATTTCTTCCACGTATTTGTTCATTTCCTGCGGCAAAACTCCTATATTCCCTGAATTGATCGGGGCCTCTTTCTGCTGGATATTTTCCGTGACCGTGGATACTCCTGTTTTATTTTCAGACTGCAGCAGAAACTGCCGGGCCAGTCTCACCGCCTGGGAGATATTCCCTGCAATTTCAACAGGATACGGGACCTTGACGATCCGTTTTCCCAGATTGATCAGCATTTTATAAGACGGGTTCGGTTTTAAAAATATGAATCCGTAGATCCTTTTATTATTGATGATATGTTTGATGTAAAATGTGCGGCCTTCAAGGGACAATTCCGCTGAATCAGAGAGGTCCTCAATCAATACATAGGGGGCATTTTCAGGGACTGCCTCGGCCACCACTTTCTCCTCCAATTCGAATGCTTTCTTCAGCGTATCCACATTCACTTTACCACGGCTTTTTGAGACCAGGATGTTATTACCGACGGCGATATAATTCTCGCAGTAATTTTCCAGGCCAAAGGTCTGATCAGTCCATTCAGGTTTTCTTATAACCGGCAGATCGTTGATTGAAGAAACATCTTTGTCCCATATGTCGATTTTCTCCTCCCAAACCAAAAAAGAATCATCGGATGAAGCGTGCTCTTTTTCAGACAAACATGTCAGGGGTGTATGATTGATCTCACAGGCTAACCGGACCGCTTCTTCAAAATTCCTGGCCAGCTCAATTCTTATCCCCTTGAATAAAATATTTTTCGCCAGGGAAATGGATATTCTCAGCATAGGGGGCACGTTATAATAAATCACGGCTTTGAGCTTTTTATTTTGAGTCTGGCACTGGATATAATATTTCCGCCCTTCGTTTGAGACTCCTTTAAGCCGGGAATAATCTTCAAGACTGATGTACTGGCCCCCCCGGGGAAAGGATTCGTCGACTATTTTTTTTGTGATTTCAAAATCTTTTTTCAGACTGTCAAGCTCAGCATATCCGCATGGTTCGGAAACAAAAATAAAATTACTGATGAGAAAAAAAGTGGTTTTATAATCCGGACCCAGAACAAGGTTTGTCCATTCCTCTTTTTTAATTACAGGAATCCCTTTCATGGAAATCTGATTGGAAATATTAAACAGATTTTCCTGAGTTTTCATGTAGTGTAACATCCGTCTGAATCTGTAATAAACTATTACTAATAGGGGATGCGAACCTCTCTTCTATAAGAATTTATAACATTTTTCAGAAAAAGTGTAAAGATTTTTTTATCATTTTTTTGCCCTTATTTTACCCGCTTTCCAGCCGACCGTTTTATGCCCACCGGGGTTTCCCCCGAACAGAGATCAAGCTTTGTAAAAACATGAATAATCAATTAAGCAGCCGCATTCCCCTGCTGCTCGCAGCAAGCTGTGAGGGGGGCTTCAATCCGTCTGTTTCGTTTTTAACTCACGCTTTGAAAGAATGACTTGAAAACCACTCGGAAAAAAGCTAATTTTCGTCAACATTTGAACCATGAAAAAACTGACCCGTATATTAACCATCATTATTCCTCTTGTCCTTCTATCAGGTGTAGGACTGTTTTTTCTTCTTCAGAAAAAAATGAAACGCCTTCCTTCTTCCAGGGAAAATGTTTATAAGGTCCTGCAGGAAGGAATTGACAACGCTAAAAAACGTTCTTTCCCTGAAGCACATTCAAAATTTAAAGAAGCCGAAAAAATACTGCGCCAGGATGAGCACGTTTTCTTCTCTCTGGGAGATATTGCGGAATTTCCTTCACTCATCAATGAATTCAAGACTTTTCAGCAGGAATGGGCTATAAGCCTTTTCCAGATGCTTCCAAATCCGCTGCAGGTTAAAATCACTCAATTGAAAACTTCACAAGAACTGGACACCGCTTTTGAAACAGAGTTTATCCAGGCCTTGAATAAGAATCTGATGCGGTCTGATTTCACTGAAAAACTGGCGTTAACAGGGGAGGACCGTTTTCCCAGGCGTATCCGGCTGCTCATTCGATCACTCCGTCCCGGATTGCCCCAACCAGACCCACAAGCGGTGATCAGAGATCCATCTTTTGTCTACTATAACCGCCTGTTTCTCGCCGGCGCCCTCCCTCAGTTTTTCCCGCAGCCATTAACTGAACTGGAAATCAAGATGAATGAAGCTTTGGCTTATTTCTCGGAAAGAAAGATCATCCAGGCCGAGGATATACTGAAAGACGTGATCCGGAAACAGCCATTGTATATCAAAGCCTATTTGCTCCTGGCAAGGATTGAGGAAAACAAGGGAAACCTGGACAAGGCAATTGAAATCCTTCAAGAGGCAATAAAAATCGTTCCGGATGATGAAAATGTGCTCACGGAATTGGCCGTGTATTATAAAAAGTCGGGGAAACCCGAAAAAGCCAAAGAACTTTTGGAATCGGTGTTACAGTTGAATCCGAATAATTTCTATGCCATTCAAGGGCTCCATGTCCTCGAAAGAAATACCAGAAAAAATCTGCAGAGTTCCGCTTACTACCGGACCCTGGCTGGTGGAGATCCCAAAAATATCATTCATTTGAGCAATCTGGCATTGGCTTTACTCAAGGAGAAAAAAATCAGTGAAAGTTATGAATCGGTCAAGAAAGGATTGATGATCCAGCCGACTGACGGGTATCTTTTAAAGATAAAAGGCAGATTGGAGGGAATCCGCCAAAATTACAGACAGGCTGTAGAGGACCTCCTCAAGGCCAAAAAATACTCAGCCGGTTCTGACAAAGAAATCTATCTTTTACTGGGTATCACTTATTTTAATCAGCAGTTGAATGAGGAAGCTTATCAGACGTTGAATGAAGGACTGGTTTTGTTTCCCAATGAAAAACACTTTCTGTACAATCTGGCTATGGTTTGTGAAGTAATGCCTGATCACCGGAAGGAAGCCCTGGAACATTACCAGAATTACCTTCGTCTCTATCCGGAATCCGACAACCGGGAGGAGATAAATAATAAAATTAAAAATTTACAAAAAAGC
>JAFGBW010000267.1 GCA_016932965.1 Candidatus Auribacterota bacterium
CAAGAGCCGTTTTTTCTTCCCACGGGGAAATCATGAGAAGCGTTTTAGCGAATTTTCAGTTTAACAGCAGGGATTGTCTGCTTGTAGATGAACCTGATGCGGGAGAGGATATCGACGGGGTGATGAGGATAAAAAATGCATTTGAAAAAATAACAAAAAAAGGTTGTCAGGTAATCATAGCGACGCACCACCCCTTTTTTTTAAAAAATGCGAATCTCATTGAATTGGAACATCATTATGCAGAGAAACTTATTAGCTTATATAAAAATGTTTAACGTGAAATGTGATGAAAAAAAATCACGCCTTTCAAAAATATACTGAGAAATATGATCAGTGGTTTGATGAAAACAGACCGGCATATGAAGCGGAGCTGCGCGCGGTGGGATCACTGCTCCCCGATAAAAGAAATGGAATTGAAATCGGCGCCGGGACAGGGCGTTTTGCCGTTCCGCTTGGTGTGAAACTGGGTGTTGAACCTTCCCTGAACATGGGGGGGATTGCTAAAAACCGCGGCATTCATCTCATCAATGCTTATGCGGAAAACCTGCCGCTTAAGAATGCAGCATTTGATTTTGTGTTAATGGTTACCGCCATATGCTTTCTCGATGATGTTCATAAAGCTTTTCTGGAGGCAAACCGTATATTAAAAAGAACCGGCTATTTTATAGTGGGCATGATTGACAGGCAGAGTTACCTTGGCCGATTATACTCAGAAAAACAAAATAAGAGCGTGTTTTATAAAAATGCGCATTTTTATTCTGTGAACGAAATCATCCAACTCATGAGGCAGTCGGGCTTCAATGAATTTTTATTCAGACAGGCCCTGTTTAAGAATCATGAAGCAGAGAATGTCAAGAAAGTAGTATCAGGATACGGGGAAGGAGCATTCGTTGTGATAAGAGGAAGAAAACGCAGATAAGGAGCAGTTATTTTTTCAGGCTTCAGCGAAGTCACGCCTTCCTCCGTATCCTTCGGGGTAGATTCTTTTACGCTTCTGGTGGAGGTTACTGACCGTCGGCCATTTTTTTTTGCGTTTTTTTCAAATATTTCTGGGCGGTTTTGTTTTTCGGGTCCAGGGCCAGAAGTTTATGGAAGACATCAGCCGCTTCATCGTATCTTTTTGTTTTAAAAAGTATTCTGCCTAGATTCAGGTAGGCGTCTTTGCAATTCGGGTCCGCTTTGACGGCTTTTCGGCAGCAGGTTATTTTTTCATCATTGAAAGAAGTCTGTCCCGCTTTTTTAAGCCATTGTCTGGCCGCTTCCGGCCCTTCAGTCTGGTTGTATTGATTGGCCACTTTCGGATCAAATAAATAGGCCTTGGCATAATCCGCGGCCGCACCATCGGGATCATCGTCTGCCTGCCTTTTTTTTGCCCTTTCCATGTAGTGCTTTGCCAGTTCCGTATTACACGTATAAGCCTTTCCACTTAACGAACCTTCTTCCTCCTCGGAAAAAGAGACCCCGTAACAAAGGATGGAAATAACAAAGATCAGGAAAGATGATTTCATTTATTCGACGGCAATTTTAAGGATGACCTGAAATTCTTTGATTTTACTGTCCCTGACGGCTCCTCTCTGCTCGATCACCTGGAAGAAATGGACTTTTTTGCCTGAGGCTATGACTTCTTCAACCGCGGTTTTTACCGCTTCGCTAAATCCTTTATCAGAAACTCCCACTGCTTCTATGAAATTAAGCATGTTTTCCTCCTTTAAAATTAACTGTTTTCTTTCAGTGCTTTTTCTATTGCTGCAGCGATTTTAGGATGATCCGGTGCGTCGGTTGATCCAAAACGCGCAGCAATCCGTCCTTTGCGGTCCATAAGAAATTTATTGAAATTCCAGGTTATTCCACCTGAAAAATCAGGGTTTGTTTTCTTTGAAGTCAAAAATTGATAAAGAGGATGTTGATCCTTTCCCTTGACCGATATCTTGGAAAACATGGGGAAAGTCACTTTATATTTGAGTGAGCAGAATTGTTTGATTTCTTCATCGGTGCCGGGTTCCTGCCAGAGAAAATTATTTGCCGGAAATCCCAGGATGACCAGTCCGTCCGGGCCGTATTTTTTGAAAAGTTTTTCAAGCCCCTCGTATTGCGGGGTGAAACCGCAGCGGCTTGCCACATTGACAATCAAAAGGACCTGCCCCTGATAATCAGCAAGCTTCACCTCTTTTCCGTTGATATTTTTTACGGAAAATTCATAAACTGAAGCGGGCGGCGTATTCTTCATGTCTGCATCTCCGTTAATAATCATTCAGGGAACAGTATAAGATAACCAGACAATAATAAATGATCAATTTTTCTGGTACAGGATGCGATGATGTTTTGTTTTTTAAAGCCGCCATCCGGCTATGCCGCCCGATTCCTGGATTTCCGAGTTATTTCAGGCTGTGATTTATCAAAAAGCCTTGATTTATTTAGAAGAGAGTACTATGTTAATTGGAACCTTTTTTCTGCATTCCTGTCAATTAAACTTTAAAGACTCATTCAATATGTTATAATTTTTTTTATTATTCAGATTGACATGGAGAAAAAAGGAATGAAGATGATTGATTCAGTAAAATCGAAATCCGGCTTTGGTCTCATTATATCCTTTCTGCTGATTTTCAGTTTCGTATCTTATCTTGATGCTAAAAAACCGGGAAGCTCTCTGGATGTTTTTGTGTCCCCTACAATCAAAAATACGGTTTATGAAAAAATCGCCGTGCTTCCCTTTAAAGCGCCCACGGAACTGGCCGGATCATCCATTTCGGATTTTTTTACCAATGAAATCCTGAAGACCTATAAATACCAGCTGATTGAACGCAGTCAGATAGAAAATATATTCAAAGAACAGGAGATGAATCTGTCAGGGGTAACGGAATCTTCAGTCGCTATCGAAGTGGGTAAAATACTGGGGGTCAACGCCACCGTGATCGGGACGGTTTCCGAATACGGTTATCAGCAGTATAAAGCAACTAAACTCCCCTCAGTCGGATTGACGGTCCGGCTCATTGACACCACCACCGGAAAAATAGTCTGGAGTGCCAGTGATACTCAGGTGGCTGCCTCTACCCGTCTATCTTTGTCTCAGCATGCCAATAATATGGTGGAGAACATGGTCTCAGCTATCATGGCCGCCTGTAAAGATATGGGTGATAATAAAGCCACGGCTTTACCGGTCCCGGTCATTTCATCTTACACCGGCGGAGTGCGCAGTGCCGCTATCACCGTGAATAAGATCAGCTCCGACCTCATCTCTTCTTATGAAATTTTAAGGAGTGTTGTTGATGAACAACAGGGTTATAAGACAGTATCCGTTGAGTCAAACAGCAAAAAATTGATCGTGTTCCAGGACAAAAACCTGCTGGATTCGACCCTGTATTTTTATAAAGTCCGGACCGTATCCAGGAACGGACTGGTCGGCAATGAATCCAAACCAGTACAAATTATCACCGAAGGGCCTCCCCCGACACCCAGGAAAGTGAAAGCAGAAAGCGAAATGTTGCGCCAGATACCCTTGTCCTGGGAACCTCCGGATTACCCTTATCTCTCCGGATATATTATTTACAGAAAGAACGGGTCCTCGGCATTTGGCGAGATCGCAGTCATTAAAAATCCGAAAACAGCTGATTATCTGGATAAAGAGAGCAGAAAAAACCCGATAGCCGACGACACGGAATACACCTATCAGATCTGTTCGTTCAATACAGCGGGCGTGAAAAGTCCGCCTTCGAAGGAGTTTTCAGCCGTTACGCTGGCCCTGCCGGTCAAGATCGAAAATCTGGTCTGCCAGAGTGGTTTGGTCAAATCCGTCAGCCTTTCCTGGGATATCAGCCCGGAACCCCAGACGGCCGGATACAATATTTACCGTTACGATCCAAAGAAAAAAGAGTTTGCCCAGCTGACTATTTTAAAAGGCAGGGATACGACCAGCTATGTAGACCAGAAAGAGGGTTTTTCCTCTCTTAAAGACGGGACCACTTATCAATACCGTGTTGCCGCCTACTATCGTAAAGATGCGGAAGGAGTGCTGTCTGATCCTCAAGAAGCCACGACCAAACCGGTTCCCCATAAAGTCAGCGGTTTTACCGCCTCCTCAGGAGAGGTCAAACAGATCACCCTGACCTGGGATCAAAATCCTGAGGACGATATCACCTATTATCTCATTTTTCGGGGGAATAAGGAAAACAGACTGTCGAAAATAGCCATCGTGCCGGCAGAACAACTGACCTATACTGACAGGGACCTGAAAGACGGAACCCAGTATTTCTATGCCGCAGCCGCGCAGGACAAGGATGAATTGCTGGGGGATCAATCCGTCGGCATGCAGGGCAGTACCAAACCGATTCCGAAAACAGTACAGGGATTGTCCGCAACCATCTCCGGGATATCAGAGATCGTGCTCTCATGGGTCAGAAATCCGGAAGCGGATATTTCCTGTTATGAGATTCATGAAAATAAATCTTTATTGGGAAAGACCGGTGATACTTCCTGGGTTTATACTGACGGGAAACCGGGCGAGTCCTATCATTTTTACCTGACAGCAGTTGATGAAGACCAGCTGCGCAGCGAGCCGTGCAAAAAAATAATCGTCAAAATCCCTAAACTTTAAAGATAGAAAAAAGACCATGAAAAAATCCTGTCTGATCATGACGATGTTTTTTCTTTCATCAATCTGCCTCAGTTCATCTGTTTCAGCTGAAGAAACCGTGAAGCCGCGCATCATGATCCTGATGGATGAGAAAAATGTCGGCGGTTATAGTGTCCATCAGGCGGAAATCGACCTGATTTCCTTTTTTACGGAGAAAAATTATCCGGTCATTGATACGGAACTGGTTAAAGCCAATTTAAAACGGGACCAGGCCCTGCAGGCCATGAGCGGCAGTAATCAGGCGGCCGCTTCCCTGGGACTGCAGTTCGGAGCAGACGTCATCATTGTCGGCCGGGCCATTGCCAAAGGATCGGCCACGGTGCTCGGCAAAACCAACATGAGGGCTTATCAGGCCACGGTCACCGCCAAAGCAATCAGGACAGATACAGCCGGATTGATCGGAACCGCTTCCGGCACAGGATCAAAACCTCATGTGGATGACACGGCAGGAGGTTCCGAAGCCATCGCCGTTGCCACCAGGCAGATGATAGAAAAACTTTTTCCGCTTATTGAAGAAAAATGGGGGGCGCAAGGGACTTCAGAGAATTCCATCCAGCTTACCATATCGGATGTAAACCAGGTATGGCAGCTGGCGGCCTTGAAACGCATGCTGAAAGAAAAGACCCAAAAGACCTCCCAGGTGATCCAGAGGAGTTTTGTGGCCGGGGTCGCCTCTTTTGAACTCAAAACCGGGTCGGACAGCCAGACTCTGGCGGAAAATCTGGTCATGATCCAGGATGAGGCAATCCGTCTGAAAGTATTGGGTATTTCAGCCAATAAAATCGATGCCAAACTGATCATGTCTGATGAATAGAATCCGTGATATCCTAACCTGTTTTGGACCCGTGCCGGTCGTCTTGTCTGTTTTCTGGACCGCAGCCTGTCTTTCCGCCAAGCCTGTTGAACGCACCGAACCCAGATACCAGGACACGGAATATCTCATGAGGCAGACCAGGCTTTCCAACGATAAAAATGAGAGGCAGCTGTATACTTCAGACAGGGACCGGGGTTATTCAGCCGCCTCGTATCAGGAGCTGAACCGCCGGATTCCGCAGGAGCAAAGCGCCAATGTCCGTCAGGTGGTAACGGCTGTACAGCAGCAAGAGCAGCGTGAGATTCAGAGTGTGGCACTGCGCTATATCAAAAAAGTAAAAGATGCCATGACCCAGGAGAATGTTGAGGCACAGCTCCGTCAGCGTTATGAATCGGTCAATCAGGTCATCGACTTGCAGAGACAGGTCAATAACAACCGGATTGATGTTCAGCAGGCGGAAATCAGAAAGATAGAAGAGTCTCCGGAGTTTCGAACGGCCCGCA
>JAFGBW010000268.1 GCA_016932965.1 Candidatus Auribacterota bacterium
AAAGGCAAAGATATTTACCGGAACAAGCTGCATTATGAAGAGCAGAGAATCAAAATGGAGAATGCATACGCAGCTATTAAAGGACTGCCAGCCCTGACCAGGGACCTCTTTAAGTTGAAGGAATTGGTGAGTCAGCAAACCCGCTTGTTGACACGGCATAATGAAATGGGCAGCATTCTGCTTCTGGCCGATCACGCGATCGAAACAATTCCTCAATTAAAGCTCATATCCGTCACTCCGCATTCCAATCTGCTTTCAGAGCCTTTTACACTGGGGCAGAAAATCCGTGTTCATCTTTTTCCTGTTTCCATAGAATTGTCCGGATCTTATCAGGATATCGCTTCATTCATGGACCGTTTGATGCACCAGGACAAACTGGTTCTTCTTAATCAGATCTTCATTAATAAACAAATCTCGGACCCGGACCATCTGTTTTGTGAAATGAATGTTTATTTTTTATTGAGCACATCAGGCCAGAAAGAAGGAATCCTTTCATGACTGATCAAAATAAAATAGCTCTTTTGGCATTGCTTTTGGTTCTGGTCATCGCGATCTGGACTAAACCGGCATATGAAAAAATACAGACGCCTCCGCAGACAGCCGATGTCTTTCAGGTAACGGAAAAGGAATTGAGTTTTTCAGGCGCATCCAAGGAAGAAAAGCAGGAACAAATCAAAAACAAGATACTCGAACTGAAGAAAACCGGAGAAGGCCCCTTCGGGGATTCCCCTTTCAGATAAGAACATTTCATGAAAATTCTGATGTGTATAGCCGGGCTTTCCGCAGGCGGAGGTGAGGGGCAGTTCCTGAAACTGGCCAAAGGCCTTCAGGATGCCGGACATGATGTGCGGATCCATGTTTTTGGAAGAAGGAAAGCCGTTCATTATCATGAAATTGAACAGTGGAATATTCCGCTTTATTTTTCTGAAATCCAACGCGGGGAAAAATGGAGGGCATTTTTTATCATTTTGAGAGACATCAAAAAAAACGTGGAGGATTTTCAGCCCCAGATCCTTTTCGGCACTCTTTTTATCGCAAGCTGTGCAGTACGTCTGGCTAAAATATTCAGATTCACAAAAGCACGGATCGTCTCGACTATCCGTACCGATTATCAAAAATGTTTTTCTCCGTGGTATAAATGCGTGGAATCCGTGCTTTGTTGCGTGAATGACGCCCTGGTGACCAATCATAAGCCGACGTATGAGTTTTTCAGAACAAAGATAGGCAACAGAGCCGGATATATACCCAACGGCATTCCTGTTGAGAAGGGGGGGGCTTTCACGGATGACGGCGTCAAACCATCCCTCACTGTGTTTTTGTCCGTCGGTCGCCTTGTAATGGAATATAAAAAACAGGATGTTCTTCTTTTTGCGCTAGCTGACTTGTGTAAAAGAAAGCCCTCCTGTCTTTGGAAATGTCTGATCCTGGGGGATGGAAAGGATAGAGATCATTTAGAAAAAATGATCCGGGAAATGAACCTTTGTGACCGGGTTGAGATCAGAAAATCGGTTGAAAATATACGGCCGTATTATCATGACGCAGATGCATTGGTGCATAATTCGGTTCTGGAAGGATGTCCCAATGCTGTCCTGGAAGCCATGTGTATGGAAAAACCGGTGATCGCATCTGCTTATATAGGAAAATTGGGAATCATCATGGACGGAGAGAATGGCCTGGTCGCTCGTTCAGATGATGCAGAATCTTTGGCAGACAAACTTTCCGAATTCATTGAAATGGAACAGGGACGGAGAATCCGAATGGGGAAAAATGCCAGGCTTTTTGTTCTTGAACACTTCTCTGAACAGACTATGATTAAGGCCCATATTAAGCTGTTTGAACATATATTGAAGATTTGAGTCATGAATCAGATAAAGACGGATTCCGCTATTTCTTATGAGAACTGGATCATCATCTGGTTTTTTATTCTGCTTTATGGCCCGTATGTCCCGTTGTTCAATGTCCCTGTCAGGCTGGATCATTTTTTAGTTCCGCTGGCTGGACTGGTGTTGCTTTTTTATTCCGTTAAAAAAAGGGAAAATCCGGTTCCGTCTTATCTTTATCCTTTTTTGGGATTTATTCTGACAGGATTCATCTCGACTTTTTTTTCTGTTCGTACCGGTTTATTCCATGTCGAAACAGTTTCGTTTCTTGCCGATACAGAGGCCCACTTGAGAATCGTCATCATTGTTTTAGTATTCAGAACCCTGGTCCGGCAACAAAATATCGATTTGAAACGGATAGTTAAAATATTATTTCTGGCCGCCATTCCTCTTGCCATATTCGGGTTCCTTCAGATTGTGTTCCCCCGGAATGAGGATATATTGAAAATAGGCCCCTTTACCGAATGGTTGTATACCGGACGCCATAGCAGAATATCGGTGGTGGCAGCGTGTGTCGGAGTGAGGGCGGTATCCACTTTTTATCATCCTGGGAATTTTTCCCTTTTTTGCTGTCTGATTGTGATCCTGGCGCTTTTATCCGGGAAAAGTATCGGATTGACACAGAAGAAATTTTTTTCAGGGCTGATGTGCATCATGATCGGCTGGGGATCAGCGATATCTAAGGGATTTTTGGGAGGCGTATTCTTTTTAGCCCCGTATCTATTGGTCAGGAAAAAATTCCTGCCTCTGAAGCAGCTGCTCCTTGCCCTTGTTTTCACCCTCTTGATCCTCAGCAAGGTTTCCCCCTATTCCATGCTTTGTTATAAAGGATATCTCATGCCCCAGAGTATGATTAGCTATTACAATATTTTTTTCGGGAGCCGTTTCGGTCACATTGAATTAAAAAAAACAGTCCCGGACAACAATGAAAATGCATACGAGTCTGATGAGATATCGGACAAAGATCAAACAGCATTATTTATATTTAAAAGAGGGAATTTGAACGATTCAATAGACGTGTTTAAAAAGCATCCCCTAAGCGGATCGGGATATAGTACTAATGTCAAATCAGGGGATTCCATGATGATTCATATTCTGGTGAGGGGCGGATTACTGGGCAGTTTTCTTTTTATTATGTTTATCTTTATGTTTGCCAAAAAGATTTTTGACAATGGGAGGAAAAAAGAGGATTCCTCCCTTCATGAGTCCTGGATTGTCGCGGTGATTTTGTTTTCGATCATGGGAATTTTATTCCCGACCTTTGTTCAGGACCGCACATCGGACGTGTTCTGGACCCTTGGAGCACTCCTGGCCGAGGAGAAAAGTATGAAGGATGCGGTTTAGATTAGGGATTTTCGTGGTTTTTTTTAAAAAAAGATACCAATACCTGTAAACGTTTTTTTGTTCCTCCCTTGTGGAACTGCTATGCCACGGAAAGGGTCGTGAATATAATCAGGGAGTTTTTAGCGCAATGATAGCGGCATTGAAATGGTTCTGGAGATTGTATTTTGTATACATGACGCTCATGTTTTGCGTTCTTGTTTGCCCCTTTCAGGCGTCCACGCTTCCGGAATGGCTGGATCTGGCCATCATGATCCCTTCCTTGATCGGATTATTCGGTTATGTGTTTGACCGGAAAATTCTTTTCCCGGAGATATGGAAATTGTTTTTTGTTATTCTTGTTCTGTGGGATATCTATTTTCATTTTGTCATTGAATTGACCTTGATTTCGGAATTAACTCCAAGAACCCTTGTTTTCCTTCTGACTCTTGTTCCGCTTTATATCGCCCTGTTTCATTACGGATTTTTAAGCGATCATAAGAAGAATTGAAACTCTAAGACACCATTTTTGGAAATGATCAAGTAAATTATTTCACCCTGCGGGACACGGAGAAAGTCATCATGCCTATTCGGTATGATGAATCTCAAATGACAAATTTCAAATCTCAAATTACAGGCGTTTCGCCCGCCTCCTCCGTGCTTTTCCGTGTCCGTGGTGAGCAAATATCATTTTATAACAAAAAATAATCCATGATTATGCAGCTTTGAATGGCTCATTAAAAGGCTGAATTGAACTGGACATTTCAAAATGGAGGGAATAAACTGGTTTCCATTATTCATTCAATCCAAAAGGAGGCCGTTCCCATGCAGTCAGTCATTCGAAGAGGGGTCTTTTTATCCTTGTTTTTTTTCTATTTGATCGTATCAGAGGCTATCTCTGAAACGGTTATCATTCATGAGTCACAGGGCGTTTTCAATTCCGAAGAGAGAGCCCCGATTTTCATGAAAGCGGAAGATCCTGCAGGAATTCGGACAGCCTATTGTCTTTTCAGGTCCAAAGGAGAGGAGGATTTTTATATCCGGGAAATGGATCTCATCGAAGGGAATGAATATGCTACGGTTCTTCCAAAACCCTCCGAATCCCTCATGGCAGTTGAATATATGTTTGAGGTGGAGAATAAACAAGGTCAGATCGTCAAGAGCCCCCTGTATGAATTACAGCGTTCCGGTTCAAGGGATGAATTCACCCAGAAAGTCATTGATGAACTGAAAGAACGGATCAAATCCAAAATCAAGGACGCCCTGAAGAAAAAATTAACCGTTTTATTTAAGAAAAGCGTTGTGCCGAAAGCCATTCCCGGTTTTAAGGATGCCGTGCAGATCAAAAGCATAGCCGGAACGGCTTCGTCCGTGTCATCTGTTTCTGGAACTCAGACTGGCGGAGCTGCCGGAAGCGGATCAGCATCGGGGACTGGAATCAGCACCACGACCATGCTGGGAATCGCAGGCGGGGTTGCAGTAGTGGCTGCAGTGGCTGGCGGCGGCGGAGGTGGCGGAGGATCTTCTTCCTCTTCCGGTGGCGGCGGCGGAGGGGTGTCCACTTATTACGGCAGCTTGAACGGGAACTGGAGCGGACAAAGTGAAATGGGACCTGTTAACGGAAATTTTTCAGTGAACATTTCACAAACCGGATCGGTGTCAGGCACCTATTCCAGTTCGCAAACAGGATATTCCGGATCTATTAGTGGTTCCGTCGGAAATGACGGAGTGGTGAATTGGCAGGGATCAGGTGAGGCCGGAAACGGTACCTGGACAGGGAACATCACCAGAAACGGAAACACTCTTTCCGGTTCAGGGAATTGGACCCAGCCCTATGCCAGTGGAACCTGGTCAGGTAGCGGGCCCGCATCCAGTTAGAGAGGTAATAAAAAGTCCTGTTTGCGGGATGTCTTCTGGCTTACAAACTCTGTTATACTGATAGTGAGTATTCAAACCCGACAGGATCTTATCTGCCGGAAGAATGGTTTATTCTTTTGCAATCGGTTAAAATAATGATTCACGTTCCGGCGGGTTTTTAGAAAATAACCGGTGATAAATGAATTCCCCTGTCATGTTCCAGATTCTATATTGTCCGGCAGAATTTTTGTTCCCCGTGGACCTGCGTTTCTGCCTGATCGTGTTTTTATTATCAGGACTTGTTTCAGCCGGCTCCTTTGGATCTCAAATCGAAAGCGAACAGTCAAAATATCAGGCCCCGCCTGTTGTTTCGCTTGGACTGGAACAGGCCGTCAACAGAGCATTGAAATTCAACCGTGTCCTCAAGGACAGGTCATCGCAGGTCCAATTTTCATCCCTTGCCCTGGCTGTGGAAAAGAACCGTTTTGAATTGAAAATCATCCCCGCCATGTCTGTAGGATGGGACCATGATGAACAAGATTCCGAAAAAGTTCTTTCAGGTTCTGTGGAACTGTATAAGTCCTTTTCATATGGAACAGAAATTTCTGTCATGCCCTTTTCCGGGAAAAAAACGAGCGGATATCTGAGCGGTATAATGTTTTCTCTTTCACAGCCTGTTTTCAGGTGGCGTGATGATGAATACCTCTCTGATATTCGTTCTCAAAAGTTCAATGTTCGTCATGCCAGACGGATGTATTACCTTGCCCAGGTGAGTATCACCCTCAATACCCTTTCTTCTGTTTATCGGGTTGTGGAGAACGCTCACGTTGTTCAATTGAATCTGGCTTCAGTCAAACGCCTGGAAAAGCACGCAGAAGCTGCCCGGATCAAGGAAAAGATTGGGCTGGCCGAACCACTCGATATTTACCGGGCAAACATTGAATTGCAGCAGGCTAAAAACAACCTCGCCTATGCGAATGAGGAATATGAAAATTCCAAGGATGATCTCAAAATCCTCCTGGTTCTGCCCCTGGATAAAGACTTGAAACTCCATGCCCCGCTTGTTTATTCTGAGTATAGCATCCATGAAAAAGAGGCCATGAATATCGCCCTTGTCTCCCGGGTGGAATTGATCGAAGGCAGGGATTTTCTGGAAAATCAGAAAAGACTTTCAAAAGTCGCCAGGCAAAAGATCCTTCCTGACATGAACTTGGTTCTGAATTATTCCAAATCCGGCCAGGAAGAGAGATGGAATGACAGCCTCCATTTGAATGACGAGTCCTATGGTGTCCGTTTCATTACATCCACGTCGGATTTATTCAGAAAGAATGAAAAATTATTGTATCAGCAGACGAAACTCTATGTTGAGGAGTCGGAGCGGTCTTTGGAAACCATGCAGGACGAAATCAGACGTGCAGTCAGGATGGAAATCCGCAATTTGAAGAGTTCCTTTA
>JAFGBW010000269.1 GCA_016932965.1 Candidatus Auribacterota bacterium
GACAGTCAGCCTGACGGTTCCATCAAATTGCTGTATTATCTGCAGCAGTTCATCGGGAGCGTCCCGGGTATTTGCGACGGTATATCCATGCAGAACGACGATTCAGCATGAAAGGATTGAGGGGCGTGGGTGGAAATTGAGAATTGAGAATTGAGAATGAGAAATGCCACATAGCGAATGGCAGGGAAAAAAGGCGGACACCTGCAGTTTGAGATTTCAAATTTGTCATTTGAAATTCATCATGCCTTCAAGGCATGATGACGAACTCCGTGCTCTCCGTGTCCTTCGTGGTGAAATAAAAATATTTAACTGTAAAATAATATGAATGTTATGCCCTATGCAGCGGCTTAATTCAGGAGGCTTTGAGCCGATAACCATTTCAAGCCTCCACTTTTGTTAGAGGTAACTGACTGTGGTGTCATGAAACATCTTAACATCACCATTATTTTATTATTGTTTTTTGCCGCAAATGCTTTTGGCAGGCCGGATCATACCCTGGCACCTCTGTCATCCGCCTCTCATGATGATGCATCCCTCGCCGGCCGTATCAAATATTATTCTTTAAACGAGAATAAAGATGGAGACTGGCGGGTTAGAAGACAACCCGTCACGGATCTTGCTGATATCATACTGGACGGGGATATTGTAGTCGGAGTCGGCGATATGGCTGTGGCAGAACTGCATGACGGCGAAGCGATGAGCACGGTGAACCTGACTTTTTGCTCGGCCCTGATTGCCAAAGGGAAAACAAAAAGAAAAAAGAATATTTGTATCCTGGCCCATGTTTATCAAGCAGGCGGAAACAAAAAAAAATTCAAGGCCCAGATGGATCTCGCCAGGGATATTCTTATTGAGGAGGATCTCACGGAAATAGAACTGCATATGGACATCGGGGTGCTGCCTGAATTTGTCAGGAATTGTCTGCATGAATTGATCAACGATTTATTGGCCGTTGACATCAAAGTCTATTATTCAAACAGGGATTATTTCAGATATTTGATTAATCCTGAAACGATCGGCTATGTTTTTCTTAACTCAAAAAGGGCCGAATTCTTATACCACTATTTATTCGGTGAAACCATATACGGGCTGCATCCGCCGATGCGGCAATATCAATGGGGGGAATCCGATTTAATAAAAGAAAAGATGGTCGTTGATGAAATACGAGGCGTGTTTCAGACCCTATTGAGGGTGTGGTCTTCATTTGTGTTGTTTGTCAAGAGTGTTTAGTTGGCATCACTGCTGTCCGATAAAAAATAGCATCTTGGGTCAAAGAGGAGACATGGGTTAGGATTGGGACTCGAAGCCTTCAGCCGCCAGAGCCGGTTATTTTCCGTGCCGATCATCCTTTTTTTTCCTGATCAGGGAAGAACAGACCGGAGTATCGTTTTCATGGGAAGAATGACGGATCCGCTCCATGGCGGAAAATGAAGTATCAGGGAACAGGGGACGATGGTAAGGGTTTATAATACAGTCAACCGTCATGACGGGGTCATGACTGCGGACCCCTGGATTTTTTCTTCCACGCGCTGAGATGCTCTGCGGTTTCGATGTCGTTGAGCTTTTCCTTCAGGATCCAGATCAGCCTGTCCAGTGCAGAGGGGTATTTTCCGCCCGCCGGGAAATTTTTCATATAATGCGAATACAGGAAGGCCGCCTCCCTGAAGCGTTCCTGTTTATCAAAAAAGTTCATAAGGGAGGCGACGTTTTCCTCCGGGAGTTTCTTCAACAGGGATTTTTCCCTCAATTCCGCGATCAATCCGGTCAGGGCATCTGTTTCGCCCTTGTCAGTGAGGAATTTGACCGCGGAATTGTACAGCTGCATGCAGTGGGTTTCATGGTTTTGTGAAAAATAGATGCGCGCCAGTTCCAGCCTGGCTTCCATGTCGGAAGGATTTTTATTTATCCGGCTGTTGAGGGAGAATATTTTCGGGTCCGGAAGGATCTGGGAGATGTTTTTGTCGGGAGCCTCACCCGGAATGGTCGTGGCTTCCGGATGTTGGGACGGATTTTCAGGAGCATCCTCCGGTCTGTTGTCATAGGCTTCTATCGTGTTTTGAAGTCCCTGGACTTTAAAAAGAGAGATAAGCACGGCCCCGAAGATAAATCCGCCCACGTGCGCCCAGTGGGCGATGCCCATGTCCGAAGATTTCATGGTGCTGAGCATCTGCTGGAGGAACCAAAACGGCAGGAGGATGTAGGCCCTCACATGGAAGGTGTTGATATAAGGCCTGAAAATAAACCAGATCAAAACGAACAGTTTTATCCGGGATCTGAAAAACCGGATCATGAAAGCGCCCATGATTCCCGCCACCGCGCCTGACGCGCCGACACAGGGGACGATACTTTCCGGAAATGCAAGCAGGTGGAACAGGGCGGCGGCCGTGCCCGAAGCCAGATACAACAGCAGAAAAACAAATGCGTTCAAGGCATGCTCCATGTTGCAGCCGACTGTCCACAAAAAGAGCATGTTGAAGAACAGATGAAGAAAACCGGCATGAATGAACATCGAGGTCAATATCCGGACGGGGTCCTTTTTTTTGGGAATGAAGCCCCATCTGACAAAGACGCTTTCATCGATCGTTGCCTGATATTTTTCATATAGAGCCAGCCATTTCTGAAAATCTTCGCTCTGTTTCGGGATCATTTTCCCGGACAATATGATTTTATTGTATTCCTCCCTTCCCCCTTTTTCAGACAGAAGACGCACGATGGCTCCCGGCTTGATATATCTGATTTCGATCCCGCTCATTTCCTCCTGAAGACCTTCCAGGACCTTTTCCTGTTTATCGGTCATGACCGTGGTATAAACGGCGATGATGATGTTCAATGCAATGAGGATGACCGTGACCAGGGGAAATCTGGCGGTATACTTTTCAGACTGGATTGGAAAAAGGATCAACATGGTGATTTAATTTATTAACCACGAAAGGCTTCGAGTCAACACCCATTTTCCTCTTCCCATTCTCCATCAACCAAGGAAGGGCGATGGAAGCCGCGGGGAAAACCTTTTTTGTAAAAAAGGTTTTCCCCGCACCCCTATCCAAAAAATTTTTAAATGATGCGCGGAGAGATTTTTCAGGGAAAAATCTCTCCGCGCATAAAATTTTTTATAAAAGAGATGAGAGGGAAATCATTTCATCAATTTCCAATTCATAATTTCTATTTTCTATTCTCTATTCTTCCCTCGCGCGAAACTGATTCTTTCTCTTTTTTCCTCTTTGTGCCTCTGTGCCTTTGCCCCTTTGAGCCTTAATAGATC
>JAFGBW010000270.1 GCA_016932965.1 Candidatus Auribacterota bacterium
AAGAAGCGAAGACAGGATGTCGGAGCTTGGTGACCAAAGGGAACCCGTAAGGGCAAGGCCAGGATGGCCGCAGCAAAAGGTTTTCCCCGCACCCCTATCCAAAAAATTTTTAAGCGATGCGCGGAGAGCTTTTTCAGGGAAAAATCTCTCCGCGCATAAAATTTTTTATGAAAAAGATGAGAGGAAAATTATTTCATTAACTTCCCATTCTCAATTCTTAATTCTCAATTCCTTCCACCCTCCGTGGTGAAAAAATTCTCCTTAGTTTTTGTGAAGCTGATGATGGCTGCTTTTAGAACCCTTGTCTGATCCAATACCCGATTACAGATTCAATCAGGCGGAACTCCCCGGAATCCGCAGCTTTTGTAACAATGAACCCAGACTGGGAAAACTGAAAGGGAATTTCGGACGCGGAAGTTCTCCGGGTCTAAAAACCGCATGTACATCATAGATATCACCGGACAGTTTCGAATATCCTTCGTGGATTCTTTCCACTTTAAACCCGCATCGTTCCAAAACCGTATTGAAAGGAGTGCCGCGGAAGGCCTCCACAAGACTCTTTTTCTCCCGCGAGATAAGCGCATCATACGTCTCCTCCTGCTCGATATTATTGATGATCAGCCGTGTCCCGGGAGGCCAGGTTTCGCTCATCTTCAAAAGAAACGCCGTGAATAATCCCTGCTTCCGAAACAAGTAATGAACATCTATATGGGTGATTTCATAGGTCATGAACCAAAAATGGCGGTCCGGATGAATGATATAGGAAATGTAGCCTGCTGTTTTTCCGGTAAACCCCTTTTGAAAAGCCTCTTTGAATAAGGGATTTTGTTCCAGGTCATCTGCATAATACCATTCTAATATATCGTCATCCTCATCATGTTGTACGGAGGGGACAGGCGCAGACTGCTCTGCAAAGAGGAACACCTGTTCCTTGCCATGTACCGTGCCGGTCGTTTTTTTTAATACATAGGTCCTTCCCTGTTTGTCTGAAATCACCGGGATATCCTGATGCAAGGGAGCCAGACAGGCCTCGCCCGGACAGAGACTTCCCGTCGCTGCCGTCAAATGCCCGAAGACGGGAAATCCAAAAAAAAGCAGCCATGCAATAAGGACATTGAATCTATGTTTCATCATGGAAACTATTTACCACAAATACCGGAAACGTCAAAGGACACAACCTGTTGCAGAGCCAATCAGGACATCATCTGTTCAGACCGGTCAGCCGGCAATCTCAACCACCGAACGGGACCTTACGACAAAATGACCGTTCCTCCTCATCACACGACGCATCGCCTCCCGGACCGCTTCCGGAATTTTTTCCGGATCAAAAAAAGAAAAATCAGGAGGAATATTTTCTAAAAACATGGCGTGAATCCTGAAAGCATCCACCGCGGCCTGGACCATGCTCCGGGCAATGTACGCCGGATCGGACCGGCACGTAAGAGGTTCAATCCCAACTTTCCGGAGTTCCTCCCTGAGTTCTTCCTTGGAAAGAACCCTGAAATCATTTTCAGGATGGTTCAGATTGAGATTCACTGTCATGAAAAACTGGGCATGTTTCACAAAAAATTCAAAGAGAGCCGGTTTGCCGACAAGCTCCGACGGGTTCCTCGAAATCCAGACCGCCGCGCTTCTGAGCATTTTAAGCCTGATGTAACAACTGCTCATGCTGCGTTCCATAACCTCCCCGGAACTCACCCTGTAGAAACTGACTTCACCGTGTATGATCTTGCATTGGTTCACTGTCCGGTCACAATACTGGTTGTATCGTGAAATATAAGGATAGGCGGATTCCGTGATGAGGTTGAGCGTCACTTCCTTGCCGGCATGACCCTGCCAGTGAACCTGTCCTGTTTCAATATCATAGGTGATTCCGGCCCCTTTTAACACCTTGTATGCTTCATCAAGGTCCCTCACCACCACGTAGTTGTCATAGTCGTGATAATCCTCATCCTCCCTGACGGATGAGCCATAAACCACCACGGCCCGTAAATTCTCACCTAGTTTTTCTTTCAGCCATTCCAGATATCCGAATTTGCGTTTTTCCTCCGCGGGTAAAGAATCCGGCGCCCGGGCGCTCATCTTCTCTTCTCTCCTGCATGCCGCGGGAAGCTGCTCCATGTATCGAATCAGCCTCTTTTTGATCTCAATCAAGAGTTCCTTCAGGTTCCCTTCATAGGTATACGGAAGATATCGGGCATATCCCGGATCCATCAGCCCTGTGGCTGTCAGGATTTTCATCAATAGATAATGTTTTACCCGAAGCTTCCATCGCCCTTTGTTGGTTGATGGAGAATAAATACCGATCGGCGCGAAACAAGATGACCTCCGTGTACTTCGTGCCTTCCGTGATAAAAAAAATCCTAATGATCCTGTGAATCCTGTCTGAAAAATTTATCTTCCCATTCCTCTGCGTCCCTCAAGCCTTTGCGGGGATCATTATTCAGCCAGCCTGAGAAAAATGAACAAGCCTTTCAACTGACCACCAAAAATCATCAACTATCAACCATTCTCAATTCTAAATTCCCTTCCCCTCCGTGGTGCAATAAATTTATTGGCAGTTCCGTATCCGTCACACTTTACTAAATCCAAAAACCATACCGATGGTTTATCAGATTATTTCTGGCCTCAAAATTTGACGCAAGTCAATTAAGCGGGTATCATTAAAATCATGAATACCGTCCTCTCATCCATAAAATCCATTATTGTCTTTATTCTGGTATTTTGTTTCCTGACGCAGCCAGGAGCGTCCCTGCATGAGTATCAGCTTGCTCCGTTAAGCGAAAGCAAGACATCAAAAGAGGTGCTCAAATCCGGTCAGCCCGGGAAAAAACATGATCAAGTCTTTGTCTGGAATCACGACGGAACTATGTCTGTCATTGATCATAAAATGCAGGATGAACTGGAAAACCCCGATAATAAAAAATTCGTTCTGCCGATTGATTTCACGACCTTTCGGCTGTATGAAGCCTATATCCATAACATAAAAACAGGCCGCATCACCCATGATCAAATTAAGGATGACCTGAGATATCCCCATCAGAGACTGTCGTACCTGATCCTGCATATGCTTCATCAAAGACCGGATTATGATGAAATTGAAATCATCCATTTCCCTTTTTGGAATCCCCCTATGCCCGGCCAGCCCTATCCCGAACAAGAAACCATGAACAAGATGGTTGAAAAGCATTTCTATGTGTCCCTCTATATAGCCGTCCTGATCATCCTGATCTTGGCCCAAATACCGAGCCCGCACGGAATCTTTTTTGCGGCCTTTTTTTTAGCTGCGTCCATCATCGTCATGATATTCAGGGCTTTATTTTTCCTGATCCTGACCAGACGCAAACAGATTTCCCAGATAGAATCCCTGATCATTCAAGTCAGACCGGACTTTATATTAATCCCCTATTCCGTTCTCAGGATCAGGGAACCCATGTTTACTTCGTACCTGTTAAACACAGCCCCGGACGATTTGGACCATCCTTATTCGGACATCCTCCTGAAAAAATCCGCCTGATATCCCCCTCTTTCTTACTGCTATCCATAAAAAATTTGGACAACTGCATTTGAATTTAATATATTCTTTTCCTTTCTGATTAAGGCA
>JAFGBW010000032.1 GCA_016932965.1 Candidatus Auribacterota bacterium
AAGATAAACAATAGAACTTCCAACATTCTTGAAAAAATCAACCATAAATAATTTCCACCTGATACTCTTCCGGACAATGGAAGACACCTCTATTTACGCAAGCCGTCTTCTCTGTATTTTTTCTATTGCAAAAAGTAAGAAAATTTATTATTTTTCTCACATTCATCTTAAAAGATGGGAATATTTTATTAATACACTGCCTCAAGTTATTAATTTTTCCTCTCTCGCTTGTTCCATTTTTGTCTCTTCCCGAACGTTATCTCTGTTTTTTATTTTTAACGGTTTGTTGACTCGCGTTTAAAAATCCAAAAAAAAGGGAGAAAAATGAAAGCGGAACAAGCGACCATTCATTCCAGACCGGGGGCCTCTAAATTTACTGTCAACAGGATGCTGAAATACAACCTTAAAAAAGAGGTGAATCAGAAAATCCCTGTCAAAAAGAAATCCCGCTCCAGAAAACTGACGATGAAACGAAACATGCTGGCGGATCTGATTGTGTCTTCACAGGTTCCTGAAACAACAGGGATCAAAAATAAAAGATTCATTCCTGAAAAGTCCATACCGGTTGATCCTTTCGGAGATTCGTTGAATACAAAATTTTATTTCAGAAATGAACAATATGATCAGGCCGTCTTTAATATCATCAAGACGATTCAAAAGGACATATCCCTGTGCATGGTTATAGGTAAAAGCGGTACAGGCAAAACCATGCTTTCACAAATTGTCATTGAAAAACTGCCTTTTGGAAGACTCCTTCCCATCCTGGTCCCTGTGACCCCGCATATGACAAAAACCGCCCTGCTCAAACTTCTTCTTGAGGCGTTCGGTCATAAATCCGAAAAGTCCATAACCGATTCAAGTGAAATGATCAAAATTTTACGTGATTGCATCCTGACTTCATACAAAAACAACGTGAAGCCGGTTCTTTTTATTGATGAATGTCATTTCCTTTCAGCCGATGCTCTCCACACCATCAGGACATTAAGCAATTTTGAGGCGCATAATAAGAAAATACTGACCTGCATCCTGTTCGGCGAGGAGTTTTTCCCGATTCGTCTTAAGCATCCCTGTTATAATTCTTTGAGAAGCCGCATCTTTCTGGATGTCAGGCTTTCCCCGTTAAATGAAAGGGAAACAAACAATTATATTAAATACAGGCTCATGAAGGCGGACATCAAAAGTGGAAATTATTTTGACGGGGAAGAACTGAAAAATATCTATGAAAAAAGCGGAGGAATCCCGAGGCTTATCAATAAAATATGCACCGGTATCATTACAAACAGGGATTTTTTAAACAGGCGGCTTTAGTAAGGTAAATGAGGTGTCATTTCCGGTTCCGCACCGGCACAGCCTTTGGACTGGTAAAGTTTGACAGATACGGGAGTATCTTAAAAAAATAATTATCACCATGAAGGACACGACTCGAAGCCTTTTATGGCGAAGAGGGACGAAGAATTAATCTGTAGGGCCAGGACAGGGATGCCCACAGTCAACGGCTCGCTGTTTGTTTTTTATTTTTGAATGCAAATGGTTGCGCATTTTCACAGATTATTCTGATAAAAATTCAATGAGCCAAAAACCGTTGCATGGTTACGAACGCGAATTCCCGGCAGGGAGCTTTAAGAGGCTTCTGTTTTAAGAATTAAACTTCCTTGTCGCCCTTATCAGGCTTCTCCTGTATATCTGACGATTACCTGATTCAATTTCTCAAACTTAAATGGTTTTACCAGATAATACGTCGCTCCTGAATTTAATCCTTTTTCTATTGCCTTTCTGTCTGATAAAGCTGAAGTCATTATTACTGGAATTTGACTGATCTCCGGATGAGACCTTATATTCATGCATACCGTATATCCGTCCATTCCAGGTAGCATGATATCCAGGATTATCAAATCAGGTTTTGAGGATATTGCCAATGTAAGCCCTTTTTCTCCAGTTTCCGCAATCAATATGTTATATCCCAGTTTGCTTAAATCAAATTTTAATATATAACTCTGCCTCCCCATATCTTCAATGATGAGTATGGTCTTCATTCTTCACTTTCCATTCAGGTGACATATTAAGACTATAATATGATAAATGACTTTCTTTTTGAATTTTTATGGTAGTTAATAGTAAAGAGAATCGTATTTCTTTACAAGTTTCAAAAGATGAATGTATTTAAATTAAAAACAAACTATGAGCTGAAAGGCGACCAGCCTGCGGCTGTCGGGAAACTGACGCAGGGCGTTGAGGCTGGTGAAAAACACCAGGTCTTATTGGGTGTGACGGGTTCCGGGAAAACTTTCACCATGGCAAACATCATCGCCAATGTGAACCGGCCCACGCTCGTCCTTTCCCCGAATAAAACCCTGGCAGGCCAGCTTTACAACGAATTCAAAGAGCTGTTCCCGGACAATGCCGTGGAATATTTCATCAGCTATTACGATTATTACCAGCCTGAAGCCTACATCCCTGCCACAGACACCTATATTGAAAAAGATTCCGCCATCAACGACCGTATCGACAGGCTCAGGCATAGCGCCACAACCGCCCTTTTGGGAAGACAGGACGTGATCGTGGTGGCTTCTGTTTCCTGCATTTACGGATTAGGCTCTCCCAAGGTCTATCGCGACATGGCTGTTTCCCTGCAGACCGGACAGAAATTCGACCGGGACGCCTTTCTCCGCAAATTGATCGAAATCCAGTATGAACGCAATGATTTTGATTTCAAAAGGGGAACATTCAGGGTACGGGGCAATATCGTGGAAATCATCACGCCGTCTTCTGAAGCGCGTTCCATACGGATTTCCTTTTTTGATGAGGAAATTGAGGAAATCCACATCATGGATCCCCTGCTCGGAAAAATTCTCCAGACCCCGGACACAGCCCTCATTTTTCCTGCCAAGCATTATACCACCACCAGGGAAAATCTGGAGCGCGCCCTTGTCCAGATTGAAAAAGACATGGAAATCCAGGTTAAGCTGTATAAAAAGCAGAATAAACTTGTGGAGGCCCAGCGCCTGGAACAAAGAACCCGCTATGACATGGAAATGATCAGGGAAACAGGTTATTGCAAGGGGATTGAAAATTATTCCAGATATCTGGACGGCAGGAACCCCGGCGAGCCCCCTTTTGTCCTGTTGGATTTCTTCCCTGAGGATTATCTCATCTTCATTGATGAAAGCCATATATCCATCCCGCAGTTAAAAGGCATGCAGGCCGGAGACCATACCCGGAAAACCACGCTGGTGGATTTTGGCTTCCGCCTCCCGGCCGCCATTGACAACCGCCCGTTGAGTTTCACGGAATTCTGCCGGAAAATAAACCAGATCATCTACGTGTCCGCCACTCCCTCTCTTTATGAGATGGAAAAATCCCGTCATCATGTTGTGGAACAAATCATCCGTCCCACGGGTCTCATTGATCCCATTGTTGAAATCCGTCCAACCGTTCACCAGGTGGATGACCTCTTGAAAGAAATCGAGAAAGTCGTCCTTTCCGGCGAGCGGGTTCTGGTGACCACGCTCACCAAGCGCCTGGCTGAAAAATTGACGGATTATTATTCCGAAAGAGGCATCCAGGCCAGATACCTCCATTCGGATGTGGAAACCATGGAAAGGATGAAGCTCATCAGTGGACTGCGTAAAGGAGAGTTTTCCGTTTTGATCGGGGTCAATCTCCTCCGGGAGGGATTGGACATTCCCGAGGTATCCCTGATCGGTATTCTGGAAGGAGACCGGGAGGGATTTTTACGATCCCAAACGTCTCTGATCCAGATCTTCGGCCGCGCGGCCAGAAACGTGAAGGGCAGGGTCATTGTGTACGCGGATACCGAAACAGCATCCATCCGCAAAGCCATAGCGGAAACGAACCGCCGGCGTGAAATCCAGAAAAAATACAACAAAAAAAACGGCATCACCCCTCAAACCATCATCAAATCCATGCAGAATATTCTGCTTAGCATCTATGAACAGGATTACGTGACCGTGGAAATGCCGCCGGAAAAACCAAAGGAATCCCCCGGGAAAAAAGTCCCCCTGACCCTGCCTGCCCTGGAAAAGGAAATCAAAAGCCTGAAATCCAAAATGACCTCTGCAGCAAAAAAATTCCACTTCGAGGAAGCCGCCCGATTCAGAGATGAAATGTTCCGCCTCCAGGAAAAACTCAGCCAGCTCTATGGAGAATAAGGGAGAGGAAATCCGGGAATGCAGGTAAAAACTTTTTTTATAAAAAAAGTTTTTACCTGCACCCTTTTCAAAAAAATTTTATTGGCCGGGGAATGATTTTTGAAGCCAAAAATCATTCCCCGGAAAAAAGGAGGGGGGAAAATGTATCACTATAATCCTGAAAAATATAATGGCGGGTAAAATAGTACGCATTAAAAAATAACAACTGATAAGCAAGAATGGAGAATCGAGAATTAAGAATTGAAAATCAGGATGGAAAAGATGGAAGATGAAGTTACCCGTAACTAACGGGAGTCCCGCAGTCCAAACAAAAGAAAAATTGAGACGTATAAAACGGAACTAGAATTATAATCCCATATCTTGAGCCTCACTTGTTTTCACGAGAATCGACTGAATAATTACTAGGCGGAAATTTGACTGGACTGTTATAATATGGTATTATTATCCTGTTATCCTGAAGAAATCTTCAGGCAATTTATAAGATAGAGAAAATATCCTCTGCTGACGTATTCTTTCTGCTTTAAGAAAGGGTAATGGCTTGAAGCGGCAAAACATATCTTTTATATCGTTTTTACTGATCCTTTGTTATTTCAATATCCATACAGGATATCTTTATGCAAAAGGGTCTCATTCGAACAACAATGCCCGATTATTGGCTCCGGTTTCATGGTTTAATCAGCATCGGGAATTGTCCCTTCTGATCGATGAACTGAAACGAATTGCTGATCAACAGGGTCAGACTGAAGCCCGGCTGGCGGCCATGATATTAAGAATCCTGAATGAAATGCGGAATCCCGGTGTAACACCGCTGGAATCAAGAACGCAGGCTGTGCATGAATATAGTCTCATAGGGATAGAACAGCAATCGGATGGACGTGAAAAAACAAGATTACAGGACAAAAGTAATGAGAGGATTACTTTTCTTTTAAAACAATTGGAGGAAGGCGGTCATGGGGGTCATCAATATAAAAATGATTACAGGCGGGAATACCTGGCTTACCTTTTAGGCCGGAATAGAGTGAATACCGTTGAAATCCGGCCGCTTATTGAAGAAGAAGTAAGAAACCTGGAGGGGATTGGAAGCAGTAAAGATGGTTTTTATTTAACAAGAGAAGCCGAAAGTTATCAAATAGAAGAATTGGTGCAAAAAGATGCAAAAAAAGCCAGGAGCGCTCAGCTGGTTTTTAATACGCTGATTGGCAAGTATGATCCGCATCTCAATAATCAGAAAGGCATTTTAGGTCCCGGAGTGAAGGAACCTGTACCTGTTTATTTTGATCATGATGTGGGATTCGACACAACAGAAAATATAAAAGGGTTTGTTGACCTCTATTATCTCAATCTGACGAGAAATGGCTGGCTTACAGATATTCCCGAGGTAAAATTCGAGGAATATGACAGAGAGGAAATCGCTGATACAATAAAGCTTTTCAAAGAACAGAAAGAGTCCTTCCTTGAACTGGTTGAATCAGCGGGTTATTCCGGAAAAGAGGCGGAAGCGATTATAAATTTTTTAAATGACCGGGCGGATAATCTCCAGATGTATGTTGAATTCTTGTTTGAAAGACTGACAGGGAGAACTTTACAAGGGGAGGAAATCACGGATTCCATACTTCAAAGGCAAGAGGTTGAAGCTTTACGGCGTGCCGGTTCAGAACGTAAAACGGCAAGAGTCCCTGAAAATATGAGTATTGCCAGGGCTGATGTTCTTGGCTTTATTCCCCCTGAATCAGGAAAAGCAAATTTATCTGAACAAAAAGGGGCAACCGCTTGGAGAGCATATATACCAAAGATATTCCGCCGTGATGAGGCAAAAAAAAGACAAAAACTTTTTACGAAGATCGCTGAAGAAGTCAAAAAAGACAGGAAGCGTAACGAGGGAAAGCGTCAGCTGACTACTATGAGGGGGTTTATTGATTTTTTAGCGCCCATTTTAAGGAAATATAATGACACGAGTCTATTTTATGAACCGCTATTCAGAGCTTTTATCAGGGAACAATTGACTGCCCTTGGCCTGATCTCATCCCAGCAAAATCCATTTACAGCCCTTCTGGGTTCTGAACTCGGAGCCGTTTCTGCTTAGAATTCATGAGTTTGAAATTTTTTCTTAACCATCCGGGAAAAGGGATTAATTGATTTACCTTGCGTATTGTTTTGTTATTTTAAATGCATTCATCGAATCATTCGTTTCATAGAAAAAGGGTGGAAAGGAACGGATCATGAAAAAAGGGACAGTTATAGTCGCCGGGATCATTTCGGTTTGATTATTTGATTTCAATTTGTACGGGGACAGAAAAAGGATCTCTTGTGGATATCATCGAAATAAAAAATCTGAAAAAAAATTATACTCTCGGGAAGACCCTTGTTCCCGCATTACGCGGCCTGAACTTTACCGTTGAAACCGGAGACCTCTTGAGTGTGATCGGTCCGTCCGGAAGCGGGAAAACCACTCTGTTGAATATCATCGGATGCATTGATTTCCCCACAGAAGGGAGCGTCAGGATCGGTCATGAGGAAATCACACTCATGAATGACAAACAAATCACTCAGATCCGCCTGAACAAGATCGGGTTCATCTTCCAGACTTTCAATCTCATTCCGGTACTGGACGTGGCGGAAAACATCGAGTTCCCCCTCCTGCTCATGAAAAAACATTCGAAAAAAGAAATCAGAAAACACGCTGAGAAGCTGGCTGACGATGTCGGGCTGAAAGATTTTCTCCGGCACAGGCCTGCGGAGCTATCCGGTGGGCAGCGCCAGCGCGTGGCCATCGCCCGGGCACTCGTGACCAATCCGGATATCGTGCTGGCGGACGAACCCACAGCGAATTTGGATTCCCAGACAGGCGCCCAGATCCTGGAACTCATGAAAAAAATGAATGAACAGGAAAAAACCACCTTTCTTTTTTCAACCCACGATCCCAATGTCCTCAAGTATGCCCGGAAAATCGTCCAGCTCAAAGACGGATTGATCATCAAAGAGTCATGCAACTGATCCTCAAAATCGCCTGGCGTAACATCTGGCGTCACAAGGGGAAAAGCCTTGTCATCGGCACCATTTTATTCCTCGGCGCTCTGCTCATGACCATCGGCAACGGTATTATTGCCGGAATGGAAAAAGGACTTCAGGACAATATCATCAACGGTTTTCTGGGGGATGTGGTGATTGTTTCTGATAAACAAAAATCAGACAACATCCTCTTTGAGTTCTATGGAAAAGCCGTGGAACCCATCCATAATTATCCTGACATCAAAAAAGTGCTCGATGGCGAAACCTTCGTGGAAAAATTCCTGCCTGCGGGCAAAAATATGGCCATGGGCCTGAATGAGGAGGGCGATCCCACCTGGGTCTATCTTCTGGGAGTGGATTTTACCCAATATGAAAAAATGTTCCCGGACAACCTCACGCTGATTGAGGGGCGCCTTTTTAAACCAAAAGAAAAAGGCATCCTGGTGCCGGTCTTTGCGAGGAATGAATATTATAACTTCACCAATCTCTGGCTCCTTCCGGAAGGGGGAACAATCATCGAAGAAAATTTAAGCAGGGAAGCAAAGGAAAACAAAACCGATTTGAAAACAAGTTCCAACGGGGTTTTTCTCGGATATAACAATGAGAATTCCACAACGGATGTCAGGGTGGGCATCAAAGGCATCATCAAATACCGTGCTTTAAACACATTCTGGGGACATTTCATGATCATGGACATTGAATCCTACCGGGAATGCATGGGCTACTTTGCTGCATCGGAAATAATGGAAGTTCTGCCGGAAAATAAGAAAAAACTGCTCAACCTCGACAACGACGATCTGGATTCCTCCTTTGAGGATGAAAAAATGTTCACGGAAAACATGACTGCCGCTCATGAGACCGAGACTCCCGTGATCACTAAATCCGTTGTTGAGAAACCCTTGAATCTTGAATCAGGGACCTACAACCTGGTGCTTCTCAAATTGAACAAAAATGTCCCCCTTGACGAGGCTGTAAAAAGACTCAACCGTCTCCTTGAGGAGAACAACCTTCATGCAAGGGCCATCACATGGAAAAAGGCTTCCGGCATGATCGGGAGCCTCTCAGTGCTGATCAAGGGATTTTTGTTCGGCTTTGTGATGTTTTTGTTTCTCGTTGCCATCATGATCATCGTGAACACGCTCACCATGGCCGCGCTGGAGAGGACCTCTGAAATCGGCATGATGCGCGCAGTCGGCGCGCAAAAGAATTTCATCCGGCTGATGTTCATGGGTGAAACTGGAATTTTGTCCGCGTTTTTCGGAGGGTTTGGGATCATCATTGGAATCCTTCTTGTTGCTGTCCTGCCCGTTTTTCAGATCACAACACAAAATGACATGCTTCAGCTTTTGTACGGAGGGGACACCCTCCGTCCATTTTTGAATACATGGGATATTCTCATCACGATCATTCAGTTGATCTCAGTGAGTCTTCTGGCT
>JAFGBW010000271.1 GCA_016932965.1 Candidatus Auribacterota bacterium
AAACTGGGATATACCGCTGAGAAGATATCGGACATCATTTTTTACGCACTGGGAAGGGGGTCCCTGGAAGACAGTCCGTTTATCAACATGGCCAGTCTGAAAGAAAAAGGATTTACCGGGGAACTGCTGGCCAAAATCAATCAAATACTTCCGTCGGTTTTTGATGTCCGGTTTGCTTTTAACGTGAGTACCCTGGGCAGGGATTTTTGCGTCCAGGTCCTTAAAATCAGCGAAGATCAGCTGAACGATCCTCATTTTTCGGTTTTGGAATATCTGCAGTTCACCCCGGATCAGATCAAAGAAGCCAATGATTATATCTGCGGCACCATGACATTAGAGGGGGCACCTCACCTCAAGGACGAACATCTGCCGATTTTTGACTGCGCCAACAAATGCGGGAAATACGGCAGACGCTTCATCCGCCCCCATGCGCATATTTACATGATGGCTTCGGCTCAGCCGTTTATTTCCGGGGCCATTTCGAAAACCATCAATCTTCCGCATGAAGCTTCCATAGAGGACGTCAAAGCCTCATACCTGCTTTCCTGGAAACTGGGGCTCAAAGCGATTGCGCTTTACAGGGATATGTCCAAGCTCAGCCAGCCGTTGAATATTAAAACGGAGACGGAGGAATCCAAAAAGGAAACGGGTCCGGTTTCTTCTGATTTAAAAGCTCAAGGGAAGATCACGGAAAAAATCATCCATCGTTATATCGCTAAAAGAAAAAAGCTGCCTGAACGGAGAGCCGGTTACACGCAAAAGGCGAAAATGGGCGGGCACACGATTTACTTAAGGACAGGGGAATATGACACAGGGGAATTGGGAGAGATATTTCTGGACATGCACCGGGAAGGGGCTGCTTTCCGGTCACTGATGAACTGTTTTGCCATTGCGGTTTCCCTGGGGCTTCAGTATGGGGTGCCGCTGGAGGAATTTGTGGAGGCCTTTGTGTTCACTAAATTCGAGCCCAGCGGGATGGTGCAGGGGAACAAGCACATCAAGATGTCCACTTCAGTCATTGATTATATTTTCCGTGAGCTGGCGATCACTTATCTTGGCCGGTCGGACCTGGCCCATGTCAAACCTGAAGATCTTGAGGAGCAGGGTCCGATGAATAAAGAACCTGAATTCGAAGAAGAAGAGCTTATTTCGACCCGGATTGTCGAAGACGCAAAACAAATCCATTTGCCCTTGAAAATGAATCCGCGAGCCGTGAGCCTGGGGTTAAAAAAAGCAGAAAAAATAAAGGAAGATTCCCTTCCCGGAGGCGGAAATGGGAACGGTAACGGCAGTCATAAGGATAAAGGAAAGACTTTGGTTTTGGAGGAAGGTCAGCAGACAAAAGTTCTGATCAAAGAAGCGCGCATGAAAGGATACGAAGGAGACCCTTGTCCTGAGTGCCAGCAGTTCACGATGGTGAGGAACGGTTCTTGTCTTAAATGCATGAACTGTGGTGCTACTTCCGGATGCTCTTAATAATCAAGAATACAGAATTCTGGAGTCAGGAGACAGAATGGCTGCAAGTTTTTTTCTGTCTTTAATTAATCCGGTAAACCACCGCCTCACGTGGCGGACTAGCCTGCTTTTCTCACAGGGTTTCGTCATGAGGTTGCGGAATGCCTGGTAGATTCGAGGATAGAAGATGAAAAACGGATGGGCATATTGCCCGTAGGACAGGTAGCCTTTGGTATGATGCAACGTACTGTAAGAATTGAAGTGATTACTTTGTGTTGGAAATAATTGGGAACCCCACCTTGGGGTGTCGAAGTCGTTTTTCATCTTCGACGCAGAAGATACCGGCAGTCTGCAACCGTAATAGAAAATAGTGTGAGAAAATGCGGGCCAGTCAAGCGGGGAGTATCTTAAAAGATAATTATCACCACGAAGGGCACGAAGAGAACGAAGAAAATTAGAAAAAATTTTGCGTTGTGAGTGTTGACTCGAAGCCTTTTATGGCGAAGAGGGACGGCTTGAGTCGCCCGCAAGGGCAAGGGCAACGATGCCCGCAGTCCAGTTATGAGTTAACAAATAAAATCCCATTTAAACTCAACACTCATAACTTTTTATTACCCTTCGTGCTCTTCGTGTCCTTCGTGGTGACATCTTATAAAAAAGATGAAGGGGTTCCTATTTTAAAGCGGCTGGTTTTGCCGCAGTCTGTTTACGTTATGTGTGAAAATCGTAAAAAGTTGCCACCTATATTCTTGACAGTAGCTAAGCCTGCCGATATATTCGGTTTTCAGAATAATGAGGATACGGAATTTTATTAGATAATGAGGGATACAGAAATATTAAAAAAGGAAGAATCCATATGATTAAGTCAAAAAAAATACGGCAATTCATACTTCTTTTAACCATGATGTCCTTTATTTCACCTTTCTGCGGATTAGCGGCTCCTGTTCAGAAAAAGATGGAGATTTCGAAGGTGATTTACACGACAAAATCAGGGATGGCAAAATCCATGATGATTGGCGCTTCCACAGGCGGCGGATCGAATAAAGACTTCCCATGGGGAAAAATCGAAGTGGATTATTCCAGTGTGATGGAGTGGGCGGATGATGTTCAAATCAGAGTGTATGTGCTGTTGTTCAATAAGAATCAGGATAAAAAGGCACAACAGATGCAGGCTTCTCCTTTTACCATGCTTACTGGTCAGGTTGTGTACTCAAATGTTCCACAGGGCAGGGACAATAAAGCCATGTTTTTTATTCATCCTTACGCGCTGAAAAGATATGGGGATATAAAACAGATTCATGTTGAACTTGCGCACAGAGGGCTTGTACAAAGCAAAATGGATCAGGATTTATCATCCACAAGGGAGAAGAAAGAATGGGATCTCAGGGAGTGGTGGACGCGTGTTCCTCCTTTGAGCGGTCAGATTTTAAATCATACGCAGACGCCATTTTTATTTGATTCGGATAATCCCTTAACTCTGATTAAATCCACCTGATTTCATGTTAAAATCGAAAACAGTTCTTGGCATCAATATCGGCACACTCACAATCAAGTTAGTGGAAATGGAACGGAGAAAATCCGGACCTGTGATTGTGAATTACGCTGTTGCGCCGATTCCGGATGCTTTTGAACTGAATGAAAGAAACGCTGTTGCTGAACGGAATACCCGCATCAGGGACCTCCTGAAAAGCATTTTAAAGGAAAAAAAAATCAAAGGCGAAATGGCGGCCGTTTCTGTTTCAAACCAGTCTGTGTTCACCCGTTTCGTCAAAATGCCTTTTTCGGAAAGCAAGAAGCTGGAAAAACTGATCGCCTTTGAAGCCCAGCAGCAGATCCCCTTTCCTTTAGAAGAGGTGTCCTGGGATTATCAGGTAGTCGGGAATAAGGAGGGCGAGTCTGAAGTCCTGATTGCTGCCATCAAGCAGGATTCCCTGAATGAACAATTGCAGGTCTTTCAAAATACGCCCATCATTCCTCATATTGTTGATATTGGAGCCATGGCTTTATATTCCGCCCTTTTGCAGGGGCAGATTCAGCCCAATGAAAGAGTCATCATTCTGGACATCGGGGCCAGTCCCGCCACGCTTCTCATCCATCACCCGGAAGGATACTGGGTCAGAACGCTGCCTTATTCCAGCCTGAGTCTCACCCAGAGTCTCATGCGTAATTTTGAGTTGTCCTATGAAGAGGCCGAATCGTTGAAATTCAAGGGTTTCATCATGAATGAATCCTCGTTTTCCAGACCCTCCGATGACATCAATTACAAGATCAACCATTTGATCACCACGGGCGCCAAGAAACTCCATGCGGAAATCACCCGGACGCTGAATTTTTACAAGACACAATTCAATGACATTGAATTTGACCGGATCATTTTAGGGGGAGGCGGCTCCCGTCTGGATGATTTAAAAGCATACTTGAGTTCCAAATTCAGGGTCACCGTGGATTCGGCATGTCCTCTTCAGGGAATTGAAGTCAGTTCGGATCTCGATACGAAGGAAATCAGCGAGGTGGCCTATCTTTTTTCAGAAGCGGTCGGCCTGGCTCTTCGTCAGATCGGCGATTGTAAAGTCAAACTCAACCTCATGACTGTCGCGGCGAACGTGGAATCGTCCATCAAGAAATATTTAAAATATTTTTATATTTTATGCCTCATAGTGGGACTCGGTCTCGGAATGGCCAGTTTTTTTACTTATAACAAACTTCAGGATTTGTCTGCCCGGAAAGATGAGATCATTGATGAAGACGCACGGCTTCAGAGTCTGAAAACCAAAATAAAATATGAAGCGGATAACAACGTCAAACTCGAAAGAGAAGCCAGGCTGATTAAAAGCATTTCTAAAAATCGGAACAACTGGCTGAGATTTTATCTGAATTTGAATCTCGTGATTCCGCCCGAGATTTATTTATCCGGTTTTTCGACCTATTCTTCTGAAGGAAAGAAAATCGAAAAATCATCCTCAAAACAGGTGCTCATATCCGGCATGGCGCCTAATAGGAGCGTCCTGGATAAATTCCAGGAAAAACTGGCCTCTTTGGAATACGTCCAGAGTGTGGAAATGCCCAAGGCCAATTTTTTACCGGACAGTTCCAATTACATTGACTTCCAGTTTTTGCTGACTCTTAACAACGATCAGGACCCTGAATGAACCAGATAAAAAAATATAAAGTGGCCGTGATACCTTTGATCTGTCTTCTTATCCTCTTGGGGGAATGCGCGGCTTACTTTTCTGTATCCGGCCGGTATCAAACCATGTGCAAGCAGGTCGAAGATGCGTTGATTAACTTAAAGACCTATCACAAGGATCCGAAAAGCATTCCCAGTGAGAAACAACTGAAGGAGATACTTGACTACCGGGATGCGCTTCAGAAATTATTCAATCAGACTCTTTATACTTATAAAAGCATGGTCGTTCACGAAACTCCGTTGAAACCATTGGAATTCAAGGAAAAATTGATCAGCTTGAATGAGAATTACGGAAAATACAAAATACCCATTCAGAGCGGACTGAGTTTCAAAGAATACGTGGGGGCGATTCTTCCATCTCCGTCTGCGCTGCCCCAATTGACCCGGCAGCTTTCCTTAGTGACTCAAATCGTGGACCTTTTGATTGAAAACCGGGTGGAAGCCATATCGGAAATAAAAAGACTGGAAGTCGACAACATAAAAAGCACCCTTTCCGATAAAGTTCTTTTTCAGGTATTTCATCTGGGATTATCCTATAAAATTGACCATAAAAATCTGCTGTCTTTTTTAAATACCATCACCCTTCTTCCCTCGCTTTGGAAAATCGAAGGTTTGAGCATCAAAAGTAATTATCAGAAAGGGGATTCTTCCATTGAGGCTCAGCTGCTTACCGTGAATTTGGATCTTTCTTTGACGGAGTATACAGAATGAAATTTTCCTTATCCATTGAGCGGATTCTTCAGGGGGCAGTCGGTATTGTTTTTTGTATGTGCACCGTATTTGCGTACCGTGCCATTGTTGCCAGTCCCCCTGATACCGCCTGGAACAAGGTGGAATCCAGCTGGCAGGGAAACAAGGAAGGGGAAAATATGATCAAGGCGCTGGATAAAAATCTGGAGAGAATCAGACAGCCCGAAGTGCTTGTGACAGAAGAAAAAATCAGCAATTTGAGGAATGTTTTCACCCCCCCATTAGTCAATCCTAATCCTAAAGACTGGTTTTGCGAGGAATGCGGAGGAGCCAACAAAGGGGATATGATGGTCTGCAGGCATTGCGGTGCCATACGGCCGCCTTCTGAAGATATTGACAGTGATAATGACGGTATGCCTGATTATTGGGAGGTAAAATACGGTTTTGATCCGCAGGATCCGTCCGACGCCAGTCTGGACGCGGATAATGACGGCAGTTCCAATGTGGAAGAATACAGAAAAGGAACCAATCCCCGCGGAGGATCAGAGCCGGTAGAGCAGTCGCTTCCGTTTTATCTTGTTAAAACTTATCAGAAACCTATTCAGATCCTTTTCATGGGCTATATTCTTCATCCGGATGGTCATTATGCAATAGAAATCAACTGGGCCGGAAGAACGGAGTTTTACAAATTAGGTGATGAAGTGAGAGGGTATGAGATCAAGGAATTTAATAAAGTGATTGAGGACAAACCGATGCCAACAGGCGTTATACTTTCGGTGGACAAATCATACATTGTATGTCAAAAGAAGAAATTTCCCCCTAAAACTTTTATCAAACAGCAGCTGGTCACGGACAATGATGTTTTTGCAAAAGTCCGTTTTACCGAAGATCAGGAACCCATAGAAGTTAACATCGATTCGGTGATTGAACCGCCGGGAAGCGGAAAAATGTTTAAAGTGACAGACATAGGATTAACTCCCCAAAAGATTATTGTTGTCGATGAAACAAAAAAAACATACACTGTCCGTATAGAAAAATAAATGTCAAATGGTTATCATATAGTTTTTATTAAGTAGTTTATAGAAGAGGAGGAATTCATGCTTAAAGGCACTTTTAAAAAACAAGGAATGGTGGGGATGGCGTTATTCATGCTGTTAGGCTCTCTGGTGGTGACAGCGGATGAAGCTTCTGATCTGGCAGCGGAAGTCGCCAGCAGAAAAAAGGTCTATGCTGAGGAAAGCAGGATCATAGCCGAGCAGCATTTCAAATTGGGAAAAGAATATCTGGATGAAGGGAATTACGACCGGGCGTTAGATGAGTTTAAGACAGTCCTGGAACTGGATCCGAATCACGTCAGCGCAAAAAAATACAGATTGAAAGCCATTGAAGCCATTGCCGGTGTTTCCGGATCAGCAAAAGAGGGGGCCGGGGAAGCGTCGCCATTTTTTGACGTCGCCGGATACAATCCCCAGGGCGCGTTTCAGGCCTATCAGAGAGGCGTGGATTTTTACAATAAAGGGAATCTGGAAAAAGCCATAAAAGAATTTCATTTGTCGATGCGAATGAATCCGCATTATGTTCCGGCGAAACGTTTTATAAACAGGATCCTCTGTAAAGAGAGGGAATCCTTGGCCAGAGATGAAGAGATAGCATTAAAGAAACGGATCATTGAAGTGGACCAGGCCTGGCTGCCGCCTGAGAAAGCGGATAAACTCACGATTCGCGGAGCGGTATCCTCTCCCGAGATCATCACGGAAGCAAAAAGAAAAATGATGCAGGCATCCAAGCAGGTCATTCCGGAAATCAATTTTACACAGGCCCATTTGAGGGATGTTCTTCAATATCTTTCAAAGATAACGGGGGTCAACATCATTTTAGATGAACGGGTGTTTGAAACAGCAGCCATGCCAATGGCACCTGGAGGAGATGCCGGTGGAATGGATGCGGAAAGAGCAGTGATGAGTGCGCCTCTTTCGGAAACCATCACCATTTCTCTTACCAATATCCCCCTCATAGAAGCCCTGCGTTATATTTTAAAGGTCAAGGGATTGAAATATCGTATTGATGATTATGCGATCATGGTATCCACCCCTGAAGGGATCGGCGACGAAGAAATGGAAACCCGCTATTACACTCTGAGTTCCGGTATAGCGGATTTCACGGAATTCAAATTGAACGAGGATGCCACTAATGTAGGCGGAGTGAAGGCCGGTGGATCCAGCGGAAGCAGCAGCTTCGGAGGGCTGGGAATGTCTTCGCCTGATATGGAAAAAACGTCTGTCAAAGACATTTTGATGAATTCCGGCGTTCCTTTTCCGCCCGGATCCAATGTGTTCATGGATAGAAGAACAGGAACCCTGATTGTTCACAATACGCCGGAGAACCTGGCCATGGTGGAAAAAATTCTGGACATCATCGACAAGCCGCCTTTCCAGGTCAATATCCAGGCCAAATTCATTCACATCAATCAGACGGACCTCGATGAACTGGGCTTTGAATGGCTGTTGATGAGTCCGATCCGTGTCGGCACACACAGCCAGATGAATGCAGACGGGACCCAGACCAACCGTATGCAGATTAATTCGAATTTTCTTAATTCGGGGTATAGCCCGTCCACCTGGGGTGTCACGGATGAATTCGGAGATCCTATCAATCAAGGGGTCTTTTTAAATAATGCATTAGGCGCTGTAGCCGGTCTGGAGGATCAGTATGCCGGCGCTGTAAGCGGAGTATTGACCAAAGGGGATCAGATGCCCAATTACATTTCTAACGGCGGGATCCTTTCTTTGTCAGGTATTTTGACGGATCCTCAGTTCAACATGGTCATGCATGCCCTGGATAAAAGCGGAAACGCAGATCTTCTTTCAGCTCCCCAGGTGACAACCGTGAACAACCAGCAGGCCCAGATCGAGCTGGTCACGGAAATCATTTATCCGGGTAAATATGAAGTGGTTCAGCCGGTTGTATCAAACGGCACCCAGACCACTCCGGGTTATACGGTTCCGGCTGATTTTATTACAAGAGATGTGGGAGTGATCCTGAATGTAACACCGTCTGTCGGTGCTGACAGAAAAACCATCACCCTCACGCTGATTCCTGAAGTCTCCGAATATTTAAGGGACATTGACTGGGGGTATGATCTGCCGGTGGCCGGAAGTACTTTAAAAACACATATGTCCATCAAACAGCCGATTTTTAAAACATCGAATGTTTCAACAACGGTGATTGTGAATGACGGGGAAACGATCGTGCTTGGCGGCTTGATTGAAGAGGCCAAGACAAAAATCCGTGATAAAATTCCCTTTTTGGGCAGTATCCCGCTCCTGGGGCGTTTGTTCAGGCATGATCTGGATGAGACAAGAAAAGTGAATCTCATGATTTTTGTGACAGCTAAATTGATCACGGCAGACGGAGACGATCTGCATTCGTCCAAGAAAGAGATCGCTCAGGCATAATGAAATAAAATTGAGAATAACACAACAAAACACCTGTATTTTGTTGTGTTATTCTCAGATTTCGTCCTTATTATTTGATAATCAAAAGATATTCCTGACTCGCCTGTTTTTTAAATTCTTTTGAGGAGACAACATTTTTTTATTCCCTGTTTGATTTCTCTTTACCAAATTCTCCATTCCCGATTCCTCGTTGGATCGTGATTTACGGTATATAACCTCCCATAACTGAATCATTACTTCGTTAATAGAAATACGATAATATCATCTTGAACGTTGGCGTCACAGGCGGTTTTTCAAGCGGGAAAAGCACATTTGCTTTTCTGCTTTCAAAAAAATTGAAATATCATTTTTTTTCATGTGATGATTTCATCAAGGGACTTTATAAAAAAAAGACGCTTCGAAAAATAATGATAGACAAGTTCGGGCATCAACTGTATAAAAGGGGCATCTTACAAAAAAGACTTTTATCTGAATTGGTTTTTAATTCAGAAGAATCTCTTCGCAAACTAGAATCTATCATACATCCAATAGTTGAATCTGAAATAAAAAAACGAGTAACATCTGTTCCAGCAAACACGGTTTTTGAAATCCCTCTTTTATATGAAAAAAATTATCAAACTCTGATGGATTTATGTGTGTTGGTTGTTTGCAATCGGGAGAAACAGCTTGAGAGGGCATTGAATCGTGGATTCTCAAAAAAAGAATTCAACCGGAGAATCCGTTTTCAGCTGAGTGATAGAGATAAAATAAAAAGAGAACCTGTTGTCGTCATGAATAATGATTCCATACATGATCTGAAACAAGAAGTACTGAGGGTAACGAATCTGATCTTACCCATTAAAAAATCCAGCCGGGTACAACGAACGAAAGGAAAATAAAAAGATGGTAAAAAACATCAGTGAAGAGGAATTCTCTGCAATGGCTACAGAACCGGGCACGTTAGATATGGACCACTCCAAATCTCCCCGCCTAATGTCTTCCCAAACTATAACGCCCAGACGCAATCCGGGGAAGAATGCAAAAGAAGAAATCAACAATGAACCTGAATTGATTCCAATCGATCAGAAGGCAGATCATGGAAAAGCAGTTCCTGAAAAAGATCAACAACCGGAAAAAAACGGAGAGAACATGAGAAAAGAAAGTTATTCCAAACGAGGGAGAAACGGCGGCAACTATCGGTCTTCCATTTATCGTCCCCGGCATAAAGAAAATATGGGCTATTCGAGAGACCATGCTTTTAAATCCGATGATTCTATTGCTAATAATGGAGGACAGGAAAACGGCGGGAGGAGACCATCCAGGAGTGATCGTTCCTATGACGACACCCCTGCTGATGCCTATGAATTAAAATTGAAAGGCGATGAGCAAATCATCAATATCAATGACCTGCAGAAGCTGAATATCGTGGATTTGACCGAGGAAGCAAGAAAAATCGGTTTGGAAAGCATTGCGGGGAAAAAGAGACAGGAAATCATTTTCAGTATATTAAAGGCTTATGGGGATAAGGAAGCCATCATGATGGCTGAAGGCGTGTTGGAGATCCTCCCGGATGGTTTCGGTTTTCTGAGGACACCCCAGTATAATTATCTTCCCTGTCCGGAAGACATTTATGTTTCACCGGCCCAGATAAGAAAATTCGAAATCCGGACCGGTGATACCATTCGCGGGCAGATCCGGCCGCCCAAGGATAAGGAGCGCTATTTTGCTCTCGTGAAAGTGGAAAGCATCAATTCAGATCCTCCTGAAAAGGTCAGGATGCGTATTTCTTTTGATAATTTGACGCCGTATTATCCGCAAAAACGTTTCATTCTGGAATATCCTCAGAGTCCCATTTCAATGAGGGTGATGGACTTGATGACTCCGATCGGCAAAGGTCAAAGGGGATTGATTGTGGCGCCTCCCAGAACGGGGAAAACCGTTCTCATGCAGCAGATTGCGAATTCGATCACCATGAACAATCCGGATGTGCATTTATTTGTGCTCCTCATTGATGAGCGTCCGGAAGAGGTAACGGATATGGAGCGTACCGTTAAAGGGGAAGTGGTCAGCTCCACTTTTGATGAACCCGCTGAAAGGCATATTCAAGTCGCGGAAATTGTGATCGAAAAAGCCAGACGTCTCGTTGAGCATAATCAGGACGTGGTGATTTTATTGGATTCCATCACTCGTCTTGCCCGTGCCTACAATTCTGTCCAGCCCGCTTCAGGAAAAATTCTCTCCGGAGGAGTGGACGCCAATGCCCTGCAGAAACCCAAGCGTTTTTTTGGTTCAGCCAGAAATATCGAGGGCGGAGGGTCATTGACCATCATTGCCACTGCCCTGGTGGATACGGGGTCTCGAATGGATGATGTCATTTTTGAAGAATTCAAGGGCACGGGAAACATGGAGATCGCCCTGGACAGAAGACTCATGGATAAACGTATTTTTCCCACCATGGACATAGAGCGTTCCGGCACCAGAAAAGAAGAGCTTCTTCTTCATCCTGATGAACTGGCTAAAGTCTGGATTTTAAGAAAAGCATTGAGCGGAATGGATCTGGTGGAAGTGATGGAAAAAGTCACGGAAAGAATGAAGAAAAGTAACTCCAATGCGGAGTTTTTATTATCGTTAAAATGAACCGGGTCTACTTTCATTTTTTACAATTGGTTTTGCCGTTTGTTTTATCATGCCCCATGACGGCTTTCTCGCAGGAGAACAATCCGGAGAATCCTGCAGGTTCAGGCCGGACGCAGGAATTAGTATTAAATCCCCAAACGGTCCTGGCATCTGTCAATGGAAAAGAGATTGTTTTCCGGGAAATCAGCGAGCAATATCATAAAGGCCTGGAAGACATGAATAGACAGGAAATAGATCCCTCTCCTGTCATGCAAAAATTTTTATTGCTCAGACTGATCCATGAAAAAATTGAGGAAATCCTTTTTCTGGAGGAGTCAGAAAAAAGAGCGGTCCTGGTTTCCCAGGATGAGTTTCAGAAGGCATTTTCTCATGTCAGGGAAAAATTCAGGGAAGAAGCCGATTATCAGTCTTTTTTGAAAAAGAATGAGATCTCTGATGAAAAATTGAAGGAAAGGATTCTGGACCGGCTTAAAGTCAAGAATCTTCAGGATCAGTTGTTGAAGGATGTCGCGCCTGTCTCTGATCAGGATGTGGAGTCGTTCTATGAGGAGCATCAAAATGAGATCTATCCTCCGGAAGGGTATCATCTCAGTCAGATCCTTCTTTATTTCCCGGAGCATCCTTCTGAAATGGCCCGGAAAGAGATCAGAAATAAAATGGACCATATCCGCAAGGATATCCTTCTGAAAAAAGCGGATTTTGAAAGGATGGCTCGGCTGTATTCTCAGGGGTATTCAGCTCCGTCAGGCGGGCTTATTGGATGGATCGGGAATTCATCCTCCATCGACCCTGTGTTGTACGAGGAAGTCAAAAAAATCAAGCCCGGGGAGATTTCTTCCGTTGTTTCCACGGAGCAGGCCGCGCATCTGTTGAAATTGAATGAATATCGTCCCCCTTCTTCCAGGGATAATGAAATGGAAGTGAAGGAAACGATCAGGAAAGATCTCGTTAAAGCCAGAAAGATGGAAGTCCTTCGCCAATTTCTTGAAGGTTGCTCCAAGAACGCGGACATAAAGATTTTTGTCACGTTGCCCCAATCGGAGAAATAATATATGTTGTTTCCGGATGCTGAGATTCTTCCCGGACCGCACAGGAAATTTTTCCTGTGAAAAGGGAATGGATAGTCAAAATAAAACGCGGTTTTTCGTTTCTGGAAATGATGGGGGTGATTTTATTATTGAGCGGCGGTCTGTTCATGGTTTTTCCTGTGATCCAGACGATTCAATCCAGTCAAGGTGATCTCTTTTTTCATTTTAAGGCTTTGAAGATTGCTGAAAATCATCTCATGGAACTTCTGGAAAACTCAATCCCTGCGGCCGGGGAATCAGAGAAAACCGTAGCAGACAGCGATAAAACATATCACTTATTCTGTTCCGTCTGTGCTGAACAAACAGGGGGAAGGCAGATTCATGTAAAGGTCAAATATGTTACGGGGAAAAATCATGAAACAGCGGTCTTTTTGTCCACTTTTGTTTACCCGTAGTCAAAAGGGCTTTACCCTGATGGAAGTTCTTTTGACGTCGTTTCTCATCACGTATGTGATCGTTTCCACGGTAGAGACTTTTCTTTTCATTTCCCGTGTATTGGAGTATGCCAGGTCAGAGAGGGAGTTCCTTCATCAGATCATCCTGACGGATCAGATGCTGAAAAATGTCGTTCTTTCTTCCACGAGGATCGGGCCGGGTTCCGACGGATCGGGCATCCATATTTCTGGTCATAAAAATCATCTGTTATCTTTGGATAAAAAGAGCGCCCCCCCATTTTCCTTTTCTTTATTATTGAGCGAATGGGACGGCAAACAACAAAATCATCATGCGGGAAGGCTTCTTCTATCCGGGCTTAAAACAGGTGAGACGAGAATCAAAGCAGATTCAAGCGGCCGGCATGTTTCCTGTTATTTTGTACATCAAAATGATTTCTCTTTTCGTCTGAATTATGCATTGCTTCCCTTATTTCAGGATATCCGCTGGAGGAGGATCCGATGAAAAAACGTTCCGCCCGGAACGGGGTTTCTTTCAAGGGGAAAATCAAGACCGAGCATGCGATCATAGAAGGGCTCTTTGATAAGCTGCAGATTCTGGCTTCCTGGGACGAGGTGCATAGCGTTATTCCAGGCCGGATCATGCGGAGAGGAAGCGCTCTTCCTCACCCGACTCTTACCTTGACGATCCCGACTTCTTCCGGATGGAAGGCGCTGGGAAAAAGCAAAGGTTCCACTCAGGAGATTTTTATCATCACAAACGAGCCTGAAACGGTGCGAAATAAATTCCGGGAGAAGGCATTCTGAATCTGATAAACCTCTATCGCAGGTTTGGGAAGGATGAGTCCGTACTGCACCATACGGGCCTACTTTGGCGGCCGAAATCAAATCGGATTGGAAATTGTGTTTTTACTTTTAATCTCTTACAGGTACGGGAGTTTTATCCTGCTCCATTACAGGAGGTTTTGAGCCCGCCTTCTTCTCCGGCTTTTTTGAACAACCGATTTGAAGAACCATTACCGCTGCAAGTGCCAGCAAGATTTTGCAATATTTTTTTTTCATGTACACCCTTTCTTTATTTTTAAAAGATAAAAATTTGTCAGCCAGGCAGAAAATGATTCGATTAAAAAAATAATATAATACTGTTAATCATGAGATTCTCTTTAAGCTGGGCAGTGTTTCAAGAATGATATTATGTATATGAAAGGTCATGACTGGCCGCTTTAATTTTTTTATTTTTTGTCTGGATATCCCCTGGTTCAAATCTTCATTCTTATTAATGATGATACTTTCTCCGGGAGAAAGAATTATTCCTATCCGTGATTCATTCCGAGTCATAGACGATGACGGAATGAACTGGGGGCCCCTGGAGTTTAGCTCTGCCTGATAAAAAGGCGAGTTCAATGAGAAAACTGACCCCGACGATTTTCCCTTTAAGTTGTTCTATCAGTTTTATGACCGCCCCGACAGTGCCTCCTGTGGCCAACAGATCATCCACGATCAGGATTTTATCTCCGGGTTTGATGGCGTCCTTGTGGATTTCTAACGTATCGGTGCCGTATTCCAGGTTGTAAGTTTCAGAAATGGTTTCATACGGGAGTTTTCCTTTTTTCCGGACCGGCACAAAACCTGTGCCGAGTGTCGCCGCCATACCGGCGGCAAAAATAAAACCGCGTGATTCAATTCCCACTACCGTTTGAATATCCGCTCTTTTGAAAGGGTCCAGCATTTTACGGATGGCTTCCCTGAATAAAATTCTGTCCTGCAGCAACGGTGTAATGTCTTTGAAAACAATCCCCTTTTTGGGATAATCGATGACATCCCGAATTTTATTTTTTAAATCCGGCATAGGGTCTCCTTTTATTAGAAATCATGAAAATGATGTTTCTTTTTGATAAGCGCTTTTTTCATTTTTTCGATGGCCGCTTTTTCCAGTTGCCTAACCCGTTCCCGTGTGATGTTCATTTTGTCTCCGATTTGCTCGAGCGTCATCATCGGGTTATTAAAAAGGCCGAATCGATTGATGATGAGTTTCACTTCCCTTTCGTTCAGAACATCCAACAGATCGATGATTTCCTCCCGGATCATGGAGGTGGCCACTCTGGAAGAAGGAGGTTGTGCCAAAGGGTCCTCAATCAGGTCTAACAGCTCGGTATCTCCGTCTTCCCCTACAGGCATGCTTAACGATGTGATGTATTGTCCGCATTCCAGGGCCTCCTTGACCTGTTCAGGCTCCAGATGAGTTTCTTTTGCAATCAATTCAACATCCGGATTCTCTGTGAATCCGTTTTTCAGCTTGTTTTTCACGCGGCGGACTAACAGCATCCTGTCGATCATGTATGCCGGGATACGGATCATCTTGGCCTGATTGGACAGACCGCGCATGATTCTTTGTTTGATCCACCATGCCGCATAGGTTGCAAACCGGCAATCATGTTTCAGATTGTATTTTTCTGATGCTTTGATGAGTCCGATATTGCCTTCTTCGATCAGATCAAGAAAAGAAAGCCCCATGTTGCAGTATTTCCTGGCAATCGAAACAACGAGCCTCAAGTTCGAGCGGATCATTTCCGCCCGTGCCTTCTCATCCCCTTTCTGGATCCGTTTTGCCAGGGCGTATTCTTCTTCAGATGTTAGGGGCGTGATGTCGCCGATTTCCTCAAGATATAACTCCAGGCAATCTTTTCCAGACGACATGAGCAAGGTTCCTCTTAAAATGAAAAGCCTTCCGGTTTATTAGTTAAACGGACAGCTATTATTACATTATTTTTTCTTTTTAGTCTTGGATTTTTTCGCTGGTTTGCCTATCTGCTTTTCTTTAATGACCGCCTGAGCAGCAGCCAGGCGGGCGATAGGCACCCTGAAAGGCGAACAGGAAACATAATTCATGCCTGCTT
>JAFGBW010000272.1 GCA_016932965.1 Candidatus Auribacterota bacterium
ATCGAACCGGAAAACATTTCTCCGGGATAAGCGTCCAGGGACAAAGATATTTTCAAATCCTTATGGACATCCTGAATGTCCTTTTCCAGCACCTGGAATTCACAATGGACCTCATTGATCTCCATGATCTCCATCACCTTGGTTTGACTGGTGACATATTCCCCTTTCTGAATTTTCGCCGAGCGCACCATTCCGTCAATGGGGCATTTCAGATAGGTTTTTTCAAGTTCTGACTGGGCGCTGTCCAGCTCGATTTTAGCGCTTTTCGTGCCCTGTTTTGCCCTTTCCAAAGCCAGCACTGATTCTTCATGTTTGAGGGGAGTAAGGGCGCCGTTATCCATGAGGACCTTATTCTGGTCCACCTTGATCTTCCAGTTTTTCTCCTCGATTCTGGCTTCCTCCAGTTTGGATCTTCTGAACTTGATTTTCAGTTCCGCGTCCTCATGGTTGATTTCCGCCAGAATATCTCCTTCTTTAACCTGATCACCTTCCTTGTTGTTGATGGTATCAACAATACCATTGACCTCAAACCTGAGTTCCACCTTGGATTTGGCTTCAATCGTTCCAAGCGTTTCCATGACCCAGATGAATTCGCCTTTGGAAACTTTATAGACCTTGACCTTGGGTTTTTCCTGCTGTTCCTGGTCTGCTTTTTGGCTTTCTTTTGCCGCTTTCGCCGCTGCTTCAGCCTCTTTTTTCTGTCTTTTCATTTCACCCGCGATCCACCACAGCATAAAAATACCGGATAAAACGATGACGACCACCACCAGCATGGAGACGTACCGAAAGGCCTTCTTGCGGCCCTTTGGTTTTTTTTCCGGTTGAAGGTTTCCGGGCTCCTGGATTTCCGGAGTCGGTTCGACCGGATTGGTTTCCTGAATTGTCTGATCAGACATGCGGTAATCTTTCTTACTTCTTGACCGTCACCTTGAATAATCCTGGCTCAGAGGAAACAGTGTATTTTCTCTCTTTATCCACCTCAAGGATCAAAGACAAGAGCTTCTGCCAATTCCTATACATAGAAGGCAGAACTGCAGCGGCATGGAAGGCCTTGAAAGAGACCAAAACCCCTTCCCTGATGTCTCCGGAATCCGGCAACGCTGAAATAACCGTGTCCTTGAATGTGATGATGATCCGGTACGGATCTTTCATGGTCGTGACGGTATAGTCAACCGCAGCGCTGGTCCTGACCGCAAAAATAGTTTCATAGCTGTTGTCCTCAACATGATATTCAACGAACGTGATGCGATCCTTGTCTTGCAGATAAGGCTGATACATGTCCTTATCTTCTTTTGTGCTTTTCTCGGCGAGGATCTGTTCCGGAGTTTTAAGCATGGAGCCACGGGTCTTTTTCGGCCTTTCATGGTCAAAAGCTCTGTCGTACTCCTTCTTTTCAGAATAATACGGACTGAAATCATCGTCTAATTTCTTTTTACTGAAAGAAAACCACCGGTGTTTCTTTTCATCGGAAGGAGTGGAGAAATGATATTTTTCATCATAGACTTTGTATTGATCCATGGACTCATCATCCGCGGATTTTTTCCCAAAAATCCCGAACAGCTTTTTGGGAGCACGCATGACGCTTTTTTCCTGCTTTTCCCTCAGGATATCCGTTACCACCTCATCCGGATAATAAGAGGCTACACCATGACCGACAGGAAGCATTTGATACCATTTTTTGCCTTTCTGCTTATCTGAAACCATAAGACGGATGCCCCTACCCAGATTTTCTTTATCCACGGCAACAACCCCGGAGGAAGGATCCATGTAATTATGAATGCCCAAATTCTTATTCAACCTGCTGAAGGAAATATAATAATCAGCCTGGGATGATATGAGATCGGTTTTACTGTTCCATAATTTTGCTTCCGCTCTCATCACCTGAACTATCGTGGCCTGGTCCATCTGCTGTTTTGCCCTGAAAGACCGCAGTTCCTCTTCTGCATAAAGAATTTCAGCCTTCCTGTTTTTGATCTTGGCCTCTGCTTCCTTGATAGAATAAACGGATGACTGAATGTCATGGACCAGCGTTCTCTTGCTGTCTTCCATTTCATTCAGCGCCTTATGATAGGCAATGTTGGCCTCCGCAACGGAAGTATTCTCAGGATTTTCCCAGAGTTTCAATGCGACTTCCCCGCTCTGGTATTCAGTGGAGGTATACTGTCCGACCTGGGGGACCTTGTCCTGTTTGATGGCATTGGCTTCCAAAACATGGGGCCCCAGATTCTTCGAAACCTTGATCCCGAGGTAATATTCATCCTTCAGGTCAATCTCCTCATCCGCGTAATATTCATCATGTCTGCCATAAGTGCCGGAAAGTTCCACGTTGAACGAGCTTTTCTTTTCAGCAATTTCGAGGCCGTATTTATAAAACAAAACCAGCAGTTTTTTAACCTGATAATCGCGCCTGTTTTTATAAGCCACATCCAGCAATTTTTCCGTGTCCAGCTTAAAGGAAGCAGGAGCTGGCATATTCACGATATCAAGTGTGGTTGTATGCGGGACAGAAAGAAGCTGGATGAGGGCCAATTTGGCCATTTCCACATCATTTTTTACTTCCTGCACCTGGTACAGGATTTCCTCATACTGATCTCTTGCTTCCAAAATCTCGGCCAGAGTCAGCGCCTTGGCATTAAACTGTTTTTCCGCGATATCCAGAAGCTCTTTACCGCGTTTCAACAATTCCTGTTTATTTTTCATTTTTTCCTTGGCAAATGCCATATTGTAAAAAGCCTGAGTGACTTCAAAAGTGAACTCTGATTTTGTTTTTTCATAATTTTTTCGTGCCACGGCCAGATTCACGCGGGCCTGATTATAAGTCAGCCGGTACTTTCCGCCTGCATAAATATTTTGCTGCAGTTCAGCGCCGAATTCCTCACCTTTAAAATCCTCCCTGTCATCAGTCCCGGATGTGCCGGAAGTTTCCTTCCATTTCAATTTGACTTTCGGGAACAACGCCCTCTTGGACTCACTCACTTTCATGCGCGCCAGGACCACTTCCTCCTGGGCTATTTTCGATGGCAGATGATTGGCCACTCCTATAGTGACGCAGTCATCAAGGGAAAGAACGCCTAAATCTTCCACCTGGGTCTGGAGAGAGGGTCGAAGGATGACATCCTCCGGGGATCCGCCTTCTTCCACATAAGTTCTTTGATTCCGTCTGGCACGGGCGAGGTACCGCCTGGCTCTTAAATTCTCAGGATCCAGTTCAAGGATCTTTTCAAAAGTGATGATGGCATTGGCATAATCCAGATTGGCAAACTGCTCTTCTCCAGTTGCCTGGAGTTTTTCTATTTCCTGTGTTTTCCCGGGTTCCATCCCGGCAGTCACTTCGGAAGGGCCAATCTGCTCTGACCTGATCTTTTCCCTTGCTTTTTCCAAAAGAGAGGTCGCCTTTTCATCCCCCGGTTTGATCCTCAAAGCCTGCCTCCAGGCCTCGGCTGCTTCCTCATAACGCTGTTGTTTATAGAAAGAGTTACCGTCCTCCATCAAATCGGAATATTGCTTTTCTGTTTCCTCGGAAGCTTCCATCTGCTTTTCCAGGGCGCCGGCAATTTCTCCGGCCTCCACTTTCTGATTTTCCAGACTTTTGGTCTCGTCTCCCGCGACTTTCTCAGCCAGTTGGTCCGCTTCCCTTCTGTCAGAAGCAATCTTATCGTCAATCTTCTTTAAGAGAGCCTGGGCGTCTTCATTCTGAGGATCCGATTGCAAAGCACTCTGGCAATCAGCCTTTGCCAGCAGCACATATCCCTCGCTGTAATTCTTTTCAGCAGATGCAAGGAGTTTTTCGATTTGTTCCTGATTGACTCCTGACGAGGACGAGGCCGGAATCACATCCACCATGATATTGTTGTCCTTCTGAAAGACTTCGTATTGCGCGTCTTCATCTATTTCTATGACCATGGCATCAAGAAAACAGATTCCTGTTTGCTGGGTAGCCGCATTTTTCAACAGCATGAATCTGACACTGTGTACAAGCCCGGTGGACTTCTCGATATTTTCAAGCTCTTTGGTTTTAGCCTTTTCCTTCAAACTCAGGATAATCCGCTTTGGATTCTGCAATTCACTGGTCTCGTACTGGGCACTTCCATCGAGTGACAGCACCAAGCGCGTCTTATTGTCAATTTCAGTCACCTGAACGTCATTAACTGTTGATTCCGCGATGACAACACCTGTTAACATGATGAATCCGCACAACCACATCCCGATACCGGAAACTCTGTTTTTCATACCGACCCCTTCCTAATTATAAATGAACTTTTTTATTCATAAAAACGGGTTCTTAAATTGCATGTGTTATTTTGTTTTGAAATTACTAGAATATAGTAAACCTGTCAAAGTTATTTCTGCTCCCTATCTCATGGCCGGATATTTTTATATCTGCCAGAAAACCAAGGAGTTTTATGATGGCTTAATGATAACAATAAGAACTGCGTGCATCGCGGAATCAACAAATAAAACGATAACATTATATGGTGGTTATGTAAGAATGACTGGCCAGAAGATGTAACACGATAGTTCTTCTGCCGGCGGATTCATGCCATATCCGGCTAAGTTAGACGGAAACAAATCCACGGCATCGGTAAAACGGGATTTTTTCAGAATCATAATACCATTCCGGCATGGTGCCGATATCAGATCCTTTTTCAACCGGAAGCGGCAGATAAGAGAGCCTTCCAAACGCTATGACTGCCATCTTTTTTCCCGGAACCTTCGAAAAAGTGAGGAGTTCCTCTTCAGTGACCCTCAGCATGACGCAATGGTAAAAATCCCCGACTCTGTGCTCAGCAGATCATGATGTCCCGGCATCCGCATAAAAAAAGACCGCGACTCAACCTGCAGAAATCGATTACCCCCCGCGGAAGTTGAGCGCAGTCCTTATTCTTTACTGTCTATCTATTTATCAATCGCAAAAGACAGCGTCATGAACCATATCTTTTCTTATAAAAATAGGATCCGCAAATAAAATTGATGAGACTCATTATACAAATTATGATAAAGAGGCTTGTTTTGACTGAATCCACGGATGCCTGAATTGCTATCATCGTGGAAAAGGAAAATCCTGATCAATTTAAATGCCGAGGTATTTTAACCATGACCGATTTTAAGGTGGATAAACATTGGCAGGAAAATTACGACTCCTATTATAGCGAGGACCAAACAGAGTGGCGGCGCCTGGGGGCCATTGATAAAGCCGAGAATATTCTATCGTTTTGCAAGGATCTCTCTATTCGATCGCTCATTGATATCGGGGCCGGCGAAGGCGCTGTTTTACAGCGTCTTTCGGAACTGGGATTCGCTGAAGATTATTATTGTGTGGAAATATCCACGACCGGCGTCGATACGATAAAAAAGAGAAACATCAGGAATCTAAAAGAGTGCAAGGTCTTCGATGGATACAGCATCCCCTATGACGATAAACGCTTTGACTTGTCAATACTCAGCCATGTCATTGAACACGCGGAGCATCCAAGGAAACTCCTGACAGAGGCAAAACGTGCGGCGAAATATGTGTTCATTGAAGTTCCACTGGAAGATAACATGCGGCTGCCGGATGATTTTGTCATGGATAAAGTCGGGCATATCAACTTTTATTCGGCGAAAACAATACGAAGGCTTCTCCAGACCTGCGGCCTGAAAGTCTTGAAACAAAAAGTGGTCCATGCTTCTAAAGCAGTGTACGCCTATCGCAAAAGCAGGATGGCGCTGCTGCAATATTATCTGAAAGAAAATCTCCTGCGCTTTTTCCCAAAGCTTGCCGGATTATTATTTACGTATCACTGCGCCATTTTATGCTCTGATCAGAATGATCCAACAGTCAAAATACCGCCGGGAAGCTTAAAAATGTAAAACGCCCAAATCGGGTTTGTTTAATATTAAATTTATTGCACTACGAAGGACACGGAGATAATCTTGCCTCGCTTCGCTCGGTATCCATTCACCACTCACTATTCATTCCCTATTTTCAACTCTCGGCGTATGGTCTGGATCTGTTCCAACAATTCTTTTGCCAGGTCCTCGTCCCCGTCTCTGATGTGTTCATACAAGAACAGGGATTCGTCGATATAAAGGAGCTGGAAGCCGTGATCAAGGTGGCTGACTTCCGAGAGGTTATCGATCCGGTCGCAAAGCTTGATTATTTTCACCTCTCTTGGAGCGGAAGCAAGCCTTTTCGCGTCGAATTCCTTCCGGGCCTTTCTGGGTTGTATTCCCAATGACTTGGAAATATTGGTCAGCAAATAAACGTAATCTGCGCAGACCGGTCCAAAGCAGGCTTCTATCTGGCCGCGGGTCACACCGCAATCCTCGATCACATCATGCAGATAAGCCGAGATGATCATTTCTTCGGTTGACTTCGCCTGTTTTGCCACACGGGCCGCCACACGGAGCGGATGGAAAATATAGGGGGTTTTTCCGTCCTTTCGCGTTTGTCCCTTATGCGCTTCTGCTGCAAACAATACGGCTTCGCAGATCCGGTTCATCTTTTATCTTTTTCCTTCTATCTCTTCATTCAACCGCTTGAAAAACTGTTTCATATACTCATGCCGGCTGCGGGCGATTTTTCTTCCCTCAGAAGTGAGCATCGAATTTTTTACGTACTGCAATTTTACCAGATATTCCCTGTAGGCAGTATCCTCACGGGTATAAGGACGCGTCCTGGAAACATCCACATGACGGTCATGGACCTTGGCCCCGACTTCACCGGCAAACAAAAAGGAACGGGCAAGCCCCACTGCGCCGATGGAATCCAGCTTATCCGCGTCAAAAAGCACTTTAGCCTCCCTGGACAGGGGCCTTAACTTCCCCCTATACCGGTGGGTCTCAATGCAGTGGACAACCGCGTTGATTTTTTCCTCAGGGAACCTGTATTTTTTGAGTATTTTTTCCGCCAGTTGGGCTCCTTTTTTCGCGTGGCATATCCTGCCGCGTGAAGCGTCTTCAAGCGGTCTTGCAATATCATGTAATATGGCAGCGTAGCGGATGATCTCCTGATCCGCTTTTTCTTTTTTCCCAAGATAAAGCGCTGTTTTCAGCACCCGCTCCGTATGGGACCAGTCGTGCGATCCGGCTGTATGGGCCTGAAGACGTCTGGCTTCTTTAACGATATGCTGAAACACGCTCATGGAGTCTTCTATATCATGATATCCCTCAATCAGAAAGAAAGATATCCGTCTTTCATGCGGATGATCCTG
>JAFGBW010000033.1 GCA_016932965.1 Candidatus Auribacterota bacterium
AGGGCTTCCTGACCGGATTCTGGCTGGAGATTGGCAACCACCAGATCATAGGTTCCCAAACCTTCCATGAGATCATTCTTGAAACAACGGACCCTTTGTTCCATGCTCCTGCAAAGAAGACCGGTGTTCACTATGGGCATAGAATTCATATCAACCGAATCAACGACTCCTCCTTTTTCCCCGATAACACAGGCTTCTACTCCCATACCTGGACACACAAACAAGACCTTCATGCCGGGTTTAAAGTTAATAATGGCTCCCTGTAAGCTCATCCTGTTGGATGAATGCATATTATGAAAAACGCCGGGAAGTATTGGAAATCTTCTGATTCTATACCTGTCTATAGGTACATGTTGTAATCGTTTGATTAAAGCGGTCGCATTCAAGCGAAAATCAATCGCTCTGCCATCAAAGGTATTAAACGCGGCATACAAGTAGGGATCAAAAACGACTTTTTTTATGCTACGGAATATGGTAGCCCGAACTTGTTCCCAGATCATGTCAGGGATTACAGAATCAAGCCCGATATAATACCTGGTCAAATCCACCAGATGGATGGGGCCTTCCTGGACTAACATCAGAAAAAAAGGAGTCCTTTGGTAATACACAATCTGAATTTCACCGTCAGGATGAGGATCTGTTTCCAAGGAAAAAGCTGATTTAAGCGCATTGAGATTGAGTTGCCTGACTGGAATTTTTATCGTGATCAATGGTTCTCCCTGCCGCGGCATCATTGATTCCTCCTGGATTCCCAGTCCACGGAAAAGATGACTGATGATCGAGTATTCCTCCTCATTTAACTCACATGATCTCCTTAATTCTGAAATAGGAGAAAGAACCGATTCGGCCTGCCCCGTGACAGGTAATGTCAATAGGAAGACTGATAAGCTGATCACGAAACCATATAAATAAAATCTCAGGCGCCAGGCAATCATCCGGCTCATGAGGATTTCGGCAATGACGCGCAGCATGTAACTTTACTCCATTTATAGTGACTTACCATAAATACGACCTATAGACAAGGGATCTGCATGTAATTCACCAGTATCCGGGGAAAGTTTTTACCCATTGCTTTATTCTTAGATTTCATGGCGTGTTTCAAACTTTTGAGTGTTTTTGATAAGAATGGAGACTCGAAACCTTATATGGCGAAGAAGGACAACCGAAGGTTGCCAAGAGAACGCTTGTCATGATTGAGTTTAAACTTCTTCCTTATTTATTCTCGATTCTCACCACTTAATTCTCAATTCTATCAATCATCCCCGGTTCCCGGCCATCCGGACAGCCAAATTAATAGCTTCAACCATGGAAGTTTCTCCGGCGATTCCTTTCCAGGCAATATCATAGGCCGTGCCGTGGTCAGGGGAAGTCCGGATAATGGGAAGTCCCGCAGTGACATTCACGGCGGAATCAAACGCAGCCAGTTTCAATGGGATGAGCCCCTGATCGTGGTTCATGGCCACAATGAGGGTATTCTCCTTATTCAAAAATTGACGAAAAAGGGTATCCGGGGGATAGGGGCCTTTTACATTAAACCCTATTTTCCGGGCAGTTTCGACAGCAGGCCTGATGATCCGTTTTTCTTCATCGCCAAAGGCGCTGTTTTCGCTTGCATGAGGGTTCAATCCGCTGACATGAATGACAGGATTCGGATAACCGAACTGTTTCATGGCCTGGTTTCCGATAAGGATAGTTTCGACAATATTTTTCACGGACAAATCTTGGATGGAGGAAACAAGCGATTGATGATGTGTTACTAAAATGACCTTCAGTGCTTTTGAATAAAACATCATCCGGTGAGAAGGATTGCCGCAAAGGTCCGCAATAAAATCTGTATGCCCCTTGAAATGAAATCCTGCCTTGTGGCAGGCTTGTTTGTTAATCGGAGCGGTCACCAAACCATTCAGAAGGCCCTCCCGGCATGCCTCCACCCCCTGTTCAATCCATCGGATCGCAAGGCACCCGGCTACGCGTGAAATTTTACCGGGAGAAAAAGATTTTAATAGGGTCTTTTCCTCCGATGTCCCGTGAAAAAACCGGCCAAAAAAAGAATGAGGGACTTTTGGTCTGCCGTGCCTGACCAGACGACAGGCTTTTTCATAGATATCAGGATGTCCGAGGAGAATATATTCAGCCTTTTTATTGAGTTTGGGGTGATGGAGGGCCTTGATGATCACTTCGGGTCCGATTCCGGAGATGTCCCCAAAAGTAATCCCGATTTTCGGATTAGAAATCTTCATTTACTTGAATAAAGGCTTTTTGACGAAGCCGGTCTATCCATTCCTTCCGGATCCGGTCCGCCTGCTGGATGTACAATTTATTGCTGATCGTATCCCAGACCTCTTTAATGGGTACCACATCGGCTTTCTGAATGGATTCCACCTTTAAAATGTGAAAACTGGAGGAGGTCTCTATGATGGTACTGACTTCTCCCGGTTTCAAGGTCCACAGAACCTGGTCGATTTCCGGCATGAACTGTCCCTTTTTCACGTCATTCCACAAGCCGCCATCTTTGGCATGCGGATCTTCGGAATGTTCTATAGCCAAGGCCTTGAAATCCTTGCCGTTTTTGATCTCTTCTGCGATGGATTCAATGAGAGCTTTCTTGGCCCCTGTGTTTTTCTCATCGGCTTCCTTCTTGATCCAAATCTGGGAAAACGTGATCATGGCCGGTACTTTGAATTCTTCCTCATGAGAGTGATAATATTGTTCAATATCAGAATTACTCACGTAAACCTTGGAGGATACCTCTTTGGAAACAAGGTGTTTCACAAGCAGCTGATCCGTGCAATCCTTTTTAAAATCCTCAAAAGAAAGATTTTCCTTTTCCAAGGCATCCTCAAAGACTTCCCGTGATGGAAATTTAGCGATGATTCTTTCTATATGCTGCAGGATTTCTTTTTCAGGAACCTGTAATTCCTTACCCTGCATTTCAACGGCTGTCTGCAAAATGAGTTTATTCTCTATCAACTGCTCCAGGATTTCCTTTTTTATCTCCTCGATTTTTGTATTGAGTTCCGGACCGGAATACTCGCTTTTAAGCTGTTTAATGAGAGGGAAAAGAGAACGGATCAAATCCGTTTGGGTGATCACATCATTATTGACGACGGCAACCACTCCGTCTATGGTGAACCGCCGTTTTGAAGAAGCGGATTCATTTTCGGAAAATCCGGGGACAAGGCTCAATAATAAGCATCCCAGAGCGGCTCCCATAATAAAATACGCTATTTTCTGTTTTCTCATGGCATCAGTTATTTCCAAAGAACGGAATCTAATAAAAGGCCATTTTCATGGCAAGAGGTTTTCTGCTTGTTTTTTTTTCTTGCATTCTGTTTTCTGAATTTATTTAGTTTATTAACTGAGTGGCCGTTATTATATCCGGAGATCAAACCATGTCGGAAATCAAAATCCTATCCGTGGAGGAAAGCCAGGAACTGGACCGTAAAACGATCCAGGGTCATCATGTCAGGGGACAGGAGCTCATGAAAAGAGCAGGGGAACTCGTTGCCTCTCATGTGGCGGACATCTGCATCAAAAAAAAATTTTCAAAAGAAATCCTCATTCTTTGCGGCAAGGGAAACAACGGCGGCGATGCCTATGTCGCGGCTTACAACTTGTACGAAAAAGGATTTGTCCCGCGTGTTATTCTGACCTGTCCCTCTTCTGAAATCACACGCGATGCGGGCATTCATTACGAAAAAATGTTCGCCCTTCCAATCGATATCAGGGAAATCAAAGAACCCTCCCAGTTCGGGGAGATCCTGCTCTCATTTACCGGAAATATTCTGATAGACGGGCTTTTAGGAACCGGTTTTAAACCTCCCATAAAGGAATTTTATGGAGCCCTCATTGACCTGGTGAACGAACAAAAACTCTTTGTCGTTTCCATTGACATCCCCTCAGGCATGCACGGCAATGAAGAATTACAGGACCATGATAAAGCCATCCGGGCAGACAAAACACTCACTATCGGAAGCGTGAAACCATCCCTTCTCAAAAGAAAAAATATCAATCATTGCGGACAGATCATGGCACTCGACATCGGATTCCCCCCTTCTCTGATCCAGTCTTTTCATTCGCCTTTTTCCGTCTTCACCCTCCATGATTTAAAAGCGGCCCTGCCCAAAAGAAAACGAAACAGTCACAAGGGTGATTTCGGCCATGTGCTGATCATTGGCGGAGAAAAAGATTTCTTGGGAGCTCTTGTCCTTGCCGGTCTTGGATCCGTGAAAAGCGGAGCAGGACTCGTGACATTGTGTCCCTTGCAGAAGGAAAGCTGCGCCTTTCTCCATGTCAAACTGACGGAAGCCATGACCCTGGATCCGTCGGTCCTGTTGAATACTTCAGCCAAAGTAATAGACGGCATTCTGCAAAAATTTGATGCGATTGGAATCGGCCCGGGATTGGGGACCTCAGAAGAGGCTTTGCAGCTTCTGAAAATCATATTGAGAACAGGACTCCTTTCTCCGGTTGTATTGGATGCGGATGCCTTGAACCTTCTTGCCGGCAAAAAAATTGAACCGGAAAAAAACAATAAAAGACCTCTCATCATGACTCCCCATCCCGGGGAAGCGGCTCGTCTGCTTTCAACAAACGTGGATGAGATCGAAAACGACCGCATGTCCTCTATCCTCAAATTGAATAAGCAATGGAATGCCACCATCGTCTTAAAAGGCTCTCACACGCTGGTATCGGATTCCGCTTTTTGTCATCTGCATCTGACCGGAACCCCTGCGATGGCTTCAGGAGGCATGGGAGATGTTTTGACCGGCCAGATTGCGGGCTATCTGGCTCAGGGATTCTCACCGGTTCAATCCTGTGACCTGGGCGTGGCGTTAGCCGGCCTGAGCGCACAGGATCTGGAAGATCAATACGGCCCTTTTGGCTTCACAGCGACCCAGATGGCTGAAAATATACCTAGCACGGCAAAAAATCTGGAGAAAATCGAGAAGAAATCTTATTGGATTTAATCAACCGCTAGCAAGAAATACTTCCTCGGCTCTAAAAATGAGTATTCCGTTCAATTCCTTGGCTTCCGCAATGGCTTTTCTGAAATCGGACATGATTTCTTGAGCAAGCATAGTCAGACTTTCCCCCTGCAACACTCTGCCGTTTAATCTGAACCTGAATTCCATCGCAATGGAATTACCGCTTCCTATGTATTTGTCCGGGTGTGCCCTGGTTAAACATTCCCTCATCCTGATCAAATCATAACGATTTTCATCACCGTTGTATCTGATGTTGACCCTGATCACGGCGAAACCCTGATAGGTCCCATAACTGATGATGATAACAGAACGCTTATCAGCCAAAGGCCTCCCGTTGGAAATCTCCACTGCGCAAGAAGCGTGGATCATTTCACTGAGAAGATTGACCTGATCCCCTTTCCAAGTGAAAAGATACTCCTGCTGCGGCACAAAGACTCCGATCACATGTTCATCCGACTGGGACTGGACTGAAGAGGCTATTTGTCCAATTTTCTGCCGGCATCCTTCATACTTTTCATATAATGTATCAAGTTCTTGTACGGTTCTGGCATTCATGACACGCACCAAAACATCGCTTCCTATTTCACATAAATATCTCACCTTGGAAGTCATGAGGGGATCCCCCACCCTGAATACGTAGTCATGCTCATCCATTGGAAATAAAAAATCGCCTTTAACGCCCACATCCACCCATAATCCAACAGGAATGGGTAAATTCAGCGATTCTAGTCCCTTGTCAGGCCCCTTCTTAACTTTCAGGATATAATCACTGAGGATGGCTGTGAGTATCACGCAAGGAAAATAACGCGACTTGGCTTTTATCCCCATCTGCTTCAAATTAACAAGGCACTGGTTTGATTCAGCATAGATCTCCTCTGATTTAGCCAGCACATGATGATCAACCGCCATATTGATCCCACTGATCATTTGTGACCAGTATAAATCCAAAGCCACGACCGCATCGATATCATCCATGATCCACGGCCCGTAGTTAGAGGCTAGCCTCGGCTCATATACGGCTATAAGTGTGATGCCTGCAGGGACCGGATAAGCGTTCAAAAAGGCCTGAAAAATCTTTGCAGAACCTACTCCGTCCGCATCATTATGAAACAAAATCCTGAATGTGACTTGGGACCGGCGTTCTCTGATGGCTTTTTCTATGAGACTATCCATATAACGGATGTATGCTTGAGCGATGTCATTAATCGCCTGTGAATCAATAGTGGGGGGGAAAGGCAGATTACGGTTCAATCGTGAAAAAATAATGCCATTGCTTTCCAAGATTTCTGAAGGAGTGCTCTTATTGACAGAAATCGGGGCAAGGGGAAAAACAGGTGTGGCGCCTGTAAGCAGAATAACAACGCTTAGAACCAGAATGAGCTTGGAATTCGAAAGAGATAATGCTTGGTATTTCATATTGTTTTAATACTGCTAAATCGATAATTTGTCAAGTCATCAATATGAAATAAAAAATTTCACCGCAAGGGCACACGAAGAGGAGTAAAAAAAATTAAGAATTAAGACTTTTGAATTAGCAATTAAGATGACTCCTTCAGAGGATAAAACGATAACTGCCGACCATCAACCATGCTGAATACACAATTTTTCTTAATTTTCCTCCGTGGCAAACTATTTTTTTCTTCCGGATCATCTCATGAATACGGGGGATTATCCTCGGTTCTGAATCTGATTTTTTACTTCATGGATCCATTCATCAGGAAGAAAAAGCTCCATTTCTATCACGTAGCAGGGAACGTTAAAAATCCTGCCTTTCAGCCTGACTGCATCCTTTTCAGTGGTGATGATTCCATTGACCCCTTCTTTTTGTATCCACTCCTGTATTTTGAAAAATAATCTGTCATCGTAGGGTATATGATCCGGTAAATCCTGATGAGGCCCTTGGATCCCCACCATCTCAAGTGTTTTTGAAAAAGATTCCGGGTTGCCGATGGAAGAGAGTATTCCCAATTTTTCTTTTTCCAGGCGGTTTATATCCACCACATGAAGCGGATCATTCAACAAATAGGCTCCAAGGATGTCATAATTAAAAAAATAGATCTGCTTTGATTTCTCCTGCCCCACAATGGCTTTGACCTGATTCTCGATTCTAAGCCTGGGCTTACCCTTGGGAAAAACAAAATGCGTTCCCTTTGCCAGAAAGGAAATGGGCTCTCTAAGGGGCCCCCTCGGTAAAAGATATCCGTTACCAAAAGGCCGCCGGCTATCCAAGCATAGGATATCCATGCATTTAGCAAACTGCCTTTGCTGGAAAGCGTCATCTAAAATAATGAATTCACAACCGCAATCCTTTTCCAGCCTTTCGATCGCTTTGATACGGTCAGAACAGACCATGATCCTGGCCTGGGGACATAATTCCGAAAGCAGCCTCGCTTCATCTCCTATGAGATCCAATTCCAATCCGGGTCGTGTGACATCGGCGTCAACCAAAACCGGAGTTCTGAGAACCTTTCTCCGGCCATAGCCCCTCAATACGATTCCAACGGGCAACGAAGTTTTGGTCTGGAGATAAAGCGCCATCCAGGCCACTAAAGGAGTTTTTCCTGTTCCTCCTACTGTCAAATTACCGATGGAAATCAGCTGCGCGCGAAAAACAATTTTAGGTTTTAAAGAGGCCTGGATATCCCGGTACTTCACGATTTTCTCATACAAAAGGGCGAGCCAGGTCAGAATCTGTAAAATCCATTTTCCTCTTCCCAGGTTATACGGAAGCTCCCAGACAGAATGAATCCATTTATATAAATAGGAATACACGCTATGCTCTCCTTAACAATCGGTGTATATTATGATTAAAATTAAGAATTGAGAATTGAGAATTAATCCTATAAAGAGCAGCAAATAATACCATGAATAACTTGAACGGATAAGTCTTGTCAGATAGAGGCTATCCTTTCCTAATTCTTCATTCTCCATTCTTCATTCCTCTTGGATCAGATTTCGACAATTCGAAAAATCCATAATAAATACCGTCATCATTCAACTAATCTATTTTCATTCAGCATGCCTTCTGCCTTTTCGGCATAAGGAGTCCGGGAATAATCAGAAATGATTTTCTGAAGCAAAGGCTCAGCTAGATCATAACGTCTTATCAGCATATAATTCTTAGCTTTGTCAAAATCTCTTTTTGCATGAGAATCCATCCGGTAGGAATCAAGCATCTTGACCTTCAAAACGGCTAATCCAAATAAAAACAAAAGTCCCGTCATAACCATGACCGCCGTATTTTTTAAAACCGACCTTCTTTTTCTTAATGAATAGACATCCTTTCTTTTCATGCCGCGGGCATGGTAGGAGGACACTCTTTGGTAAGCATGGGTTTGTTTTTTTTGGATCACTTTTTCCACATCCTCCAGACACTCGTTCATCGAAGCATACCGGTCCTCCTTCTTCTTTTCCATCATGATAAACACCATGCTGTCTATGTCCGGGGAGATTTCAGGATTAATACTGGAAGGGGCAGGAGGAATCCGGTGGTGTATGGCGTCAAAAAGGCGTGTTGAAGAAGTATCGGGGAAAGGGCGTTCCAGCGTCAATAATTCGTACAGGATGACTCCCAGGGAAAAAATGTCCGTCCTGGGATCCAAATCCTTTCCAAGAGTTTGTTCAGGAGACATGTACGCGGGAGTTCCGGCAACCATTTTCGCCGTATTACCCGTTGGAAAACGATAAAAACTGGCCAGACCAAAATCCATCACTCGGCAGTTCTTTTTCTGATCCATCATGACGTTGGCTGTTTTGACATCGCGGTGTATGATGTTCTTTTCATGAGCGTAGGCCAGAGCAGAACCGACCTGCTGTAAAATTTTTAAGGACTCTTCCAGTGAAAAAAAAGGCCGTCTTCTTTTCTTATCCTTTCTTTTTACCTCCAGCATTTTTTCCAGCGTGATTCCTTCGCATAAATCCATGACGAAAAAATAATGGCCTTTATCTTCGGCGAAAAGATGAATGGAAACAATATGCGGATGCTGGAGTTTGGCCGCCATCTTGGCCTCATCTTTAAGCTGCTGAATATGAAAAGGGCTGTATTCATTGCTGGGCAGCATTTTCAAAGCCACATAACGGTCTAATGAGGCCTGATAAGCCTTGTAAACGATGCCCATTCCTCCTGTTCCCAGCACATCGGTGATACGGTAATCCAAAAAAATCTCGCCAAGGAGGTGAGAAGCAGCGAGGACATCTGACCTCGTTTTGGTGTAATAAGGTTCTGTATTATGTGAGGAAACGTCATTCATTGGCATGATTCAATCACCCGAGATAAAACCCTGTTCCGTGAGGGCGGAAATAAAAGCCCGGAGATCCGAGCGCAAATCCTCCTCCTCCACTTCATACTTGTTTTTCATTTGAGCTAAGATGGAGTCCGGCGATTCGCCTATCGAAAGAAGCTTCCATATGAGGATTCCGCTTTCATTCAGCCAGAATGTCAATAATGTCTCAGGATCAAAGAGAATCGCTTCACCCTTTTCTTCCTGAAGAACGGCTTTTTTATTCACTTTCATCCATGTCATGGCTCATTAAACAGGTTTACGCCAGGATGTTCCTTAAACAGGATTTGATCGCATCCCTCACTTGTCCTTTAAGGCTATAATCGGATTCTGCAATACAGATAACCCGCTCATCCGTCAACAGCGATTTCGCGATGGTATATTTTGCCTGATCGAACACCGCAATGCCATAACCGCCAAATTTTTTCAACAAAGCAAAAGACGGGATATCGGAAAATCCATCCCCTACAAAAATCATGCGGGAAAACGGGATTTCATATTCCCTTGTGTTAAGGCGTTGATTGACTTGAGATGGATCATGAAAATAATCCTGTTCGTGCTTGATTCCTTTAGAAATGGAAAATAAGAAACGGGTTTTGTCCGTAAAATTAACTGTTCTTTTGGGATAAAGAATCCTTCCATTTTTAGGATCATGATAAAAGGCTGAGGAAAAAATGCCGCAAAACTCATGCGCTATGACCGTGGATTTCAAAATCCCGTCTATTCCTCCTGAAACCAGATAATACTGGATCTCAACATGAGGATTGAATTCTTTCACATCGTGTTTGAGGTCCCTGAAAAGGGTCTTCACCCCCTGGTAAAATCGAATGGTTCTGGCATAGGATTTGAAGCGGCTTAAAGTAAACAACGGGGCAAAGTGTTTTGTTTTTGACATCCGAATCATCAGATTCATGTAAGCTAGAACCGGGTCAAATCCTTCCTGAATGAGTTCGTGTGCTGTATTCCAAAACCCGATCGTGTCCACTCCGCACCATGTTAAAAATCCGTTGGTTGAGTCAGGACAAAGGGTGTCGTCAAAATCGAACACCAAAGCCAGTTTTTCTTTTCTTGGGGCAGGAACTCTCATTTCTCTATTGATCAGAACTCAATCCCCCCTCTTCTCAATTCATGAAGGAGGGTTTGGGGAAAGAATTGATCTCATTATGGCAAAGATATTCAGCTCAGAACAGTTCATTTTTCGCGCCTCTTTGTTCATAAAAAAAATCATGACCGAATTACTGGAACAGCTCTTGCATATAATAGAACCAAGTCGAATTACTCATCATGAAAGCGTTTTTTATGACCGATTCTAGAAGCCATAGGCGTTGTTATTTACAACAATATGCAAGAGGGGGGATTTTGCATCGGGGATGGACCGAGTTTACTCCCAGGCTCAACTTTAAACCCGTCATCAAAGACATCAGTTTTGGCGGAATGGGACTGATTCTTTTTTCTCCAATTGGTCAACAGAGTCTTGAATTGCTGCAAAACGGAAAAAGCAATCTATTTATTGAATTCAATTTACCCCCCTCCCTGAAAACGATGGGAATCACGGGAAAAGTAAAATGGGTGAAGAAGAAAAATTATCTGCAAACCCCTTTCACAACATTGGGGATTGAATTCATCAATAAAACTCAGGAACTGTACCGGGAAATCGATAAATTCTTCAAAATAGCCACCACCCAATCCGAATTGAATCCAAACCGCCGTTTCTTTCCCCGTATTCCTGTCCAGTTAAGAACCGACTACACGATTGACGGGATCCTCAATTGGGGTTTATTTCCCAAGGTATTTCGAGCTGATGTGCTCAATCTGTCCGCATTGGGCATTTCGATTAAAACCATCACCCCCCTGAAAGAAAAAGAGCTAAAATGGTTGATAAAGCGCCCACAGCAAATCAAGCTGAAATTTTTCGTGGATTATCTCAACCGTTTTGTCCATACAAACGCAAGAGCCATCTATTTCAATCCCGGTTCTCTCTCTCAATCGGTTATATTGGGAATGAAATTCATCAATCTGCCGGAACGCGATCAGAGCATGCTGGTGGAATATCTCAGCCTCAAACGGCATCTTTTCATTAAAGAGGATATTTCTTTTATAGAAAATACCCCGACCCTGCAGACTATCTCTGCCTGACAAAAGTCAACTGATACTTCCGCACTCAATCAAAGATGGATCGATCTGGATCATTTTTTTCGTGTCTTCTTTGTGTTTCATTGATAAAAATACCCACCATACAAAACTGATTCAGCGCAAGGCGCTTTTTTTTATAAAAGCCCCTGTTTCAGATTAAAGGAATAAAATAATGATAAAGAAATACTCCATCATTTTTTCGCTGATGGCGGTCATGATGCTCCTTCTTGCAGGATGCCGCACCTTAAAGCCGCCAACAGATGAGAATACCCAGCCCTGGGCACAACCGGAAAAATGGCAGGGAAGCCCGTCCATTCCTGGGCTGACTCAAAACCAGGATTAAGACTCACCCGTCCAGATTCTGCTGTCAAAATTCCATACCTGGCCGGAAATATGATTCTGATTTGCCAGATAATAAATGGTTTCTGCCGCCTGTTCAGGCCGGCTGAGATGTTTGAAACAACTGTTTTCTATCACTTCCTCTCTGAAACGGGCTGAATTGGCCTGCGTCAGAGGGGAATCCATGTATCCGGGAAATAC
>JAFGBW010000034.1 GCA_016932965.1 Candidatus Auribacterota bacterium
ATGTAATCCAGACGCCGGATGATCCCCTTTAAGTTCCCGCCCTGAAAAAGGCCGCCCTCTTCAGGGTCGCGTCCCCTGGAAGTCGAGGCAGGATTGTATGCCGGAATAGGGTCTTGATTATTATCGAACCGGTCCACCAGCAGAAAATACATGAAATGATCCCGCCAGTCCTGCGGGGAAGGAAACACTTCCCCCAACGGTGAAAAATCAACATCATGAATGGATTGAATAGAGGCAGCCATGGATTTTTACTCCTTTCTCTTTATTCATACAAATAACCCCCTAAGGGTAAAAAGGGATTCATATAATACAGGAGATTTTTAGACAACAGGAAAACGAAAGGGCTGTTGTTCCGCATTCGCCCGCAAGAAAATATCTGCTCCCGCAGAGGCGCTGAGGCGCAGTGAATTTTTTTACTTCGATGGATTGACCTCAATCAAGTTATCGGGTATCAATATGTTAAGAAAACCTGAATAGACAAAAATCTAACATCTTTATATGCCAAGAAAAATAACATACCTCCTGTTAGTGTGCCTGTTACGCGTATCTTCAGCTGAGTCTGATTCTTCTCAAAAAACGGTTCATTCCTTATTGGCTCCGAAGTCTTTTCCCAACCGGATACAATCTGCCGTGTTATCAACCCACAGTCTTTCTTTCCCGGAATCTCCGGATACAAGGGATTCCAGAAAAGAATACCCTCAGCTGCTGCAAATCCGGAATGGAAATTGTTCTTTCATAGACAGCCCTCAAAAGACCAATTCCTTTATCAATACCTTGTTTACAAATGAGGAACGCTCAGAAGATGGGTTCAATCTGGAATATGTAACAGGGAAAATAAACGGGCTCCTAAGAGTCCTTTCCAGTTATCAGGCTTCCAAAGAAGGGGAAAATAAATATACAACAGTCAAATCCACTGATGAGGGTTTGACTTTCAATCCGGATGAGCCCAGAAATATATCCTTTGTTTATGACCCGACAGATCCCCTGTTATCCAGAAATATATCTGGGCTGGACCTGGTGATGTTCAATCCGTTGAATCTCAAACAATTCCCGCCTCGTTTGAGAATGCTGCTATTCCAGATTTCCCTGGCGAGGTCGCTCGTGAATTTTCCTGAAACAGATGACCATGAGGAGATGCAATCACGGGTGACTGATTTCGAACTGACTCTGACTTTATTATTGCTGCAGGAAGAGTCCGGGATCACTGAGAAGTTGAGTGAATTACATTTCGGGTATGGCGCACCCGAACAAGCCAAAGTACAGGAAGTGAATTCCAGAGCGCAGGCCTCTCTTGGTGTCCTGGAAGAATTGATCGGCGCACTGGAAACATCAGGAGCCTCAGGTGATTATAAAACTAGACTTTCACAATTGCATGGCCGCTGCAAACAATTCGCTTTTGAAAAAATCCTTGCCCTGGGAAGACTGCGTTTTTTTGTTCCCATTGCAGACGATAAAGCCCCTATAGTAGGTATGGATTGCCGGGTTCCAGATATTTACATCCCTGTCAGTGGAGAAAAGTCCCCATTAAAAAGTGAGGCCTTTCTGACAACATTCTTTGGAAGCAGAAAAGATGCCTACCCGCCGGGATATGTTCAGGGGAATAACAGGGTGGTCCATTTCTGTGAGGACGTTGTCGCAAAAACTCCTCATACGCCTTACTTTGCTGAACAATATCAAAACGGCTTTTCCGCGCAGGTACTGACCAATGAATATGCTGAAAATTCCACACTATTGGGCACCACAGTCATGATTCATCCCGTGGTTCTTCTTTCATTTAAAGACGGAATGGCATTACCACCTACTTTAAAAATCATCAGAGATGAACACCTCATCGTGGAGGAAAAAGGACACCGGGGAGAATTGGATCATCAATTGAAGGATGCGGTTTCAAGGCTTGAATTGAACACAGCGAGCAGGCTTGTTTATGCCTGGGGAAAAACCATGAGAAGGCTTGTCGATAACAATATGTTCCCCGAACAGCCCACGTTTCTGGTTGTCAAGGGAACCGGGGAAGAAATTGAAGTCAGGATCACGGATCATCATTCTTTTTATGATCTAAGCAAGATGCCTAATAAAGATACAGCCATACAGGAAATGCTGGATAGAATCATTTCAAGTGTACTGACTATCCCTGTGGAAGCCAACGGTTATCAGGAACATGTCAAAGAGATCTTAAAACGTCTGCTGGAAATGGGATTTTATGGGGGTTTCAGGAATATCAGTTATAATTATCCTCTATTGGAACAGGAATCCATTGCACATGTTAGCCGATCTCTTCCTGCCTTCAACGGCGTCATGGCAGGACAAAAAACTTTATTCAGAATCTCAGACCCTCCGGAAGACCTGCAGGTCGATACGGAGGGGATACTGGCAAATCTTGAATCCAATTTTCCGGAGGAAAGAGAACGACAAATGCTGTGCAACATGTTCGGTGTCACTTCATTCAGGGAATTGCTGCAGGCTGAGCTTTCACGGGGCATTCAGATTAGATGGAATGTCCTAGCCGCTCATGACAAAAACAGAAAAAGAGCCGCGACCAGGCTGCCGGACAGTGCGCTTGGAGGGCTTAGATATGATCCGGATATCATGGGGGGAGCAGGGGTTTCGCCTGTTCATAAATTACTGCTTATGTTAAACCAGGCTATCAAGCAGGAAATGGATACCCAGTATCCGCTGGAAGGCGATGAAGATATGTTTAAAAGGGATCTGGCTTATCTGATGAACCACGTGAGCAGGCTGGGAATGATCACCCCTGTCCACAGCAGGATACGGTCTCTTTCATCCCTGATAGAAGAATCGCTCCCAGGCGAATTACATGAAAGTCTGGAAAGATTCTTGATGGGATATTTCCCTTCCAAATTGAATTTCGGCCTTGTCACGTTCCGGACCGTCAACGGCAAGGTGTTTCCTCATTATCAGTTCACAACCCATATCCCAGCATATGATGCCCTTCACTATCTGTACCCGACTATCATCAGACTGGCAAAAGGTCAAACCTGGGGCGCACGGGCATCCAGAATCCGCACGATGTTCTTCTCAAACCATTTCGTGTTAAAAAGAGCCAGACACAGCAGAACAGGCTATGAGTCCCAGGAAGTACAAGCTGAACTGGGTGAACGCTCCAGCGGAGCGCATTCGACGTTTTTACCTCTGCAGTACGGTTTGCTGACCATGACAGACGGCACAAATACCGAAGAGTACTACATAGAAGAGAAGTACCAGGGAGGAGACGCCGGCTATCAGCTTGCCCGGTTGCTGCTAGGCAGCAGAAGAAATGCTGCAGAATCCATGATTCAAAACCAGTTTTTCAACGTCCTGGATCACTTTCGGCGAATGAATATCACACCCGTGAATGCAAGCTGGGGAATCGCTGATGACCAAATGGTGAATCTCTTGGATTATGAATCCTTTTCCGAGGGATTTGATCTGAACGAGATAGTCACCGACATATTCCGTCCCTATTTTCCCAAAGAGCATCAGACACAAGAATTAGCCGAAGCGATTGAATTTTTTATTTCAGTTTTCAACAGGACTGAACGTCTCGACGTTCAAAGACCTGAATCAATGAACAGAGCCAGTTAACCCCGGCCGGAATCATTTCTCCCCTTTTCAGACAGAATTTACAGGACGAATTTTGAATGATGAGTTATACGTGTTAAGTCAGTTACCCCCCACCAATAGGTGGAGGTTTACCGGATTAAATTAAAATCCTGTCTAAAGAATTTATTTATTCTGCATCCTGAATTCTGACTCCTGAATTCTTTATATGCACACAGGCTTGCCGGGTTAAGATTAAACTGCTTAAATACCCCCATGACCTCATTGTCTTATTTTGACCAGTTGAAAGAAATCGTCGTCAGGGAACGCGACGCGGAAAAAGATTTGTCCTATGAGCAGTTAAAGAAATTGTCTCTTCCCGAGAGGGTTCTTCGCGGCCATACCTTGAAGAAATGCCATCTGCTTGAGCGACAGACCGAGGGGATTGAAACACTCGTTATTTTTGAACACCCTCCGGTTCCCGAAGGAGAATCGATCCCGTTTAAGGAAGGAGACTGGATTGCGCTGGAGGGGAACCACAGCGCTTCCCTATCGCCATTATTAACCGGCACGGTGGTCCGCCTGGATGAAGATCTGATCTGGATCCGCTTTTCCGAAACGTTTCCCGAAGAAATCAAAGACGGGCTCTGGCATCTCAATAAAGTGATCAATGAATCCACCTGGCAGAAAATCGAACAGGGAATTCGTTTCATGGAGGAAACCAGGGATCCGGAACAAACTCAGTTGAGAGAGGTCCTTCTGGGAAAAAAGGAAAGGACCCGCATGGGATGGATGCTAAAAAAATTCTATCACCCAAAACTCAACGACCTTCAGAAGCAAATCACGGAAGAATGCCTGAAAGAAAAGGAGATCGGCCTTATCTGGGGGCCGCCCGGCACGGGAAAAACAACGGTCCTGGTTGAAATAGCCATGCAGTCCGTCAGATGCGGACAAAAAGTCATGGTCTCCGCGCCGTCAAACATGGCCCTGGATACCTTATTGGAAAAACTGCTGGAAGCAGGATTGAAATGCGTGCGTGTGGGAGTGAATGAAAAAACTCTCCCCTCTCTCAAAAAGACGACATTGCCTGAAATCTTAAAAGACCATCCCATGATGGAAGTGATCAAAAACATCCGCAAGGAAATCTCCAGCCTTCTTCATTTCATAAAAAGACGAAAAAACCGGGAATATATCCCCCATGCCGAATACCGGCAGCTGCAGAAAGAACTGAGCGCTCTTTATCAGGAGATCCGGCAGACGGAACGGGCAAGCGCCCGTGATGTCCTTGAGTCCGCGGAAATCATCGCCTGCACTCACGCGGGGTTTCCCTGGTTTTTGAAAAAACAGCGGATCTTTGACCTGCTCATCATGGATGAGGCTTCCCAGGCCATTCAACCCATCTCGTGGGTCCCTCTGTGCATGACGAAAAAGGTCATTTTTGCGGGGGACCCCTGTCAATTGCCTCCCACTTACTTAAGCGATGCCGTCTCAGAAATGGATATGGAGCCGACGCTTTTTGAAATGCTCCTTAAACGATATGGAAAAGCCAATCTGCTGCAAACACAGTACCGGATGAACGTAGCCATCCAGGCATGGCCGTCTTTGTATTTCTATGACAACTCCCTCATGGCTGCGCCGGAAAACGCCGGGCATTCGATCAAAGACCTATCTCTGACCAGGGAGACCGATCTCAAGGATGTGCCGGTGGTTTTCATCGATACGGCCGGAACCGGTTTCGAAGAAGAATGGAACAGCGATTCAGACAGTTTTTTTAATCCCGGCGAAGCTGCAGTGACACAAAAACTTCACGCCCATTATCTTTTTTCAGGGATAAGGGAGGATCAGATCGGGATCATCACTCCATACCGCGCCCAGGTGAACCACCTGAAAAAAACCATCCTGACCGCAACGGATATCAATACCGTCGACAGCTTTCAGGGACGCGAGAAAGAAATCATTTTTATTTCCATGGTCCGCTCCAACTCGCACGGGGACCTGGGGTTTTTAAAAGACTACCGGAGAATGAACGTGGCCTGGACACGGGCGAAAAGACAATTGATTGTGATCGGGGATTCCTCCACCCTCTCCAGGGCCTCTTTTTATCATGACTGGATCTCGTCCATAGAAAACACCTCTTCCTGGCGTTCTGCCTGGGAGTGGATGTAAGTGAAGCAGAACGGATGAGCCTGAATTGAATTTCGCTAAAGCCACTTTTTTAGAAATCTGCGCTTAAAAGGTGCTCCGCTGCTGTCTTTCCTGCCCTTCCCCCGCCTGCAAGCCAAGAGATTTTCGGCCGGCGAATTGAAATTCCCTAAAGCAAGCTTTTGGGAATTCCGTTCGTAAGGATGCTTCGCAACTGTTTGACCGGCCTTAACCCCTTTGCAAGCAAAGGGAACTGCGGCCGGCGAATTCAGAAAACAGCCATTTTTGCATATTCATTTCAAATATTGAGGAAAATTGTTGTCATTCTCCGATTTTTTAGTCATAATTTTTCCCTATGATGAACAAAACAGGAATTTTTATCTGCCTTTTTTGCTGCGTTTCAATTCTTGCGTTGTCACAGGATTCTTCTTCCCAGATCATCTCCGTCAAGATGCAGGCTATTGAAGAGGAACTCAAACTGGATGAAGTCAAGATCAAACCTGTCGGATCCAGCGATGATCTGATGCTGGAAGGGACCGTCTCAAGCGAAGCCGTGTCCAATCGGGCAAAAGAAGTCACCAATCTGTATTTTTCAAATGTTTTCAATCTGCTCTCTGTTGAAAAACCGCAGGTCCGTTTTCAATTCAAGGTGATCAAATACCTCAAACTCAAGAATACGCCTTCAGCATCGCGAAGCACGGAAGTGCTGAAAGAAGGTATGGATATGGAAAAACCATGGTATTTCCTGCTTTTTGACAACATGGAGATGGAAAGCCTCGTGAACGAGGTCAAAAATTTATTTTCAGGAGAAGTCCTGGAATGCCAGAAACCTGTAAAGTCAGCCTCGAATCAGATAAGAATCCCTTTTACCGACAACGGAAAAAATTATGAAGCCTTTCTCACATCGACTTATCTGGACAACGGTTTTTTCAATCATTCACTGAAAATTGAGATGACCGGCCCGGATACGGAGGGAAAAGTCATCTTCAACATGCCTCTTTATTCAAAAAGCGGTGAATGGATCGTGGTGACGGGATTTTCCCTTGCCGAAGAACCCGTCAATGTTCCCGAAGAATACCTAACTTTATTTGTTTTTCAGCCGACACTTCAAAAGAGAAACAATCTGGAGAGTTAAATGATCAAAACCCTCACAGAAACTTCCGATGTGCTCTTTTCAATCATGATCACCTCCTCGAACGATGAGCCCAAACAGGTGCCGCTCGAATACCCCGAACTGCTGATCGGCAAGTCAAAAGAAGCCGATGTGATGGTGAATGACACTCAAGTAGGAGATCTGCAAATAAAAATCATCCGGGAAGGGGAACGGTTTCAGGTTTGCGATTTGAACTCCGGATTTCCGACCCGTTTGAACAATCAAATACTGGAATCCCCTTTTCCGCTGGTTGCCGGAGATATCATCACCATGGGTAAAACACAAATCCACTTCATGGAACGTTCCGCTTCCGAAGAAATTCCCAAAGAAAAGCCGAAGGAGGCCGATGCCGGCAAAACCCAGTTCATGACGGTTTTCAAAGTGGAAGAAGAAAAAGCCAAAGGCAGGCTGGTTGGGGTATCCGGTCAGGTCAAAGGCCGCGTTTTCCCGATCAATAAAGACAAAATCAGTATCGGCAGGGACCCTTCGAATGATATCTGCATTGATCAGGACGGCCTCTCGCGGGCTCACGCGATCCTGGAAATCGGCGAAAAAACCATCACGGTTTTGGATTTCAACAGCACGAACGGCACGTTCATCAACGGGAAAAAAATCGTTTCCGAAGTCATCAAGCCGGGAACCGTGGTCCAATTCGCCAATGCCGCTCTGCGCTATGAGCTTTTTGACAGTTCCGATGACAAGGGCAAAAAATCCTTTTTCCGTCATTTTGTCCAATGGACAGTCACGTTGATGCTGGTGACATTCATCACGGGCGGGGGCATTTATCTTTTCAATTATTACTCCACGGAAAAACAAAAGAGGATTCTGGAACAGAAGCAAAAAGAGCTGGAGAATCTGGCGGAAAAGGTCAAAGAGGAATCCCCGGAAAAGAAACTGGAAATCGCGGAAAAAGCCTGTTCCCTGGAACAATACGATGAGGCCATGAAAATCGTTGACGGAGTTTTATCGGACAGTCCCTCTCATGCGGGCGCTCTTTTGCTGAAGGGCAAAATCATGAAGGCAAAAAAATATGCTGAAGTGAATGAACTTTATCAAAAAGG
>JAFGBW010000273.1 GCA_016932965.1 Candidatus Auribacterota bacterium
AGTCCTGTGTCATTGACAGTGATATTCTGAAGTTCTCCTGCGGCGTATCCTGTTACATCTATAGCTCTTGCCGATGAATCCCCTTCGAATTGCACAATACCGTCATAACCGCCTAACGTGCCCCAGTTGAGGGGAAAAGTGATGTTCCCTACCGTGGCATTATAGGGATCAATGATAATGGTCGAGTCACTCGCTGAGTTCAAAGAACCGTCCCCGTTGAAATAGAGATCTGCTGTGTTGAGAAGGCTGCTCCAGGTGGCAGAGGTGTCCGCATTTCCTGTAGCGGTGTCAGTGGATTCCACAGCAACAACCCAGTGTGCCAGCGTTCCTACTGGCGGACGGATATTGTATTTGAGTGTCACGGTATGGGAGGCGCCGTTTTCATCATAGGCAATAAAAGAAGCAGCATGATTATCCTGTGCATTCTGGGTTGTTGACCAGGTTCCAACTCCTAATGCAGTGTTGAAAACTGCAGGAGCTGATGTAAGGGAGAGATTGCTAACTTGATAATTTGTTCCGCCTAATCCTGTTATCTGTATTTGACCTCCAACAACGGATACATTCCCGGCAGGAAGACCTAAAGTCGTAGCTATAGTGGTGCATAACGTGCCAAGAGTGTTTGCCCCTACAGCTTGTGTTCCTGTAAAGGTTGTCCCATTATAAGTTCCGGAAATGGTAATTGTATCGCCTCCTGCTAATCCCAAACTAATGCCTGCTGCATTAGTCAAGGCAGTTAATACACTGGTACTGTCAGCAGGCAAGCCGGCAGATAATAACGTACTGGAATTTGAAATAGATCCGATTTGTTGAGCTGAAGAGTCGAGATTGCCCACTGCTGAAGCTGAAGTTGTTGCCTCAGCCGGCAGTGTAACTCCTATGGGGATTTGAATGTCAGTGGCTATGGCAGCCAGATTTCCTGCAGCATCGGCATCGTATCCTTGCACAATGAAACCGCTGCTGGTGGAAACCAGGTGTCCTAACTGGTCAATATCAAAAGCGCCGTTCCTCGTATAATAAACTGTACTGGTATTCCCGTCTCTCACTCCGAACAAACCGTTCCCGGTAATGGCCAGGTCCAGTTGTCTCCCCGTTGTCGTAAGGATGCCCTGGCTGAAATTGGTGTCAATGGCGCCAATCGTTGATCCCAGGCCGTACTGCATGGGATTTGTGCCGCCGATGGTTGCCGTAGGAGCTGAGGCGCCGCGCGAAGTCTGGCTCAACATGTCCGCAAAAGTCACACGGGAAGATTTGTAGCCCATGGTTTGAGAGTTGGCAATGTTATTGCCGATGATGTCCAACTGCATCTGAAAATTTCTTAAGCCTGATACGCCTGCAAATAGTGACCGAACTCCCATGACACCCTCCTTATATTGAACTTGCCAATGCGGTTAGCATTTCGACTGAAGTTACTTTTGTTATATTATTCAATGTGATTCTATTTGGTCCTACCATCAGATAGGCTGTACCGTTTTCCATCTGAACCGAATCCACGATCCCCATTTCTTCTTCAGTTCCTCCTTCGAACAGGCCCGTGACAACCCGCCCGATGAGAAGCGAAGCCTCTGCAATCTGGCTGGTTTTCTGGGAAGTGGACATCAGCGTGTTCAGGTTCTGGAGCTGCTGCAATGAGTTGAGCTCCGCCATCTGAGACAGGAATTCGCTGTTATCCATGGGATCGAGCGGGTCCTGTGTTTTTAACTGGGCGATAAGAATCTGCTGAAACATGGTCTGAAGGTCGTCATTTTTCTGGGTCTGGCCGGTTGTGTTGACGCTGTTGGCTGCCGCAGCTGTCGTTGTGATGCTTTGAATACTCATGACTTTCCTCCTATCCGATCAAGTCCACTGACTTCAATCCGTTCTTTAAAAGCGCTATGCCGTTTGGAACAAGTGAGGCCGTTTGCCTATAATCTGGCTGATCATCTGAATAGGGCTGATATTGACTTTGTGACTTCAGCCATTCCCTGTACCGTATTTCTTCGTCTGCGTCCGGAGTGTCCCTTAAGAAAGGGTTTTTGCTGTTTCCATTATCAGCCACTTCCACATTGAGTTTGTCCAACTGGATGTTCTCGGAAATGGCTTTCTTTAACTGGGAAAGATTGGTTTCTACGATCTCTTTAATCACATGATTTTCCACGATGATTTTGCCGTTCATGATTCCGTTGGTTTCAGTCAGTGTGACTTTTATCCGCCCTAGTTCAGGCGGAATGAGTTGAAAATGGATTTCTTTGTTCAGAGGTCCCAGTCTTAAAGTCGCTTCGCTGATGATCCGGTTGACAATCTGACTTTCAGCTTCAAAAGCTCTGGTGAGATAGGAAGTAAAATGATCCTGGCCTTTAACGGAAGAGGATTGAGTCAGGGTCTGATCGAAACCTTTTCCGAATTCGCCTGACTGGAACAAAGGGGGATTGTCCCCTTTGATCTGGATCGTCTGTTCCAACGGCATGGTGCTACTCTGAGAGACAGCGGCAGCATCAGTCGTTGTTTTCTGGACAGGATTGATCAAGCTGATTTTAATCTGATCAAACAAACTGTCTGGCGGCTGATTTTGAGAAGCCTGGTCCGGAAGGGTTTCCTGGATGAGGAGCTTTTGTATGAGATGGTTGTTTTGCTGTTCCTGATTTTGAAAAAGCGGTTTTGCTTCATTGAGGGAGGGTTCTGTTTTTAAAAGTTCTTTGATTGTTTCAGCCTTCTGTTGGGAGAAAACCATGTTTTGTAAGTCTAAGGATCCTTTGTTGGAGATGTCTGAATCTTTTTCCATCGGAGCAAGAACAGATGCGGGAGAAGTGCCGGCCATATCTGCTTTTTGTGCGGAAGAGCCCGTTTCCGGGATGCCATTTGCTTGTTTTTGAGTTGACTCAAACAGCGAATACATCGCATTGGTATCGTTTCCGTCTTGTCCAGGAAGAGAAGGGGCTGTTTTTTGCATGATAGGGAGTATGAGGTTTGCCAATTCGGTTTCCAGATCCTGGGACCGGATCAGCCGGGTCAACAGAGACTCCAGATGGTTTGCCTGGTTCGGGGTTCCTGTAAAATTTTTTTCAATAAAAGTTTTGATCAGGTTGCTTGTGTCCTGTCCGTCCTGATTTTTTTCAGACAGCATGGTTTTAAAAGCAGTAAGCATGTCTTTCAATTGCATAAAAGCAGGATCTGATATCATGTTCCTGTCGTTTGAGTCGGACTGTGAATCAGCTTGCTGCTGGGATAATTGCTGCATCAGGAGCAATATATTTTTTATCAGATCAAAAAGATTCATTTCATCGATTTTTTCCTCGCCTGAAGGGAGGGGTTCATCTTCCAGTACGGTTTTCTCTGTTTCTGTTGCCGCCTTTTTTATTTCTTTATGCGTCGGACTTGAGTTTTTTTCAACCGCCGGTTCATCGGGAGTTTTTTCCATGTTTTTATCTGTTTCTCTGTCTTTAACCGGAGTGTTTTTTTTGGATTTTTTTGAAGTTTCGGCTGCTTTTTGAACGTATTCCGCCGGCTCCTGGACTTCTTTGGTAGTCCTGTCTCTTGCAGAGTCAGTTGGTGATTCATGGTCGGTTTTCCGGCAGTCTTCCTCTTTCCGGAAAGGATCGTTTTTACCGGCCATATTGACAGGTTCAGTTCGGTCAGATATATCAGGTCGTTCATGTAAATAATCAGGGGAAGCCTTATTGGAGGCCTTATCCTCATGGGAGGTATCCTGGGGATGAAGAGCAAGGCCTTTGAGCAGTTCGTTAAAACCACTGTAGGAAGCAGTCGCTCCTCTGGCCTCCCCTGGATTATTATCGGATTTTGGAATACTAAAAAACGGGTAATAGAATCCCTGAATCTTAGTTTGAGTTTCTTGCATTTTGCTGGTCCTTATGATTTCGCGATTAAAAATTAAGCAAGCAATATGCCAGCTGAAACTCAAGCATTCTCTGTGTTTTTTGAGTCAGGAACAGGATCATGAGGGAATTATTTTCCTCTCAGGGGGAAAAATTGATCTTTCTTCTTTGTCTGAAAAATGATAGGGGGTTTAGCCGATAATTGTGAATTGAGAATGAAGATTTCAGAATGAAAACAGTATGGACATCACTCTTCCTTTTATTCACCTTGAAAAAATCATAGAGACCCAGGTCGTTGATAGGAAACTCTTAAACGAGCATTTAAATGTAGATGACCCGGAAATCATTCTTTTCAAGAAAAAAGAGCCCCCAAGAGTCAAAGTGACTTTCAGCCGTATGGAACCGAAAGAGCCTTCTGATGAGGTGGAAGTGGTTTCTTTTCCGGTTAACAATGATTCCAGGGTTGAAATGGTGATCAATTCCAAATCAGGAAAACCCCTCCAGTATCATTTGACGCCTATCAAGAGTTGTTTTTTATGGGATCTTCATCAATTCAAAAAAGTGGATCTGCTGCGTTGCGGGCGGTTTAAACACAATGATTTTCTTCCCCTGATCAGGGAAAATCCATTGGAAATGGATTTGGGAGTCAGCAGGGAACATTCCCTCATTGGTTTTTATAATTCAAAAATATATTATATCGATTACGGCACATCCACCCGGTATGCGAAATCACAGGAAGTATCCAATCCAGCGCAGACGAATCTCACTCATTTCGGATCGAAAAACGGATCCTGGCTGTATCAGGATTATATCATCACGGATTGTATCAAAAACATGTGCGTTCTTTGGGAAATTCCTACGGTGGTCGGTATAGGCACTTTTTTTTACAATGTCTCCATCAATGACAAAAAACTGAAGCTGTTTCACCATTTCTCGTTCAGTTACGAAATGCTCTGATCAGGGCCTGCTAAAAAGTCATTTTCATTTTTTTAGGAACCACGAAAAGCACGAATAACACGAAAAAAAGAATTTTTTTAAGACAGAATCAACAGGATTTACAGGATAGCTAATCGACTATTGCCGGAATTAATTTCTCACCATGTAGGACACGGGTAGCACGGAGAGTAAAAAAGAGTTATGAATGTTGAGTTTTGAATTGTGAGTTCAAATGAAATTACATCATTCCAACTTCTCCGTGGTGAGACACAGTTATCATCACTGAATCTTATCTGCAGAGTTTTTTATGGAGGAACGTTTTTCTGATTTTTTCGAAAATAATCACAATAAAAAAACAAACCGTTGCCGTGAGAATGATGGTGGCCCCGGACGTAAGATTATACCTGTATGCCAGCCATAATCCTGAGAACGTAAAAAACAGGTTCAAAATAAATGAGGCGGCCATCATTTTTTTTAATGAACCAGCATATTTTTCAGTGAGATAAGGCGGGATGGTGAAAAAAGCCATCACGAGGATCAATCCGACAATACGAATGATGACGATCACTGAAACGGCAATCATGGCCAGAAGAATAAAATAGAGACAGCGCACCGGAACGCCGCTGGCGCGGGCGAATTCCTCATCAAAGGACAGGGCCAGAAAATCCTTATAGAAAAAAAGAACCACGGTCAGAATAAGCACGCTCAAACCCATCATGAGCAGCAAGTCGTTTTTGGAGACGACCAGAATGCTCCCGAAGAGATAGCTCATCAGGTCCACATTGTATCCCGGAGCGAGATCGATCAGAATGATTCCCAGAGCCATGCCCGCGGCCCACAACACACCAATGAGGGTGTCGGTTCGGTGCCGGTCTTTATAGGTAATCTGAGCCATGATGCTGGATATGACCAGAGAAAAAGCGGCTGCTCCCAGAGCGGGGGGTAAACGGAAAAAAAAGGCCAGACCGATCCCGCCATAAGCTGCATGGGCAATCCCTCCTGCGATGAAAACCAGCCGGTTTACCACGATGAGTGTGCCGATGACCGCGCATACCAGGCTGGCTAACATGCCTGCCAGTAGCGCATTTCTCATGAATTCAAAGTGCAAAATCTCCATCATTTTTAATGCTCTCCCAGCATCCGGTGCGGTTTCCCGTGTGCGATCAGGTCCAGATGGCAGCCGTATGAACCCTGGATCATTTCCTCTGTGATTTCTCCACGGTCGTGATAAAAACATTTTTGATTCATGCAGGCAACCGTATGAACATGTTTCGAGATCACGCTGATGTCATGAGTGACCAAAAGGATGGTCATGTTTTTATTCAATTCATTCAAGGTTTCATAGAATTGCTGCTGACCGTCCGTATCGACACTGGCAGTCGGCTCATCCAGCATGAGTATTTCCGGATCTTTGATTAAAGCGCGGGCAATCAAGACCCGTCGTCTTTGCCCCCCTGAAATGTTTCCGATTCGGCTATCTTTCAATTCCCATACCCCCATACGCTTCAGTACCGACCGGGCTTTTTCTACGTGCTTTGGCGAATGGTTTCTCTGAAAAAATTTTTTTCCGCGGATCCCTGTGAGAACCACATCCATGACTGAGATAGGAAACAGGTTGTTGACATCAGTTTGCTGAGGAATATAGCCGATCCGTTCCAGGACGTCTTGAGGGGCCTTTCCGAAAATTTTTATGCTTCCCCGGGCGGGTTTGTATAGACCCAGCAGCAGTTTAAGGAGCGTGGTTTTGCCCCCGCCGTTGGGACCGATGATAACAAGAAATTCATGGGCGTTGATCCTTAAGTTTACATCCTTCAGGACCAACTGCTGGTCATGGTAAAAGCATAGATTTTTAATTTCTATGATCGGTGTTGAATCCATAGTGATATCATTACCATGAACATTGGCTTTTGGTAATAGCCGGCGCATTGGATCCATCATCCATTTCATTGGCCGGAAAGGAGTTCACAAACTCGGCACGGCCGTTCACATGCCCGATGGTCCCTCCCTCATGATGAAAATCAGATTGAGACCAGGTTCCGTCAACAGTAAAGCTTTCGATGACAAGCGTGTTTTCCCCGGGAGCGGAAAGGGTGTTGATTTCCGAAAAAGTGCTCGTGTTTTCAACGCGGTTGAACGTATTGCCCGGAAAAACGATCCAGTAATCAATGGCAGCATCGGTCCGGTTCAGGGGTTTTCCATAACCGGCAGGTTTTGGCGGAACCGCGGAATGATGAGACGGACAAACCAGATTCTGGAGGTCATTCCATCCGTTTTTTTGAAACAAGGCCCCGTAAACTTCGTGTGCCTTCTGACCAATGCTGGCTTTTTTCAGAAAACCTTCGCTCATGGAAGTGTAAAGACAAAGCGCCTGGGTCAAATTCTTTATATTGTGCACGCAAAGGGTTCTTGAGGTTGATTCTTTGGACCGGATGATCTTAGGAATGAGCATCCCGGCCAGCACCAAAATAATCCCCATCACGACCAGGAGCTCAATCATGGTAAATCCTTTGGAGTTCCTGAAGCCTGTTTGTATCATTTAGGTTGTTCCTTCACTGATTGATTTATAGTTTTTCAATTTGTTATGGATGATCATTTCAAACCCATATTGAGTCAGTTTATTTTATCGCCTGAACTAGGGAACGGACAAAAGTGCGGAGTTTCATGAGAAGTTCATCCGGACTGGCCCCGGATTCTCCGATTATTTTAACCAGCGCAGATCCCACAATGATTCCGTCAGCATATCCGGCAGCTTCTTTTGCCGTTTCCGGGGAGGAGATGCCAAAACCGATACAGACTGGTTTGGAGCTTATTTTTTTCAGTTGTTTGATCCGTTTTGATAAATCATGATTTACGGTTTTTCTTATCCCGGTTACACCCAGACTGCTGACGCAATAGATAAAACCCCCGCAATGATCCGCAATAGTATGGATTCGTTGTTCCCGCGTCGTCGGAGCAACCAGGTAAATACAATGGATATTTTTTTCCCGAAGATGGTTTCTCAACTCTGTGCACATGTCAAACGGCCCGTCCACGATCAAAACTCCATCCGCTCCGTTCAGGCGGGCCTTTTTGGCAAAGGAAGCGTACCCCATCTGAAAAACGGGATTCATGTAGGAAAAGATGATGACAGGAGTTTGATGGTTTTTTCTGAACCTTTGCACGGTTTTCAATACGCCGGATAAAGAGGTGTTGCTTCTAATGCCTCTTTCCAGGGCGGCCTGATTGACAGGACCGTCGCCAATAGGGTCTGAGAAGGGCACTCCCAGTTCAATGACATCCACGCCTTCTTCCACCAAGAGTTCCATGATTTTTAAAGTCGTGGGCAGGTCAGGATCTCCTGCAGTAATATAGGCTACAAAGGCCTTTTGTCTTTTCTTTTGAAGGTTTTGAAAGGCGGTATCCAGGCGGTTCATGGTTTCTTTCTCTTTTCATCGTCATGCTCGATTACGGAGGTGCAGTCCTTGTCTCCGCGGCCGCTTAAATTGATGACTACCAGTTTATTGATTATTTCATGTTTTATTTTTTCTAGATAACCGACTGCATGGCTGGATTCCAGGGCAGGAATGATGCCTTCCATGGCAGAGAGAATTTTAAAACCATGGACAGCCTCATCATCGTTCACTGAATCGTACTTCACTTTTTTTAAATCATGCAATAGGGCATGTTCCGGACCGATGGACGGATAATCAAGCCCTGCCGCAATGGAATGGGTACGGTAGATCTGGCCGTTTTGCTGGAGCACATAGGAAAGGGAGCCCTGAAAAACCCCTTTTTCAGGATGGAAAAACCGGGCGGCGTGAAGCCCCAATTTTTTTCCTATTCCTCCTGCTTCCACCCCGATCAACTGGATGCCGGGAAGGGAAAGAAAAGGGGAGAAAATACCTATGGAATTGCTGCCTCCTCCGACACAGGCCAGTACGTAATCGGGGTCCTTTTTTTCAATCAGACGGATTTGCTTTCTCGTTTCTTCTCCGATCACACTTTGAAAATGACGGACAATCATGGGAAAGGGATAGGGTCCCAGCACGGATCCGAAAAGATAGTGGGTGTCCAGAACCGTTTCTGTCCAGTTCCGCATGGCTTCATTGATGGCATCTTTAAGCGTTTTGGATCCGGCATCCACTTCCCTGACCTGGGCGCCCAGGAGTTTCATCCGGTATACATTCAGCGCCTGGCGCCTTACATCTTCCGTGCCCATGAAAATACTGCACTTAAAACCGAAATGGGCGGCCACGGTTGCCGTGGCCACGCCATGCTGGCCGGCGCCGGTCTCGGCGATCAAACGGGTTTTTCTCAGCCGTTTTGCAAGAAGCGCCTGACCGACAGCATTATTGATCTTATGGGAGCCTGTGTGGCACAGGTCTTCTCTTTTCAGGTATATTCTTGCCCGGTAATTTTGGGAAAGCCTTTTGGCAAAGTAAAGAGGCGTGGGTCTGCCTACATAATACTTAAAAATCGTGGAAAGCTCTTTTTTGAATCCGGATTCGTTTCTGTATCGGAAAAAGGCTTTTTCAACCTCTTCCAGGGCAGGAATCAGGGTTTCCGGAACAAATCTTCCCCCGTAAGGGCCGTAAAAATATCTGGAAATGTCATTTTTCATGATGGTTTACCTCGTGCTTAAACACTGAGAGCCACAGAGATCATGACCCGTTTATTTTTCGATCCCTGTGCTCATGAGCGATAAAATCATTTTCATAGAAAAAAGGGTATCAAAAAAACATGCCTGTTTGGCCGCGGTTTGCAGTGGCATAGCCAGGTTGCCCATATTTTTCACAGATTTTCTACTGCGGACGCAAACTGCCTCTCATATTTTGCTCCGAAGCGCCAAAACAACCTTGACACCCCAAGGTGGGGTTTCCAAATATCCCATGCCCTATGTTATAACATCTATTCCTCTGGCTCACTGTATTATAGTAATGGCCACAGTAATGGCCACCCGTCCTGCGGGAAATATGCAGGTGAGCCCGTTTTGACGATTCTATCCTCAAATCTGAGGACATTTATGCGTTCTCGCGACGAAACCCTCTGAGAAATACGGGCCGGGCAGATGTAAGAACTTATCTCCCTGATCATTTTCGATTTGGTTTATGCCCGCCGATCCTTTTGCGGAGAATAGATTTTAAGCCTGGACTGCTTTTTTTAAAGCTGGCTTGATGATAACGATGCTGTTGTTGGGGCCTGGAACAGCGCCTTCGACAAGGATTAGATGATCATCCTTTCTGATTGAATGGACTTGAAGATTTTGGATAGTGACCCGCTCGTTACCATAATGTCCGGCCATTTTTCTTCCCGGCACCACGCGTTGAGGGAAACGGCTGCCCAGCGATCCTCCATGGCGGAAAGCGTCATGAGTGCCGTGACTTTTTTTGGGTGTCTGGAAGCCGTGTCTTTTAGCCACACCTGTAAATCCCCGTCCCTTGGTCGTTCCGGTTACATCAACAAATTTACAGCCTTCCAGCTTTTCAATAGTGATGCTGTCGCCGACATTGTATTTTTCTATGTCCTGGTCGTTTAACCTCATTTCCATGAGAATTTTTTTAGGTTTGAGGCCTGCTTTGGAGAAATGTCCGGTCAGGGGTTTTGAGGTCAGCTTTTCCTTTTTTTCTTCGAAGCCCAACTGGATGGCGTTATATCGGTCGCTTTTGGTTGTCTTCTTCTGGATAACAACGCAAGGGCCTGCTTGTATTACAGTCAGAGGAACATGGTTCCCGTTTTCATTAAATAATTGAGTCATGCCTATCTTACGGCCGATCAGTCCCAGTTTCATTTTTATTTCCTCCAAAAAAAAGTAGCTAATGCATTTCGTCCGAAGCCACATTGGGCCGGGATCTGTCCTTTGGATCATCTTCCCGTCCACTCAGTTGATAGCGGAACAATGCAGAATATTTTCTCGATAAGGATCATTCCTGAATATCCCAAGAAAAATTCTTGGATCGAGAGCGCAGTACTTTAGTGTATCAGCATGACTTCTGTCAATAAGAAATATCATGACTCACTAGTGTCCGGCAGGCACGGATCATGAGGACAATAGGATGCATGAGTCTGAATTGCGAATGAAGTAAGAATGATGAATAAGGCTTGAAAAGCCTCTGCACCAATCATGACAAGGATTCCAAATTTAAAGATTAAAAATCATATCATCAGCATAGAAAGGATGATATCAAAATAGCAGGTACTGGCAGAGGATTCTCGCTGCTTGATTCTCCGTTCCCGATTCTTTTCACTTTATTTCTTCAAGGGAATTCAAGGGTATCCAGCCCACTTTATCGTCAGAAATCTGGATTTGAACCCATTCCCCCATCTGAGAGTGGATCTGGAATTTTGTTCCCTCATGCAGCAGAAAGGCAGTTGTATCCGTGATTCCGGGGCCGTATTTTACTTTTTCTTCAGGTACGATGATCACGCCTTCTCTTGTTTGATCCATTAAATACCGTATCTTGAGGACAGCGCCCTGCAGAATCAATAAGGCAGCAAAGAAAGCAATCAGGATTTTTCCGTCCGCATAAGATTGTCTTCCGATCCCGTAGTATCCTGTGATCACAAGAAAAAGAAGAAAGAAAAAGGCAAACAACAAACGATGAAACGAGATTGAAAAATAACGGATCACTTTGATAAAAACATCCCTGATTCCCGTGATTTCTTCCTCATCTGGAAGCTGGTCCTTGGTGAGCGTTTTCGCGTATTTCAGATTGTGGCGTAAATTGGCATCGCTCGGGTCTCTTTTGACGGCCGAATAATATGCGGACAGTCCCAGACCTATTTTTCCCATTTTGATATAGCAGTTTCCGATATTGTAATACAGACCCGGACTTTGAGCTTCCTGATTCAATTCCCTGAACAGCGTCAAGGCAGTAGAGAAATCATTCTGTTGGTAAGATGTCACGGCTTTTAAGAACTTGTCCTGATTGCTTCCTGAGCAAAATGACACCAGAGAAAGAATCATGAATGCCGTCCGGCAGATTATTTTCATGCTATTTTCTCCAGGTTTGAAATAACCGTCTCTATTTTTTTTGTGAGTTCTTTCCATTGGGATTTATCTGCGGTGATCAAACCGTATTGTCCCATGTCAAGCTGATCGAATATGTTTTTCAGGGAAAGAATTTCTTCGTTTGATAGTCCTAAAGGCGCGATTTTTTCATCCACAACGGAAACAGTGAGGACACCGGGAGGCAGATTCAATTTGTCCGATATATAACCGGTAAAAATACTGTTTAAATGATGGAAGGATTCTTTGTCCGGCTTTTTTTTATGTAAATGAGGGGAACGCATGCCGGAACGGAATCTTTTGAGCGCGATTCTTTTTCTGGCATAACCCGGATCACATATGAGTCGCCGCCTGCGGCTGACGAAAAACCATGAGAATCCGTAAATCAATATCCCAGCCACAAGTGTTGAGGCCAGATCCCTCCATGAATAGGCGGATTCTCTTCTCAAAATCGAAGGGTCGGTATTGATAAAAATGATATCGTAGGCGGTCATCTTCAATGATTCTTTAGGATGCTTGGGAATAGCGGCAGAGCCGGAAAAAACTTTTCCGGCAGTGGTATCAGTACTCTGGACGTCTTCTACTGAGATGGCCTTTTCAGGTTCAATGAGCGTTTGGTATTCCCTGGTTACCGGATTGTAAAAATCAAACTGAATGGTGGGCAGTTTCAATGTGCCTGCCCGTTCGGGAACGAGCATTTTCTTAAAGATTTTTTTTCCGGCCATGGTGACGCCGCTGGGACCTTCCGAGTCCAGTGAAGCGAATGTCGTCTCAGATTCAAAGGCCTTGAATCCATCCAGATTATTCAGCTTAGGTTCGGCAATCGTCTTGATGTGTCCGGCCCCTGCAATCGTCATGGTGAGGGTGACGGGATCTCCCTTTTTAACATGCGAAAGATCGGAATATTCCACTTTTAGCGTATAGTTTCCGACGGTCCCGGAGAAGGAAGGGGGTTTGCCCTGTTCGGGAATGGGATTCACTTTAATAGTGACCGTGTCGGTAGAGAGTTTCACAGGCACCAGCGCCATATTCCCGCCAAACATGAAATCTTCCATGGAATCGCTGAAAAAATCATCAAAACCAAAAGGAGAACGACTTCTTTTTGTCTGCCTTTGTCTTTGTTTCAAAACCTGACCTGAAAAATGATAAGGTCCGATCTCGAAGGTTCCCGCCTGGGTCGGGTAAATGACAGTCCTTAGTTCTGTGACTTCATAAACAACCCCGTTACGGTTTTCAGCGGTTTCCGTTGGGGTACCCTGTTTTTCAGCGACAAAATTGGTAAAAGATGGGGGGTCATACCCGGCAGATCTTAACGCTGTATCAGGTTTTTTCAAGATTCTGAACCGGATGACGGTGGGCTCATCCACTACCAGCTCTTTTTTATCCGCTTTTAATTCCACCAGGATTTCATCTGATTCCACCACAGCACCATTGCTTGAAACACGCCGTGATTGAGGCCGGTTTTTTGAGGGCAGGATCTCCAGAGTAATGGGTTTTGTCCGAAATGTTTTTCCGCCGGATGTCACTTGTATAGGCAAAATGGTGAATTTACCGGTTTTAAGAGGTTTGACCAGATAATTGGTCCCAATCGAATGCGTCGCTTTGCCGTTGATGATGGATGTTTGGGAAGATTGGCCGTAATACGTGATGGAGAGTTCCGGAATTTCAGGGAGATGGATTTGTTCTGAACCGTCGCCATTTTCTATCGAAAGGGACAAGGTGATGGGTTCATCGTCATAGGTCACATTTCTGTCAACGCTGGCTGAGACAGAACTCATCTCTGCCCGGCATGAAAAAGCCAGAGATAAATAGATGAGGGTGATCAAACTTATCCATCGTAGCATGATTTCAGTTCCGCTGTATTTTATTATCATTTTTGAGAAAAGAAGGTTTTTAAATATATATTTATATTCATTATGTCAATTATGACAAAACAGATTTTTCATGAATTTGATTTATCATTCTCTTGCTGTAGATGTTAGTAAAATCAAGTCATGAGAGGCATGGTGTTCATTTCATTTTATTGCAGTTGATCCCTCATACTTTTTGACTGGCGGTTTATTATGCTATCATATCAGCTGAGGATGTCTGATAAAATCAGGGTGGGGCTAAATAATCACCAGTCTTTGTAAGAGGGGGTGCTTTCTTTTCTTTCTTTTTCGACTGCAATGGGGTTGTATTTGCCGTGGGGCTGCTGTTCAACCATTTTTAAGAGCCGTTCCGCTTCCTCTTCGTTGAGTTGGTTTTCTTCTCCGGATTTGCCCTCTTTCTTCTCTTCATTTTTGTTATCCGCATCCTTTTGTTTTTCCGCAGTCTGCAGTTTTTTCGTTTCGTCTTTTTTCAGTTCAGGCTTATTTTTGTCCTCTTCAACAGCTTGCTGCTTTTCTTCTTTTCTCTTTTTATCTTCTGATTCCGCCTCTTCTCCTTGGGCCTGGTTTTGGTCTTGATTGCTTTTTTGATCTGAAGCATTTTCCTCTTCTTTTTTGGAGGCTTCCTGTCCTTCTTTTTGATCCCCGGATTTTTTTCCTGCTTGTTTTTGCTCTTGAGCTTGTTTCTCTTCTGCTTGTGCCTGATTAGCCTCCTTCTGATCCTGTTTATTTTGTTTTTCTTCCTGATTTTTCTGCTCTTCTTTCTTTTTATCCAGTTCCTCTTTTATTTTTTTCTGAACCCATTCGATGTTGTGCTGGCAATCCGGATTGTCAGGA
>JAFGBW010000274.1 GCA_016932965.1 Candidatus Auribacterota bacterium
AAATTCCTTTTCGGCGATAAATGGTATCCCATATCAGAGCCGCCCCAATTGGGCATTTTGCCGCTGATTGCAGGTTCAATAGTCGTGACGATTGGCGCCGCGATCCTGTCCATTCCCGTCGGTATCGGAAGCGCTGTTTATATTGCGGAGATCGCTCCCTTGAAACTCAAGGAAATACTCAAAGCAGGCATCGAACTTCTGGCCGCAATCCCGAGCGTTGTCCTGGGATTCATTGGAATGGTCACATTAGTGCCGGCGGTCAAGAGCCTTTTTCATCTCCCCACCGGTTTGACCGCATTTTCCGGATCCATCATGCTTGCTTTCATGGCCATGCCGACGATTGTTTCCATAGCCGAAGACGCGCTTTACTCAGTCCCCAAGACATACAAGGAAGGGGCGTTCGCGCTCGGCGCAACACACTGGCAGACCATATACCGCGTTATTCTTCCTGCTGCCTCTTCCGGGCTCATGGCATCCGTCATGCTGGGCATCGGACGGGTGATCGGAGAAACCATGGCTGTCATGATGATCACCGGCAACGCGGCTGTCATCCCCAATACCATCATGCAGCCGGTCAGGACGCTGACCGCCACTATTGCCGCTGAAATGGGCGAGGCTGTTGTGGGAAGCGAGCATTATTTCGCCCTGTTTGCCATCGGTATTGTTTTATTTGTTATCAGCTTTATCATCAATGTCACAGCGGACATATTTTTACACAGAAGACAATGAACATGAACCCTCGCACAACCCAGAAACTGGCGTTTGCTTTTTTTCTGCTGGCAACACTTCTCATCATCGTGCCTGTAGGACTGATTGTGGTTGTGATCATCCAGAAAGGCCTACCAGCCATATCGTGGGAATTTTTAACCAGTGTGCCAAAAAAGGGAATGAGGGCAGGAGGTATTTTTCCAGCGATCATCGGCACTCTTTATCTGGTCTCAGGAGCCATCCTTTTCGCCCTGCCGATAGGCCTTTTCTCGGCCATTTATCTAAGCGAATACGCCAAAGACAATTACATGAACCGGATCATCAAACTCTCGATTGTGAATCTGGCCGGCGTCCCTTCCGTTGTTTACGGACTCTTTGGACTGGCTTTATTCGTTGATTTCTTCAAATTCGGCGTCTCCATACTCGCAGGCTCGCTTACCCTTGGCATCATGATCCTGCCCATCATCATCACGGCTTCAAGAGAAGCCCTGGAAGCGGTTCCCTCCTCATTCAGGGAAGTCAGCTTATCACTGGGAGCCAGCAAATGGCAGACCATAAGGCACATTGTTCTTCCCAATTCCATATCAGGAATCATCACGGGTACCATTCTCGGTATCGGACGGGCCGCAGGCGAGACCGCCCCCATTCTTTTTACCGTAGCGGCTTTTTATATACCGAAACTCCCCCATTCCATTTTTGATCAGGTCATGGCACTGCCTTATCATTTGTACGTCATTTCAACCCAAGTACCGAACGTCAGCGAACAAATCCGATACGGGACAGCACTTGTCCTTATAGGAATGGTATTATTGATGAACCTGGCCGCTATCATTATCCGGTATCAATTCAGAAAGAAAAAAAAGTGGTGAAATTTATCATAGAAAATGTAAACGCCTGGTTCGGCTCTGTGCAGAGTCTTAAGGAAATCAGCATGGAGGTCAAAGCGGATGAAATCCTGACCATCATTGGTCCTTCCAACAGCGGCAAGACAACCTTTTTAAGGATTCTGAACAGAATGCATGAGCTCAACCCGGTATTCCGGATGCAAGGCCGCGTTCAGTTCAATGGTTCAGACATATCGACAATGGAGGTAGGCTTACTTAGAAAAAAAATCGGGATGGTGTTCGCCCTGCCCCTGCCCCTGCCGTTTACGATCTATGAAAACATAACATATGCCTTAAAAATGCACGGCATCCGAAACAGGTCGATTCATATGGAGCGGGCGGAAAAGGCTCTCAGACAGGCATCATTGTGGAATGAAGTCAAAGACAGGTTAAAAACGTCCGCTTTCAAGCTGTCAGGAGGACAGCAGCAAAGGCTCTGCATTGCGAGAACCTTAGCCCTTGAGCCTGACGTGATTCTGTTTGACGAACCCTGTTCCGGCCTGGACCCGATTTCAACAGCCAAGGTTGAAGAAGCGATGTTTGAATTAAAAAAAGAATACACTATCGTGCTGGTAACCAACAACGTCAAGCAGGCTGCGCGTGTCGGAGACAAAACCGCCTTTTTCTTAAACGGCGAATTGATTGAGCTGGATAAAACCGAAAAAATTTTTACCGTGCCGTCTGATCAGAGAACGGATGATTATATCAGGGGGAAATTTGGATAAGACAATCAAAATTAAAATCCTGGATCTGGATTTCTGGTACGGGACGTTCCAAGCCCTTAAAAAGATCAATGCCTCCATCACCGAGAAAAAAATCACTGCCCTGATCGGGCCGTCAGGATGCGGGAAATCAACTCTCTTAAGGGTTTTCAACAGAATGAACGATTTCATCGAAGGTGTACGCACCGAAGGCTCGGTTGAAATCGACGGGAAAGAGATTCTGGGCCCGTCCGTTGACCTGGTGTCCTTGCGAAAAAATGTGGGGATGGTATTTCAAAGGCCCAATCCATTTCCTCTGTCCGTCTATGAAAACATCGTTTTCGGACTCAGAATACACCGGGACCACTTATCAAAAAGAGAATATGACAACATGGTGGAAAAAAGCCTGAAATCCGTCCTTCTCTGGGATGAATTAAAGGACCGCCTGAAGAAACCGGCGCTTTCGCTTTCTCTTGAACAGAAACAAAGACTTTGTATCGCAAGGCTCATTGCGGTAAAATCAGACGTCCTCTTAATGGATGAACCCTGTTCAACGCTGGATCCTCAGTCTACTGCAAAAATTGAAGAGCTGATGATCGAACTGAAAAAAGATTACACCATCATCATCGTGACGCACAATATGCAGCAGGCCTCACGGATCTCCGATGATACGGGATTCATGCTGCTGGGTGAATTGGTTGAATTCGGTAAAACCAAAAGCATATTTACAGCGCCTTCGGACAAAAGAACCGAGGATTACATAACCGGAAGATACGGATAATATTAAAGGACAAGGAAGGAACATGCATAGACATTTTGATGATGAATTACAGGGTTTAAACCAGGAACTAATCAAGATGAGTGAAATGGTCAAAACAGCCATCAATCATTCCGTAACGGCTCTTGATCAACGGGACAGACAAATGGCGGAGGAAGTGATCAGTAAGGACAACGAGATTGACCTGATGGAAATCCATATCGATGAAGTGTGCATTGACTTGATTGCGAAACATCAACCGATGGCAAGCGATCTTCGCCTGATTACTACAGGCATGAAAATCAACGCGGACCTGGAAAGGATGGCTGACCTGGCGGTCAATATCTGTCAGCGTGTTCTTGAGATTGTCAACCAGGATCCCATCACTCCTCCTGCCGATATATCCAAATTATCCCTCATGGCTGAAAACATGATCAACGATTCCATCACGGCATTCATTGAAAGCAATCTCCAGATGGCCAAACAAGTGATGACATCAGATGATCAGGCAGACAAGCTTCGCAATGACATAAAAGAAGACCTGCTGAAAAATTACATGGAAAAAGACCCCTCCACTTCCAGGAGGGCGGTTGCCCTGCTTTTGATTACCCGGCATCTTGAAAGGATCTGCGATCACGCGACCTATGTTGCCGAAGAAGTGATCTATCTGATGAAAGGAAAAATAGTTAAACACCATTTTCAGGAATTACCTTGAATCTGTAGGTAAAGGGGAAGGATGAGTCCTTTTGATCATGATCCATTCTTTGAGCAGCGAATACCCTATGACCAGGAGGGTCGGCCCGATGAAAAATCCGATGAATCCAAATGCGAGCAGACCACCGAGAACCCCGAAAAAAATCAGTGCAAAGGGCATTTTCAATTCCCTGCTGATCAGATAGGGTTTAAGTAAATTGTCCACACCGCTGATAATGAGCATTCCGTAAAAAAAGATAAAAATACTGAAACCGGTTTTCCCGTTCATATAGAGATAGCCGGCTGCCGGCAGCCAGACAAAAGCAGGCCCTCCGGGGATGGTGATCAGGGAAAGAAAAAAAGTCAAAACCCCCAGCATCAGCGCGGAAGGGACCCCGGCCACGTAAAAGCCATAGGCTGCCAGGATACCCTGAGCAATGGCCGTGCCGATGATACCGTAAACCACACCGCGGATGGTCCGTCCCACTACTTGAAAATAATGCGCAGTCTGGCTTCCTGCCAGACGTTTCATGCCTTCGGAAAGAAGACGGAAAATAGCCTCGCCGTGTCTGAAAAAAAAGAAGCACATGAACACACTCAGGCTGAGCTGCATGATGCCGTGCCCAAGATCCAAACCGCATTGGATTAAAAATGTCCTGATCTGAGACTGTGAAAGTGTCTTTTTAAACAGTTCATTGAATTTGTCTGTATGAACACTCCACTCCTTCCAATAAACAACCAATGAATCTCCGACAAAAGGGGTTTTTTTCAGCCACAACGGAGCTTCGTGAGGTCCTTTTACGGCCCATTCCAGGATATAGTTGGCCAGGGTCTGAAGATTTTCTGCGAAAGAAAGACTCACATATAAAAACGGCGTGATCAGAATGGCTGCTATCAGGGCAGACATGATAAACGCGGTAATCGTTCTTTTCTTTTTAAGCATCTGATTCAACTGAAGATAGGCTGGCCAGGCTGAATAACAGAGTACTCCTCCTAAGAGAATGGATGTCACAAACGGTTTCAGCACATAAAGACAACCCGTGATCAAAATCCCAATGAGGATCATCCCGCCAATCTGCTCTATCCTGGTTATGGTTTTATACATATTCATAATAGGTCATGGTCAACTTTTGAACTGTGATCTTGAAATAATTCTCTTCCATGAAATACAATCATAAAAAAATAGCAACTGAATTCGACTCTAAACCTCGTATATTCGAAAAATAAACTCTAACCCTTCCAGTCAGGCTAAGCAAGTCAAATCCCCTCCGGACTCAGGGAAAGATAAGCCATTGTGTTCTGAATTTTTATTCTGACTCCTGAATTCCGCCTCTTTCTATCCAGTCATCGTTCATATCGGCCGGATAGGATAAAAGTCATGCTGCAGGGAAGGATCCATTCGTTTCACTCTTGATGTTCATGGATGATTAACATATATTGAGATTGGCTTTCATGAAATTGAATCTATTTGGAATTTTATCAGCAATATGGAACTGAAAAAGATTTTTACTTTTGATGCCGCCCATTTCCTGCCCTGCCTGCCGGAATCTCATCCCTGCTCGAAAATGCATGGACACCATTTTAAAATTGCCGTTTCAGTAAAAGGTAAGGTCCGATCAGGTCATGGCTGGGTCATGGATTACGGTGAAATCAAGGAAAAAACCCAGCCCCTGATTCAGCAACTGGATCATTCGGTCTTAAATGATATTCCCGGCCTGGAAAACCCGACTTCAGAGCAGATCGCTCTCTGGTTTTGGAACCGTCTTAAATCCAGGCTGGATCTGCTAAATGCAATTGAAGTCTGGGAAAGCGAAACATCGCAGTGTATTTACCGCGGTGAATCTGTATCCGGCAGGAATAAACTGAGGATCAATCCCATCACTTCAAAACGGAAAAAGGATGATTGAAATTGGAATCTGCTGATGAACAACAGGCTTATACCGGAAACCGGTGGTACGCAGTTCAGACACGTTCACGTCATGAAAAACTTTCAGGAACTCTGGTCGCCAAAAAAGGCATAGAAGTCTATCTGCCTGTAAAAAAATCACTTCGGACCTGGTCGGACAGAAAAAAATGGATCGAGTTTCCGCTTTTCAAAGGGTATTTTTTTGTACGTCTGCCTTTTTCGAAAAAAGATCAGGTTCTACAGACTAAAGGAGTGGTCAAAATTCTGGGAGAAAAAAAACCCGAACCCATTCCTGATGATCAGATTGAAAGCCTGAAAAGCTTTGAAAAATACGAAGTGGAAGTAGATCCATATCCTCAATTTCAGCCAGGGAGAAACGTGAAGGTCATTCACGGCCCTCTGCAAGGTTGTACCGGTATTTTGACGCAAAAAAAAGGACGGTACCGTCTGGTTGTTCTGATCAAAGTTCTCATGCAGGCTGCGTCTGTTGAAATTGACGGCAATGATGTGGAATTGATCGATTGAGGTTGCTATTGCTTTTATTGCGATTTATGATATGATTATCTAACAGCTTAGAAAAACAGGCATAACTAATAAACTCTTTAATTAAGGAAAATAATATGTGGCTTAAACATTTGCGCTTATGGATCGGATATCACTGGCTGAAATTGATCATCATCCTGATCGCGCTTATCAATCTGGCCCTGGTGGCTTATGGAATCATCTGTTTCCGGAACCTGGATTCCTTTTACAAGGAATACATGTTTGCTTCGGTCCCCATACAAATCCCCATTGGGCTACTCCATGCTTTTATCTGGATTTTCGGATACTGGTACTTGATCAGGATGGGAAGCGGATCTACCAAGGATTCCAAAGCCATTCCCCCTGAAAAATTGAATGTTTCCTTCAACGGCGTCATTGGAATTGACGAAGCAAAAGAAGAATGCATGGAGGTGGTTCATCTCATCAAAGACCGGCAGCGGATAAAAAGGATTGGCGGAAAAATCGTAAGGGGGCTCTTAATGATCGGGCCTCCCGGCTGCGGCAAGACACTTCTTGCAAAAGCCATTGCCTGCGAATCGAAAATTCCTTTTCTGGCCATGGCTGGATCTGAATTCAATGAAATGTATGTGGGTGTAGGCGCTTCCCGTGTGAGAAAGCTTTTTTCCAATGCCAGACGCTATGCAAATATTTATGGCAGCTGCATTATTTTCATTGATGAACTGGACGCCATCGGACGCGGTCGTCAATTCTCCATCGGGGCAGGCGGCGGAGAAACAAACGCCACCCAGAACCAGCTTCTGGTAGAAATGGACGGATTAAACGAAGGAACCGGTGCTAATGTCATTGTGATCGGAGCGACGAACGCTCCGCCAGACTCTTTGGATGAAGCCTTATTGAGACCAGGACGTTTTGACCGTAAAATCATGATTGACCGTCCATACGCAGAGGGCCGTTTTAAACTGTTTCAATATTACCTGGGCAAGGTAAAATATGATCCCAGCATCGACCTCATGAGACTCGCGAATTATACGATTGGAATGAGCCCGGCTGATATTGAAAACGTGATCAAGGAATCCGCTCTGATATGCACCAGGGATAGAAGGGAAATCATAGAGCAGAAAGACATCACTCATGCTCTGGAAAGGGTCACGCTCGGCCAGGAAAGAAAAAGAAAAATCCATCCATTCGAACTGAGAAGAACCGCTGTTCATGAATCCGGGCACGCGATCCTGTTGTATTATCTCCATCCGATTGATGATGTCTTCAAAGTATCGGTTGTGACCCGCGGAGGCACACTGGGAGTCATGCATCATCAGCCGATCGTAGAAATGTCCGGAAAGGACCGGATCATGCTTGAAGCCAACATCACCACAAGCCTGGGCGGATATGCGGCTGAAAAGCTGGTGTTCGAATGCACGGCCTGGGGTTGTTCTTCTGATTTCAGAAATGTGATGCATCTGGCTAAAATGATGGTGTACCAGGTCGGCATGGGATACTCAGGAATGGTTGGGGATTATACGTATCTAGGGCAGGAATACCAGCGAAGCGGCCAAGACCCCCTTTCAGAAACTCTCAAACAGAAGTTAAATGACGATGTGGTCTATATTCTGCAGAAATGTCTTAAAGAAGCCATGGATATTCTTGAAAGAGAAAAAGTCCTTCTGGAAAAAATGTCTGAAATCCTGATAGAAAAGAAGACCCTGGAATATGACGAGGTCACTGATATCTGCCAGAAATATGGTGTAGGCAAAATCCGTAAGATCGAGGAAAAAGGACTGTTGCAGGAATTTAAAAAACTGCTTGAAAGCACTGCTCATTCTCCTATAGCCGCTGAGACACCCCAGCCGGGAAATGGAGGATAAACCCGGTTACATGATTTTTCATTCTATGCGTAAAAAATTAACTCCAGACATCCCTCTTTTTCCACTTGCAGGGATCCTCTGTCTTTTCCTTCTTGGACTTTTTTCCAGCGGGTGTTCGTGTTCCAGGAAATATTCCTATCCTGATAAAAATCTGGAAAAAAACCTGCACGACCTCCTGATGAAAGAATCCGGTATTGACACACTTGTAAAAAGAAACGGCGACACTCTCGGTATCTGCTTCACGGTCCCAAAATTATACGGCTCAGGAAGAAAAACCATGCCGATTGTGGTGGATCAATTCCAGGATGTGATGCTTTGTGTCCGCAGGGTATTGATGAGCACGGATTCCTCGGTTCAATTTTTCCAGATTACGGTCCGGGGCAATGATTCAGGCCTGGAAATCAGCATGACACGTTATGTCAAGGATCTGAAAATATTTTTTCTATCCTGTATTTCTCTGGATGACTATTCCAAAAGGATGGTCAACAACACTTATATCAATCTAGCTTCACAGGGAAAGGAAAGAATCCAGCGCTTCTTTGAAGATTGGGGAACAAAAAAACCGGAAGCTCTTGCTGCGGCGCATTTTACACAAGGAATTTTCAAAAACCAGGACATTTCCTCCGGATTCATCGCCTCTTTATGGGAAACCACCATGAAACTGAATGTAAAACATGAAATCCTGGATTTAAGAATGAGAGCCGCGGATGATAAAACTTACCTTTTTTTCTGCCGGGTCCGTGAAACCTTTGATAAAAAACAAGGCTTCCAGAATTTCACTTTCCGTAATTATTCCGGCATGACCCAGGATTTCCTTATCGAAATCTCCTCAGTGGATTATTTCCGTACCCTCATCACAAAACTATACATAAAAGGAGAAGAGAACACTCAATGGGAATATCAGAAAATCGAACAGACTTACGGTGACCCGGAACAATGGAGGGAGTCGGATTTTTTCGTGATCAACATGAATTTCAAACGTTTTCTGGCTGAACAGATCGCAGAGAGAATCCAGATCATTTTAGGAAACAGGGAAAAGGAAGAAAAAACCAAGACCTCCTTTCTTCCTCGTCTTTCAGAAATCCGGGGATCTTTTGAAGACGGCACGATCAAACTGCTTTTCATTTACAGCGACTTCAAAAAGGACGTGGACACGGAAGACAAAAATGTGGCGATGGAAACAACAAAAAATGTGTTTGAATTGTATCGGTACAGGGAATGCAAATCCGTGATGATCGGAACCCTGACCGGGAGTTTGTCCACTTATCCCATCGGGTGAAAGGAATCCGCATAGATGAAACTCAGCCTGGTTATCCCCGTATACAATGAGGCAAAAACACTCCAAACTGTTTATCAGAGAATCACCGATGTCCCCTTTTCCCTGGAATATGAGATGGTTTTTGTGGATGACGGGTCCTCGGATGCGTCACCTGAAATCTTAAGAAAACTGGCTGAAAAGGATCCCCGGATCAGATTAATCCTGAAAGAAAAAAACGGGGGTAAAGGCTCCGCGCTTGTCAAGGGTTTTGAAGAGGCCAGAGGCGACATCATTGTGGTTCAGGACGCGGATATGGAATACGACCCGGCAGAAATTCCCTCGCTCATCCATCCCATTGTCAAAAACAAGGCCGATATCGTCTATGGTTCACGATATTCCTCTATGTCAACCCAGGTGGTCAAATTCTATCATTATCTTGGCAACCGCGTGCTGACACTTTTTTCAAACATGATGTCCGATATCAGACTCACTGACATGGAAACCTGTTACAAATGTTTCCGGTCGGAAATCATCAAGAACATCCGTATCACCAGCATGAGGTTCGGATTTGAACCTGAAGTGACTGCCAAAATTGCCAAGCTGAACTGCCGGATTCATGAGCTGCCCATTTCCTATGTCCAGCGTTCGTATGCGGAAGGGAAAAAAATCGGTTTCAAGGACGGACTGGAGGCCCTCTGGTGTATTTTTAAATTCAATCTCCTGACCAGCGCCGAGTCCAGTTTCAAAGAAACCATGCCGGAAAAATATTACAAGAAGAAATAAAAAAAGGGAATAAACTTGCGGAGGAATCTTTTTTTATTTCTAAACCACGAAATCCACTAAAAACACGAAAATTATCCTCAGCTTCGCTTCGAAAAATATTGCCAGATATTCCATTGAAACCGAAATAATTTAGAGGTGTTTCTCTCACAGAAAAACCAGATTACATCATAAACCGCAATCCGTACCAGTGCAGGATATCATTGCCAAATAAAAAAGAAGTGAAAGCCCCCAGGGACAGAAAAGGACCAAACGGTATTTCACTGCGGAGCTTTTGAAAGGAAAAAACAATGGCAGCGATCCCGAAAACAGAACCCCACATGGCTCCCAGAAAAATGGAAAGCAGTCCCAGCTTCCATCCTAAAAATGCGCCAAAAGCCCCTGCAAGCTTGATATCTCCAAAGCCCATGGCTTCCCGTTTATAGGCGGCTGATCCGAGAACGCGGATCCCGTTTAAAACAAAAAAACAAATTCCGCATGAGACCAGTGAATGAATGAACCCTTCTTCAGCCGTATGGAATCCCAATAAAGACGGATATAAAGTGGCTGCCGCCACGCCTAACACCATTCCCCCGATAGAAAAACGATCCGGGATGATGAAATACCGGATATCAATGACTGAAAGGATAAGAAGACTTCCGAAAAAAACAAAATAGATACCGGAGCGGATGATCCAGTCGCTGAAAGAGAGATGCCGCAAATGCCAGAAAATCAGGACCGCTATAATTCCTGTCAGGATCTCAATAACGGGATAAACAGGGGAAATCATGATGCGGCATTTTGCACACCTGCCTTTTAAAAACAGATAACTGAACAGGGGAATATTATGATACCACGGAATTAAATTCTTGCAGTTGGGACAATGCGAGGCGGGAAAAACCAAAGAAAGCCCTTTGGGAATCCGAAAAATGCATACATTGAAAAAGGAGCCAAAGGCCAGGCCGTAAATAAAAATAATGGGATAATATAAGAAATCCATCTTTAAATTCAATAACACAGGTTGCGGGTAATATTATTCTCTATTCTGTATTCTTTCATAATTAATTAACAATTGAGAATTATAAATTAAGAATTTAAGTGAAGGAATAAAAAATCATTGACCCAAAAAAACAACATGGTGAAAGCTCATTATGCTGTATAATAAAAAATTCTCAATTATTCCCTCAAACTCTCAAAACCAGCGGCTTCCCTCATGATTTCAATATCCGGTTTGATGCCGGTCCATTTTTCAAAGGCATAGGCCCCCTGCCTGACCAGCATCCCTTTTCCATTGCCTGTTCTGCACCCTCGTTCTTTGGCTCTTTTTAATAAATCCGTTTGGCAAGGGGAATAGATGATATCGTATACAAAGGCAGAAGGAGATACATGCTGAAAATCAAAACGATACTTTTGAAAATTAAATTGGTCTCCGGGTTTTAATCCTATGCTGGTAGCATTAATAATCAAATTCGCTTCTTCTAATGATAAATCCAATTCTTTCTGAGAACCTTGATTCAATCCAGCTTTTACCGCCAAGGATTTATTACAAAAATTGACCATATTTTCTGCATTTTCACGTGTTCTAAAAACGCATCTGACAAACTTTGCTCCTTCTAACGCCTTGAGACAAGCACGGGCGGCACCACTTGTGCCGAATAAAACAACATTCATTCCTTCCACATGAATATTGTAATCCTTCTTCCAGCTTTCTCTAAGCCCTCTCCAATCTGTGTTGATACCGCACCATTTCCCATTCTGATAATAAACTGTATTCACCGCTCCAATGGCTGCAGCCGTTTCATCCACAAAATCTAAATATGCTAAGATCTTTTCTTTATATGGCAGCGTGACATTGAATCCCTCGAAACGGGAACGTAATTGTGGTGCAGTTGTCATCCAATGATCAGGATCGATTTCAAAAGCATCGTATTGGGCTTTCAGGCCATAATGCTGAAAAAGGGCATGATGCATGCGGGGAGAAAGGGTATGGCTCAAAGGATACCCGATAATGCCGAATTTGCGGATTGTTTCATCCATTTCAGTTAAAAGGTGTTCCGCCTATATTTTTCTGTTTCAGAAAAATATAGGCGGAAATATGATTTCTTTTGAAAGGAAGGGCGAAGGAAAACTTTTCTTTTGTAAAAGAAAAGTTTTCCTTCGCATAACCTTATAACCCTGTTGCGGTTTTTTTATTTTTTTTACGATTCAAATATTTATTGAGGGCCACCACGTATGCTTTGGCGCTTGCCTCCAAAATATCGGTAGAAGAACTTCTTCCAGTGACATGAAACCGGCCCGGGCCTTCTGCTTTCACATACACCTCCCCCATGGCATCCTTACCTCCGGTCAGGGCTTTAAGGCTGTAATCCAAAAGGGTGAGTTTAACGCCGGAGAGCCGTTCAATCGCCTTATACAGGGCATCCACAGGCCCATCACCGGTTGCGGCTTCCTGAAAAATTTTACCTTGACTTTCCATTTTTACCGTGGCAGTCGGGATGCCTGGCGGAGTGGAGCTGGTTACATTCAAATAAAGAAGCTTAAACATTTCTTCCGTCTTGGAAATATTTTGATCAACAAGGGCTTCCAGATCCTCATCATAGATGACCTTTTTCCTGTCTGCCAGAATCTTAAAAGCATCAAATATTCGGATCAACTCGGCATCATGAACATGATATCCGAGTTTTTTAAGCCTCATTTTTAATGCGTGTTTACCGGAATGCTTTCCAAGAACCATCATGCTTTCACTGAGACCAACAGACGACGGATTGATGATTTCATAGGTGCAGCGGTGCTTTAAGACC
>JAFGBW010000275.1 GCA_016932965.1 Candidatus Auribacterota bacterium
AAGATGATTGATGGTCAACAAAACCCTGTTTTTATGACAGCATTCCAGCATCCGGTCAGCCTCTTCCAGGCTGAGCGCCATGGGTTTTTCACAGAAAACGGCTTTGACCCCTGCTTGGGCCGCCTGTATCGTCATGTCTGCATGAAAGGAGGCGGGTGTGCAGATGGAAACAATATCCAGTTTTTCCTTTGCGAACATTTCTTCTGAGGAAACATACCAGGCTGGCATCTTCCATTTATCCGCAAATTCTGCTGCACGGTTGATATCAGGGCAGCAGCAGGCTGCCAGCTCGATCTTTGAAGAAGACGAGTATATTCCGGCATGGGTGCAGGGATGCTCTCTCAGAGGGTCATCCTCCAGTTTTCCGGCGATCCGGCCGCATCCGATGATTCCGGCTCGATAACGTGTTGATGGCATATCCACTTATTAAGTATAGATGATTCTGAAACAAAATAGTTTGCTGTCTAAATTATTATCAATAATAATAATGAAAAAACATAAAAGTGTCTTTAACTATGCAGTATTAGAACAGGCATCTTGAACTTCATATGAAATTTTTTTCTCCGGCCAAAATCAATTTATTTTTATGGGTTAAGGAAAAACGCAAAGACGGCTACCATGAGCTGGAAACTGTCATGCAAACCATTGACTTTGGGGATGAGATTGAATGGAACATTCATGACAGGGGGCAGATATCGATAGAGTGCAACTGCCCGGAAGTTCCCCTGGATTCCTCAAACCTGGTCTGGAAAGCCATCGAGTTCTTTTTCCAGGAAGCCAGGATCAGCAATCCGGGGATTTCCGTCCGGATTAATAAAAAAATTCCTGTGGGAGCCGGTTTGGGCGGCGGCAGTTCCAATGCCATACGGATGCTGGTTGCTTTGAACCGCCATTTCAACTGTCCTCTTTCTGAGACGCAAATGGGTTTGATTGCAAATGCGTTAGGGTCAGACACTCATTTTTTTCTGAAAGGAGGTACCTGGCTGTATCGGGGAAGAGGTGAGATTCCTGTCCAGGAGATTGATGCAGTACCCCTTGTTTATCTGCTCATATTTCCCGGGATAAATAGTTCCACCAAAATGGTCTACTCCCGTTTTATTTTCGACTTGACAAAACCCGGACCAGACCCTAGCTTACTTTTGCTTAAGTTGAAGCAAGGTTCTTTGAAAGAAATAAAAAATGCGATAGTGAATAATTTAACTGACGCATTCGTGGGCTGCTATCATGATGCCGAGGAATTATTCATCAAAATAAGCGGGGAAGAAAAAAAACAAGTTTTCGTATCCGGTTCAGGCTCCGCGTTATTTTGCCTCTTTGATAAGGAACAAGAAGCCATCAAGATGAAAGGGGAATTGGAAAAAAGACTCAATAAAACAATTGTTATTGCCAGGACTTATCAATGTAGTTAAACATCATGAAACCTGCCAGGAAAGCGAGGGGGAAATGGAAATCACTGAAGTCAGAATCAGTCGTCGCGCTCAAGGTGAGGCAAAATTAAAGGGATACGCCGCAGTTACATTTGATGATTCGTTTGTAGTACGGGATTTGAAAATCATCGAAGGAAAAAACGGCCTCTTTGTGGCTATGCCAAGTCAAAAAATGCAGGAAGCATGTCCCCGTTGCAGAAAGAAAAATGCCATACGGAGTCATTTTTGCAACGAATGCGGTCACAGGCTCCAGCATAAGGAACGAAGAGACCGGAAAGAAATTCATCGCGATATAGCCCATCCGGTGACGTCGGACATGAGGGCGTATCTTCAAAAAGTCATCATCGATGCTTATCATGCCAATCAAGGTTCGAATCATGAAGAAGAAAACGGCGAAGCATTCAGGGAGGATGAAGAGATCGAACACGAAGAAAAACACCGTGAGCAGGATTACTTGAGCTCTACTCCCTTGAAAGTCGAAGAGAGAATGACCAAGGAAGATGATTCAAAACAGACCCTTTTGGACACGATAGAATAGCTATCTTGGGGTGTCGTCAAGCGGTAAGACAGAGGATTTTGGATCCTTTATTCCCAGGTTCGAATCCTGGCACCCCAGTTCTAAGCATTCAATGTTAAAATAATTCTAAGTGAAAAGTTTTTAGAAGGTATTTTTAATCGCAATAAGATATTAGTTTTGAGTTGGAATGATGATTTTTCCTTGTTCAGAAAGAATAATTTAATGCTTTTTAACAAGAAAATATGTTTTTCAATTCTTATTCTTTTTTATAACTCATGACTCAACATTCACAACTTTATTCAAAAACCATGTCCTCTCAAACTCATTCATTAACTGAGTCTAAATTCCGTCAGAAATTTTTAACCCTTTTTTTAATCGTGGGTATTCTGAGCGGCTTTTTTTGTTTTTTCAGGATGATTCATTTGCTGGATCAGTATTCCTCTCCGATCAGAATCGATTATGCCCCTCCTGAAAAAAAGGATTCAGTAGAGGATCCGGATGCCTGTGAGAAATATCCGGAAGTGGGTTCTCAAGGACGAAATCAGAAACTATCCAAAGAATTGATCGATGTGAATACGGCGGATGAAGAAGCATTGATGAAGCTTCCCGGAATCGGCCCGGTTCTTGCAAAGGAGATCATCAAAGACAGGGAAAATCTAGGGCCTTTTATACATGAAAAAGACCTGCTGCGCGTACCAGGCATAGGAGAAAAAAAATTCCAGAAAATTCTGCCTGGCTTGAAACCTTTTTCAACCAGCCCTTCGTTGGATTCCGTTGTCATGCCTATAACCATCCAGCCGGAAGCGAATCTGTCCGGATATTGTCCGCGTTGTCATCAGAAGCTCCCGGTTAGTCATTCTAGATATTCCCATGTCGGCCCGTATTGTCCGGCATGCTTACATTATATTCAGGAAACAGAAACCGGGAAACAGGATGCCCATGGGTAAAGTAGCTTTGGCGATCTGGCTTTTTCTCATTGCTTATAAAATATATGACATGAAGAGACCTCAGGTTGAGGAAAAGGAAGAAATTTCATCCCGACAGGAGATGGTTCAGCAGACACCTGCAGAACAGACGCCCGTTTTTGATCCGAACTGGGAGGGGCATAAATACAGCAAAAACATCATTCCTAAAATGCAGGGGCATTTTTCAAAAGCCATGACTACCACGGAAAAAGCCAGGCAAAAACGGGATGCCAGATGAATTCGCCGGCTGCAACCCCCTTTTTTCAGCATGGGGGGATGCTGAAAAAAAGCTTTGATGCACCCTTTTGAGTGAGCGGAGATTTCTCGGAGCTCGCTTTGGGGGCAGCCTCAATATAATCGATTTTAACGTTTGCTGTTACGGAAATTGTTTAACCTAGACAAAATGGAGAAATCCATTTATAATTATTTTTTTGAATATTTAAAAAAATTTAACGTCTTAAAAGATATAAATGAAATTAAAAGGAGATTGAATCATGAAAAAATGCATAGGGATTTTGCTGGCAGCCTTGTTTTTCTCCGGATGTTCAGAAACAGGACAATACGCTGGTGGAGGAGCTGTGGCAGGGGGAGCCTTGGGTGCTATCATAGGACACAATAGTGGAAGGAGAGGCGGAGAAGGTGCTGTAATCGGAGCCGCTGTCGGGGCGCTGGCTGGAACAGCAATAGGTCAGCAAAAACAGATTGACAAAATGCAGCAGGGCGGGACTGGACAAATGCAAATTGCTGTTTGTCCGTCCTGTAATTCCAGGGTGGATGTCTCAGGTTTTCCCCCTCATTCCACGGTTGCTTGTCCTAATTGTAAAACAGAGTTTACCTACTAAAACAAGCCTAGTTGGAACTCTTTTCATTCCGGGCCATTAAGAGAGGCCCGGAATAGGATCATAAAGAGAGTCCGCCGTGAAAATGTGGATCATTCTTAGTATTAGTCTCATCATTGTTGCGTTGATTGCCTATTTCTTCTGGAGAAAAGCACAAGACGCTATGATCGAAGCGGAGATTGAAAAAATCAAAATACCCGACGATACCTTTGAAGAGTCTCCGCCCTTCAAGAAGAACGGCGAATGATTTTTTCCTTATTGGAATAGAAATTCAGAAGCAGCCCCAGTGATATCATGTTGGTCATCAGTGAAGATCCCCCGTAACTGATAAGGGGAAGCGGTAAGCCTGCAATCGGCATCAGACCAATGGTCATTCCTATATTGATGGCAATATGGGAGAGAAACAACATGACAATACCTGTGGCGACCAATTTCATATAGAAATCCTGGCAGGATTCGGCAATGGAAAATCCCTGCATTAAAACACTCAGGTAAAGAAAGAGCAGGATTCCTCCCCCGATCAATCCCCATTCCTCTCCCACCACTGAAAAAATAAAATCCGTATGACGCTCGGGGAGAAACTGGAGATGGGTTTGCGTCCCTTTTAAGAGTCCTTTGCCCCATAATCCTCCGGAACCAATCGCTATTTGAGACTGAATCAGGTTGTAAGAAAGGCCCTGAGGATCAATGTTGGGATCGATAAAAACCAGGATTCGATTCTGCTGATAGGGTTTCAGGAAGAAAAGGATATGCCGCATTTGTTCAATGGAAATCGTCCCGTTTTTCGCCAGCATGAGAATGATGAGGGGAATGAAAGCAAAAGGAAACAGCATCAAGAAATATCTTTTCTTGATTCCCGCCATAAACAGCATGCAGATCAAGGTCGGAATTAATGTCATGGCTGTTCCAAGGTCCGGTTGTTTGAGAATCAAAATAAAAGGAACAAGCGTGATCAATCCTACTAGAACGATATAATGCAGCTTTTGGTTATTGTCGATGTCCAAACTCATGTATTTTGCCACTGCCATGATGATGGCGATTTTGGCAAATTCAGAAGGCTGGATATCCATGAATCCAAGAGCAATCCAGCGTTGCGCTCCATGACTGCTTTTTCCGATAAAGAACACCGAAACAAGAAGTCCTATCGTAAAAAAATAGTAAAGCCAGGTGATATTGAAAAAGAATTTGACGTCTATAAAAAATATCAGAAATACGATTCCCATCGCCAGAAGAACAAAAATAAGCTGTTTGAAGGCGAGTGGAATCGTCCTTACTTCGGATATCACTGATGCCGCGCTGTAAATCACCATACAGCCAAGCAGCATGATGATCACAACCGTGAAAAAAAGGAATCCATGGAGTTCTCGGTCAAAAAGTTTCATGTATTTTTTTTCTCCAAATCAATTCTTTAAGTTCAATGTATTATTATCCCGCTTGTTCTGGTTAGGGAAGGGAAGAGGGGGGTGACTCATCTTCAAGTTGTAATGAACCTTCTTCAGGATCCATGGCCACAATCGGTGGAGCTCCATCTAAATCCGCACCGGATTCCGAAGAAATCTGTTCGCCGCCTGTTTCTTTTTCCCGAGGAAGAGGAATATGATGCCAGGCGGCCAATACTTTTTTTGCCACCGGTGCTGCATCCTGTCCGCCAGATTCCGCATTTTCTATGAAAATAGTCACGGCTATCTGCGGATTTTCATAAGGAGAAAAACAGATGAACCACACATTTTTTATTTCCCCTTTTCTTTTCGTCACCTGAACCGTTCCGGTTTTCCCCGCACTATGAACACCTTTCAGTCTTGCCAATCTTCCGGTTCCCCGTTTGGCCTCAATGACATTCAGCATTCCTTCCCTGACTTTATCCAAATATTCCACATTGATATTTATTTTTCTTGGAGGATCAGGAACAGGAATGGTAACGGCCTTGCCATTCGGATCGATAACTTTTTTCAGCAAATGCGGGGCAGGAAGGTATCCTCGGGAGGCGATTGCTGCAGTCAGGCAGGCCATCTGGATAGGCGTCACCAGAAGGTATCCTTGTCCGATGGAAATATTGATGGTATCGCCAAGGTTCCATTTCTTAGCGTATCTGTCTTTCATCTGTTTCTGCTTCCATTCAGGGGAAGGCACCAGTCCTTCCTTTTCACCGAGAAGCGGAATCCTTGTTTTAGCCCCTAAACCGAATTTAATTGACATGTCCTTAATCGGATTGATCCCCATTTCCTTGCCCACATTATAAAAAAAAACATTGCAGGACTGCTCCAGAGCCCTGGACAGATTTGTTTCCCCGTGTCCCCATTTGTTCCAGCATTTGAAGACAACATTTTTGAGATGAAATTCCCCGTTGCAGAAAAATGAAGTCTGGTCAGTGATGGTTTTGGACTCTAATCCTGCCATGGCCATGATGGGCTTATAAACTGATCCGGGAGAATATTCCCCGCTGACGACCTTGTTTAAAAGGGGGAAAGCAGGATCTGTGAAGTATTGTTTAATTATTTCAGAGTTACCCGTGGAAAAAACATTAGGATCAAAAGAGGGATGACTGGTCATGGCCAATATATTGCCGGTTTTCACTTCCATGATTATCCCCGCTCCTTTTTTGTCCTGGAATGCCTCCTCCAGCGTCTTCTGCATTTTCAAATTAAGGGTCAGATAAATATCCGAGCCTTTTACGGGGGATTTTTCTCCTAAAATTTTATCCAGGTGCCCCAAGCTATTGACTTGCACCTGTCTGCCTCCCGGAGTTCCCCTTAGATAATTTTCATAAGCTTCTTCCACGCCGATTTTACCTATTTCATCATTGAGATTATACCCTTTGTCTTTCAGTATCTCATAATCCTTTTCCGTGATTTGTCCGGTATAGCCCAGAAGATGGCAAGCTAAACTATCGTGGGTATAATGTCTGACCGGGAATGTCTTGATATCGACACCAGGAAGCCGATATAATTGTTCCGATATTTTGATCACATTCACCATGGAGAGATCGGAAAAAATCACCGATGGTTCATGAAGAGGGGAAGTCGGATAAAGCATGCTTTTTTTGATCCGTTCCCTGGGAATTTGGATGATTTTGGAGATGGTATCAGCAACCATATCCGGATTGAGAATATCTTTGGCTTCCA
>JAFGBW010000276.1 GCA_016932965.1 Candidatus Auribacterota bacterium
AGGCATGTTCTTTGTGGAATACACCCTGAATACCGGGTGATGATCTTCCCTTTTTTTGCCGGGAGCAAATTCAATTTCAGAAAGAAGGGTCTTTTCATTTTCTTCCATCAGCGGGACCTCTCTGCCTTCATAATCTTTGATGAAAATCTGGAAATTTTCGTTGCAGGCCATGCCTGCAAAGGTTCTCCATAAATCCCGGGCAATCATCTGCTCGAGCTCGGGAACAGAATTGGAGAGTCTCTTGATCCTTCTGACTGTGACGCCCTCTGGAATTTCTTCCGTGATTTCGCGCACTTTTGTCAGAACAACAGTAACCGGTTCGCCGGATGCACCTCTTTTTACTTCCAGAAAAAATTGCACCCTGCGCCCTTCTTTATTGGAGGAAATGATTTCCACGCGGTCCATGTCATTGAAAACCGTGAATTTTCCTGTTCCGAAAGTGCCGGCAAAATCAATCTGGTCCCCTTCCTTTTTCATGGATTTTTCTATGAGAAGAGCCGTCTCACTCAACGCGCCTGTGCCGTTGTCCGTCACTTCCTCGACGAATTCATCTTTAACCGTGTCCCGAAAAAAATCGATCACGAGTTTTCCCTTTTTGTCTTTTGTGGCATCAATGGAATTCTGGGTGATTTCAGCCTTATCCCCTCCGGCCTCCCTCTGCACCGTGACGTTCCTGACAATGGCTGAATCAATGGAATTTGACTTTTCAGGCAGTGTATTCCCCTCAACGGCCTGTTTCAGGTATGTCAGGGGCATGACAGAGCCGGGGGTTTTTCCGGGTCTGGCCTCTTCCAGGAGCTGTATCCGGGAAAGCTCGACATCGCCGTCAGGCATGTCCCAATTGTTTCCCTGCAATTCCGCCCGGCTATCCTCCCTCACTAAAGGACAGTTTAAAGTAAAAAAATCAGCATAGGATCTGGCCGGGCCTATAGCAGCGGCTTTTTTCCGGTCAAAGGCCGTGGTATAGGCATTCAGATTCGTCTGGCTGACCTTTTCAAAAGCCTTGCTCATCCTGGAAATGAAATTGGACCTGGCGGATTCGCTCAATTGCAGTAACTTCCGGACCTGGAAAACCGATTTTTCCATGTTGCCGGGGGATTTGAGGCTGAATTCAGAGAGTAACTGGATGATTTTCATGATGGTCAAAGGAGGGGACGCTTCTTTTTTCAGCTCTTCGATCAGGCGGTACAAGGGTTGTGAAACGAGCTCTTCATTATTTTTATCGGCAAGGGGAGTTGACCACCCGTATCCCCAAAGCTCAAAGGTTTCATCGGTCAAATCCTTGAGGCTGATATTCTCATCCGCAATGGTTGTAAAAAGATCCAATACCAGGTTTGTTGAAATCTGTCTTCGTTCCTCGGCATTACTTTGCTGGAGCATTCGCAGACCGGTTTCGGACCGGGTGAATTCCTCCAGACGTTTCAGTCCCGCCTCCATTCTCCGGTTGAACAGGGCTATGGCCAGGGATGAATCTTTATAGACTGGAGCTGACTGACCCTCGTGCGCTTCCCTTAACTGGCGTAATACCATCTGTTCGTGCTTCTGGTACAAATTTTCTATATCAGGCCGCATGAGCTGATGGATATCCCCTGTATAGGAGGGAAGCAGTCTTTGGATTTCCTCCATGAATTGACTGTAACCGGCCTGGGCTTGGCTGATCCATCTGTCCCTGGCAGGCTGGACATGAGTTTTCCAGGCTTCCGCATATTCAGGAGTTGTCTCCCAGGCAGATTCAGGTCTCAGCGTCAGGTCAGGAAGAAGAGGGGTGTTTGCAACCATCAATTCGTGTTGCTTAGAAGAAGCGAATTCCTGTGAAAAATAGCCTTGCAGTTCGGAAATCAATCCTATTTCGCCTTTTTTCATCAAATAGGAAATGACCATCGTAAAAGCCTGCCCCCCTGTGGCAGGATCTAAACGATCTCCATCGTGGAAGGCTGGGTTGGCTGATAGGTCAAAGGCAGGAGATGCAGCGTCTGGCTGAGCAGATGTCATGATTCCGGGAAAATACCTGGTTATGATTTCAACCACTTTGTGCGGAGAAGTCTCCCTGGTTGAAAGAAGCATATGAAAAATTTCAATGATAGTGAAATTTGATTTTGGAACTTTCTCTCCTGATTGAATTTCAAATAAATTTTCCGCGGCCTGACTTTCAGTTAGCTGTCCTTTTTCCAATTGATAGTAAACATCAAAAAGTGTCCAGAATGCAGTCTGGCCTGAAAATTGACCGTGAAACAGTTTGTATTGTGATGGATTTTTGTCTTTGAGTTCTTTCAGGGGACTGAAAATCAAATGACGGAATTCAGGCCTGTTTTGCAATACGGCAGTCATTAAATTTTTGACCACAATAATCCATGCGGGATATCTGAGCAGTAATTCAAAAATTTTCTGTATTTCTTCTTCAGAAAGGAGCGTAATCTTGTCAGGTATTTTAACGGATATGGTATTATAAATCTCAAGGGCATGGTTGAAATCCTTTTTTTCCATATGAGACAAACAAACCTGCAGCATGAGTTTGAGATTATAGTCCGTGTCAGAACTGCTCGAGCTGATCGAGCCGGCTGTTACTGAACCTACTGCAATAGCCTCATCGTTTTTAGAGTAAACCGTATACCTGCTCATCATATTTGAAGGATAGGAATAGTCGTGGGGATAGGAGGCTACTTTGTCCGCGAACTCCGGCAGTCTTTGGAGCTCACTCATATAGGCATCTAACCGGTTTTGTTCTGCCATTATGCGTAAAAAATTGGGTAATTGCTTCAGCAGTTCAGCCAGATGGGCATGGGGGGTTCCCTGATCCTGGTCGTGTATGAGTATGAAATCAATCACCTCGGTTTCAATAGCCGGCCCCTGTTTTTTTGCGAATTGAATGGCCTGAGCGTATTTCCCCTGATTCAACAAGGCTTGTGTGATTTTCTGCAGATTGCGGATATCAGAATAATAATTGGTTTGTTTTTTTCCGTCTTCAGGATTCTTTCTGATAATGGCTCGAATCAGATACTCGAATATTTCCTGAGTGCATAGGGATTCTGCTAAGGCTTTTGCCTCCTGATAGGCATGATCCGTGTCAAGCCCCACATAGAGGTCTATCAATGCCCGGGTTTTTTGCGCCTCTCCGACAGCGCCTATCATTTCCATTGGTGTGGCTCTTACGGCTTGTATTTTCGGCAGAATGTCATCCCTGACATATTCCGCCAGTTGGGGATCTCCTGTTGCCAAAAGCTCATCGGCTGCTGCCCGGTATTCTCCAAAATTTTTAGGGGTGTCCGCCGCAGTGGGTAATGTAAATGAATCAAAATGCGACAAATCCGCTGTGCCGGTTTCTTCAAACAAACACCGGACTAATCTCGCCGCGGCTGATGGGGAACGGCTTTCACGGATGCTGCAGCGGGGAATGAGAGGAACTAATCCTGGTATTTTATCCTTCCTTCCGGTTTTGCCGTACATGCGGATAACAGAGAGCAGTCCCTCGAATGGGCTGACGCCATATTCTGAATGGAAATCAAAGGTCACATCATTCAGTTCACCCGCGAATTTATCGGCGATCCGCAGAATTTCCTCCCGGTTCATCATCTGCGTCATCGCTATTTCAGGAGTCTGTAAAAATTTTCCGAGCGCTTCTGCATCCGCCTCTCCCAGGGGTTTTGTCCCTGCCGGGGAAGGCGCTGAAGGCGTGACACTCAACTCAGCCGGTGCCTCATGGATTTCATAATCGGTTCTCGGAACAACCGGTGTGAATCCCTGGATCGAAGAGAGTAAAAATTCCAGATGCATTGCCTCTGTTTCGGTTAAACCTGTTTTCTGTTTTTCCATGAAATCAATGACCCGTTTTCCGATTTGACTGGGTATGACAACAAATCCCTCGCCGCGGATAATGGGCGTGCGCCTGCCGTCAGGCCAGGTGTGCCAGGAAAGATTCAGATTGGCCCCCCATTTATTCTCAAACTCTTTTCCGGCAAAAGGAACGCTGATCACCGGGATCTTATTGGTTCCGCCTGCATTAACTTGAGGGATGATTTCTCCGCCCAGGGATAGGAGGTTCACTCCCTGCCAGTTGAAAAGATAGGGATTCAGGTAGACAGCCGTTTTACCTTCAGGAATGGCGATGGATTGGTAGACAGGGTCATGCGGCAGAAAGACAAAATGATTTTTTACCATCTCCGTTATCAAAGGCTCCATGGCCTTTCTGGCTTCCATGCGGATATCTTTGACCAGGGTTTCATATTTGTTGTTGCCTCTGGCCATTTCCTCCATGCCCGCGATGATGGAATTGATGAAGCGGATTTTTTGTTCAGGCTTTAATTCATCGTTTGCCAGAAGTTTTTTAATAAGGGACACGGCGGCTTTTTGAAAGCGTCTGTCCATGATCACACTGTCCCTTGTTTCAGGGACAGACATCATCCTCCCCATTTCAACCAGCATGCCTCCTTTGACACTATCATCTGTGATGACCCCTGCCGGAATTTTCACGGCCCTGATCACTTCGCCGTTTCGTGAGAAATAGATCATGTCGGGCAGGGTCTTGTCATGCACGAGCTGTCCCTTTTCCTCCAATTCCTTCTCTTCATCCGTCAGAGGCTCTTCGCCTTTTGTTCCTCTGCCTTTGACAAACATCCGGGAAGTGACGGGTGCATCCATGCCTCTGCCGTTGTCAACAATGGCTATTTTATTGCGTGTGATATTGACCTTGACGAACAAGTCAGGCCTGAAATGGCCCGGCTTGGCTCCGTGGGGCACCAGGAAATTCTTGGTGTCAAAACCGTTTACAGGCACATAACCTTCACCGTTCCGGTTTACTGAAACATCCACGTCTGTCACAAAGGGAAATTTTGTTCTGATTTTATTGTCCAGGGTTTCCTGGGAATTCACCTGTATTTCAGTGCTGATAAGAGGAAGCGGATTTTGAAAGGACACCCTCACAATGGTGCCGCGGTTCATTTTTTCACCCTCCTCATCCCCGATTTCTTTTTTGGCCGCTTCTTTATAATCCTCAACGGAAACCGGTTTGATGGAGATATAATATCCTCCGTTCGGCGCCCTTATGATGGACAAATGATGAGCTTTTTCAGCCTTGTCGGTTTTGGTATACACATCCACCCGGTCGCCGGTATGTTCCAGCCAGGCGAGGATCTGTTTGATCCCTTTGCCGAACTGGCCGATTTTATAGCCGTTCGCATCCAATCCGTTGGAAATCGCCTCCAGTATGCTTTGCGGTTTTGCCTCCCTGCTTTGTTTGCTGATCTCGTCATCCAGATAGGGATTTTGATAGGAGGTGCCGTTTAAGAGGTTGATGACTCTTTCAGGAAGATTATTTTCAATTAATTTTTCAAAGATTTTTTGGGAAAGTTCTTCATCTGCCACCCATGGATCGATTCGAAGCTCGGAGCGGATTTGCCTGAGGGTATCTTCGGAGACCAGATCTATTTCCGAGAGCCGTCTGATGGCCACCACAAAATGTTCCAGGTCAATGCCTGAAAAATCACCGTGTTTAAAGGCAGATGCTTCACGCCTGTTTTTTATCGCCACAGCTTCCTCAGAAACCGGTTCAGGAGGCAGGGCTTCTGCCGCGGCAGGAACAGGCGCTGTTTCAGGACCGAAATCCATGGGCAGGACTGGCGCGTTGCTTAAACGGGTAACTGTATCATGATACTCTGAAATAGGAGAATGATCGTATAAGCGTAACTGCGTCTGATCGTCCTGGGGAATCCACTCCTGAGTCAATGATTGGGATGAGAGTAAATACAGAATACCCACGCCGCATTCCCCGGCCACCTGGGATA
>JAFGBW010000277.1 GCA_016932965.1 Candidatus Auribacterota bacterium
AAGCTCCTTTTCTTTTTTTTGGAAGTATTCGCAATAATGACGGTTTACAAACGTGAGAGTGCCATTGGACAGAAAACGGCAGATCAGAACAGGCATGTCTTCTACCAGTGTCTGGTATTGTTTTTTGCTGCTCAGTATTTTTTGTTCCTGAAAGATGTCTTTCGTGATGTCCCTCAATAGGGCTCCCAGATATAGGGGTTTTCCTGTTTTCGGATCTTTGACGGTAAAGTGTTTGACTTGAACTGGAATCAGTTCGCCGGTCTTAAAATTTTTTAATTTTCCCGTTCCGAGCCATTGGCCGTCGGTAAGTATTTTATCCCTGATCAAATCCATTCTCTCAGACAAACATGGTTTTGGACTCATGAAATCCATGACTGTCATGGAACCGATGTCGGTCTTTTTATCCAATCCGCAAAGAACATAGCCGGCTTCATTCAAATAGATCATGCGGCCGGTCATATCAGCTATGGCCGCAAAATCCGGCAAGTGGTCTACAATGGAGGCATATTCGATCACAGCATCAATCCTTGCATATTGAAAAATGTATTGATCATCCTTTTTTTAAATCGGCTCAGACGTATTCAACCTTGATGAATACGACACCGCTGATTTTTTCAGTGGAGATGAGCATGTGGATATTTTGACTTTTTTTCAGACTGCCGTATTTTAAAACAGCCGGGATACGGTATTGCGGCTCAGAAGTTTCATAGGTTTTCGTCACGGTTCTGCGTATCGTGCATCCGGAACAGTGAATGGTCCTGCCGCATCCTTCTGGCAGTCTGGCATAGGCGCATTCAAATACATTGCCTCCCGGAAGATTCAGAATTTCAGACAGGGTTTTTCCAAGTGTTTTTAATGCAGCCTGGTTTGCCGTGATGACTCTTCCTTCAGGGTTGATGATACAGCTAGGTTCTTTGATATCTTCTATGAACTGCTTCTGGGGAACACCCAGTTGAAAAACGGTATTGGTGCGGCACACATCACAGATTCCATGTGAAATTTTCTGATTTTGATCCGGAGACGGCTTTTCCTGCATGACGGTTTTGCACCAGGAGCAAACGATCTTCATATGCATCTTCCTATATTTATTTGTCTGTTGTGAAGAATCATTGATGAAATATCTGTTTTAAAACCTCGGAAATTTCTTCGATTTGAAATGGTTTTTTAAGCATAGCCAGAAAGCCGTAATCCTTGTAGTTGGCGAGGATGTCTGAATTGGAATAGCCGCTGGTGACAATGGCTTTGATGCCTGGATTTATCTCCAGAAGTTTCTTTACAGTTTTTTCTCCTCCCATCCCTCCTGCAATCGTCATGTCCAGGATCACTGCATCAAAGGATTGGCCTGATAGCCTGGCATCCTGGTATTTTTTCAGTGCTTCGTTCCCCTCCCGTGCTGTTTCGACCTGAAATCCAAGGGTTTGAAGAATGCGAGAGAAAATATCAAGCACCATGGGTTCATCATCCATCACTAAAATTCTCTCTCCGCTCCCCTGCACAGGCTCGTGTGCGGAAACAAGCCCCTCGAAGTTCAGCCTTTCTTCCTGAATGGCTGGAAGGAAAAAAGTGAAAGTAGTTCCTTTATTCAAGGCAGATTCAGCCAGGATATAACCAAAGTGTTTCTTGATGATGGAATAAGCAATGGCCAGTCCCAGTCCGCTTCCATCGGATTTTGTAGAATAATACGGGGTGAAAATCTTGGAAATATCTTTATGAGAAATGCCGCACCCGGTGTCTTTTAAAGATACGCGGACATATTTTCCCGGGGCAAGAGGAAGGGCGTTTTCCTCTTTCTTTAATTCCAGATTTTCCGCGCTGACCTCCAAATTTCCTCCTTCTTTCATAGCCTGAACGGCATTGATAACGATGTTCTGAATCACCTGATGAATCTGGCCCGTGTCCATTTCGACTTTCCATAGATTTTTTTCTATTATTAAAACGGTTTTCACATTACTTCCCCGGCATGTAAAAGTGACCGATTCCTGTAATAACCGGTCAAGGGCAGCCCTTTTTTTGACAGGGCTACCGCCTTTGGAAAAGGTGAGAAGCTGCTGGGCAAGTTCTCTGGCACGAAGGATTCCTTTTTGGGCTTCAGTCAGGAAGTAAATGAATTTTTCATTTTCTCCGGATTGGATGGTATCATGCCTCGCCAGGTCGATGTTCCCCAACGTGATGCTCAAAAGATTATTGAAGTCATGGGCGATTCCGCCTGCCAGAATTCCTAAGGATTCTATCTGTTTCATTCTGTATAGTTCATCCTCGGTCTTTTGTTTCAGCGTGATATCACGGAAAACCAGGACAGCGCCGATCACGTTGCTGTCTTTATCACGGATGGGAGCGGTACTGTCTGCGATCAGCCGCTGAGAGCCGTCTCTGGCAATCAGAAGCGTTTGTGGAGGGATCTCCATTATCATGCCTGTGGCAAGGGCTTTTTCAACCGGGCTTTCAATACCTTTTCCGGTGGTTTTATCTACCAGTTGAAATACCTCGAAAAATCGTTTCCCCAGCGCTTCGTCCTGCGTCCAGCCAGTGAGTTTTTCCGCCTCACGGTTCATGAGAATCACTAATCCATTGAGGTCGGTCGTGATCACGGCGTCGCCGATGCTCCGAAGAGTGACATGAAGCCTTTCTTTTTCAGCTTCTTGTGAAAGTTCAGCGTGTTTGCGGTCTGTGATGTCCTGGTGATTGCCGATCAATAATACGGCTTGTCTGTGTTCATCCCGCTCAACGACAGTTCCGCGGGCATGAATCCAGCGGTATGCCCCATTTTTGGTTTTAAGCCGGAATTCATTTTCGTACTGGTCTGGTTTGGTTGACAGATATTCCTGCGCTGTTTTCAATGCCTGATCCAGATCATCCGGATGGAGCAGGTTTTTCCAGTTTTCATAAGTGGCAGGAAATTCATCCGGTTCGTAACCAAGCATGGTGTAATAACGGGGACTGAAGCTGATAGAGTTTGTTGTTAAGTTCCATTTCCAGATCCCTTCCGTAGTCGCATCAAGCGTTCTTTTCAGCTCGGTCTCAGCTGTTTGTTTGTCCGTGATATCTGTTCCCACTGTCAGAAGCAGTGTTTGATTGTGGAGTTCCAAAAAATCCGCTGAAAAGGACAAGGACCTCAGTTCCTTATTTTTTGTTAACACATCTGCCTCAAAGTTTTTGACGCCGGTTTTTTTATTCAAGAGTTGTAAGACCTCTTCCCTTTTTTTGATGTTCTTAAAGATGCCTAGTTCCTGTGAAGTTTTCCCGATCACCTCTTCCCTGGAATAACCCAGCGTCGTTAAAAATGCATCGTTTACCTCAAGGAATCGTCCTTCATTGACCGTGCTGACAGCCATCAATGACGGATTGTTATAAAAAGCCTTGGAAAATTTATTTTCGCTTTCCCTGAGATTTTCTTCCGAATGTTTTCTTTCGGTAATATCCCGGATCAGTCCGTCATAGGATGCCAGTTTTCCTTTTGAATTCAAATGAAGTACCGGCAGGTTGTTCACCCAGCGGAGATGTCCGTCTTTTCTGATGATGCGATGTTGGATAGGACCCGGGTCCTTTCCTGAAAGGATTTTTGCAGCATGCGCCTTGACAGCGCCCCTGTCCTCCGGAACCACCATGTTGATCCATAAATAAGGATCTGAGTCAAACTGCTCTTTGGAATAACCTGTCACTGCAATACAGGTGCTGGAGTGCTCTGTATAGAGAGCCTTGCCTTTTTTGATATGAACACTATAAATATAATCTGTGACAGAAGCGACAATTTTGCGGTAGCGTTGTTCGCTTTCTATGAGGGCAGCTTCAGATGCTTTGCGTTGATTGATATCCTCCAGCATAATCATGAAATTCACAAAACGGTCTTGATTGTCGCGTAGAACCGAAAGGGTTAATGATCCCCAAAATACATCCCCCTTCTTTGTGATGTAGCGCTTTTCTGTTTGATACAAAGAGATTTCTCCCTGTTGCAACCTGGTTACTTGAGGAAGATCTTTTTTTAGATCCTCAGGATGGGTGATATCCTTGAATGTCAGTTTGATCATCTCTTTTTCACTATAACCGAGCATGCGGCAGAAAGCTTTATTCGCTATTACAAAACGGCCATTTTTATCAGACCATGCCCTGCCTAACGGTCCCTGTTCAAAAGCCATCTTAAAAAGTTCTTCTGTTGAAAGGTGGATTTTCCGGAAAAAAGACTGGTTGGAAATAGAAAAAAGGGAGGATCTTTTATCAGCAGCAGAACGGGAAGACAGCGCTTTATCCTGGGATCCGGTTTTATTTGTTTTGATTTTATTACGGATGTATTTTTGCCTGCCCATACGGCCTACCTTATAAAGGCGGAATTATACAAAAAAATGATATTCAAATCAAATAAATAGCTGAACTGAAGTCAACGATTTATTAATCAATCCGGAAAATCCTCGGCACAGCCTTTGGATGGGTAAAGTTTGACAATTCCGGAAATTTTAAAAGAAATAAATAAGAATTTATATCATGAATGTCCGGCTCAAAAAATGAGGAAATAAGATGAAATACAATAAAATAAAGGGTTTTATTGAAAATTTAAAGAAGCCGGACATAGAAATGCTGCGGGCAACGCCCTTGTCCTTTGGACTCCCGTTGGTCGTGATCTCCGCTGCGCTCAGATAGAGAATTCAGGATTCAGAATTCAGAAGTGACGCCTTAGGCGTTTCGCATTGGAATATAAAATCATTAGGCTGCCTTGCAGCCCTTCTGTATACTGAATTTTCAATTCTGAATTCTTTAAACATCGCATAAAGTAAAAACCTGAAAATAGCATAAAACAATAATTGAAAAATAAACCGGACAGTAGTGAATTTATATATTATGACAAACCGCGATGAAGCTGTTCACATTTTACAGCTACCGGCTTTGACGGTGTTAGATTTACTTAGACGTAATGAACTGCGGCAGTTCGTGTTGATGCTGATGGATGCGCCAGATGCGATGCCGGATTGAGAAATAAATTGCTAAGATGATCCAGATGGATTAAAAAATGCCTAATCATATTAAGATCACGGAGAAAACATGAAAATACTGGTAACAGGTTCTGCAGGGTTCATCGGATGGAAGACCGCTGCCATGCTTTTAAAACAGGGCGCGGAGGTGACCGGAATAGACAATTTAAATGAATACTATGATCCCAGGCTCAAGGATTACCGGCTCAGTGAATTGAAAAAACAACCCGGGTTTTGTTTTTACAAGGCGGATATAGAAAACATTCATGAATTGCAGCCGATATTCGATCAGCATGATTTTGATGCCGTGCTGAATCTGGCTGCCAGGGCAGGCGTCCGGTACAGCATGGAGAATCCCCATATTTATATAGCCACTAATATCATTGGCACATTGAATCTGCTGGAAATGATGAAACAGCACTCGATTTCCAAGTTAGTGCTTGCATCCACTTCTTCTTTATACGCCGGCCAGGCCATGCCGTTTACCGAGGATATGCCGGTCAATACGCCTGTTTCACCTTACGCGGCATCGAAAAAAGGCGCGGAAGCCATTGCCTACTCGTATCATTATTTGTACGGAATGGATGTTTCCATTCTGCGTTATTTTACCGTTTACGGCCCGGCCGGAAGGCCTGACATGAGTATTTTCCGCTTCATAAAATGGATAGACGAGGGAATGCCTTTGAAATTATACGGCGACGGGAATCAATCAAGAGATTTCACTTATGTGGATGACATTGCACTAGGCACCATCAAAGCGATCAAGAAAGTGGGTTATGAGATCGTGAACCTGGGCGGTGGAAGAAATCCCCTGAGTTTGAATGAAGTCATCCGAAAAATTGAAACAGCGCTGGGAAAAAAGGCAGTGATTGAAAACAGCCCTTTTCCCAAGGCGGATCTTTTTGAGACCCAGGCGGATATTTCAAAAGCCATGCGTTTGTTTGAATGGCACCCCCGGGTGGACATCGAGGAAGGTTTGAATAACACCGTCGGGTGGTATAAAGAAAACAAATCGTGGCTGAGAGGGATTAAGATTTGACTGATGGATAAAAAGGGCCGGTAGTTCAGTTGGGAGAACATCTCGTTCGCAACGAGGAGGTCGGCGGTTCGATCCCGCTCCGGTCCATTCATTATTGAAAACGGATACGTATTACCAATCCATGGCATGAAATTAAGAATTGAGAATTAAGAATTGAAAATTAGAATATAAATATTTGATTAAAAGTGTAAGCCCTTAAGTATTTTATTCACTTTTTTGATTAATGAATTCAATTCTTTTTAATTCTTAATTCTACATTCTCAATTCTTAATTCAATTTAACTCATCCGCCCAGAGTGGAATAGATCCGGATTTAAAGGGATATTGATTATGGCTTCCATCTTATTCATCAATCCGCCTTCAAGGAGGCAGGTTTATCTTGAGACCAATATCCGGGTCGGGGCTCCGAGCTATCCGAACCTGACGCTCGCTACCCTGGCCGGTCATCTGGTTAAAGAGCACAAAGTGAGGGTCGTTGATCTGGATTTTTCGGTTAATCCTTTAAAAGACCTGAAAGCTAAAGTGCTGGAATTTAAACCGGATGTGGTGGCGGCTTCGGTGAAAACGCCTGATTATTTCACGGTGAGGGACCTTTTCCGGGCCGTTAAAAAGGAGTTTCCAGGGGTAAAAACCGTGGCAGGAGGGGTGCATGTAAGCGCTCTGCCGGAAGAAGCGTCTGGTGAATCCTGTTTTGATGTCCTGGTTATCGGAGAGGGGGATACAACTCTTTTGGAATGGTTAGGACAGGATGACAAGATCAAGACTCCCGGGATGATGGTCCGGGCAGAAGACGGTTGCATGGTTTCCTCAGGAATAAGGGATAAGATGCCTTCCCTGGATTCACTTCCTTTTCCTGCCTGGCATCTGTATGAACTCAAACGATACAGCAATTCGAGGCTGTCCTCCCGGAAAAATCCGGTAGGCCATCTTGAAACAAGCAGGGGATGCGCTTACAACTGTAATTTCTGCAGCAAAATCATTTTTGGCAACCGGTTCCGGGTCAAATCTCCTGAAAGGGTGCTGGATGAAATCGAATACATGCTGGGATGCGGATTTAAAGAAATTCACATTGTTGACGACAGTTTTACCCAGGATATCGAGCGTGCAAAGGAAATCTGCCGCCGGATCATTCAAAGGAATCTGAAATTTCCCTGGTCATTGATCAACGGAATCAGGGTGGACAAGGTGGATGATGAATTTTTCCAGCTTGCAAAGAGGGCCGGATGCTGGCAGGCCGGATTTGGCCTTGAGACAGGGGATCAACGTGTTTTAGACAAGGTCAATAAAAGAATTACCCTGGCACAGACAGAGAAGGCTGTGAAAATGGCCTCCAAGGCAGGTGTGGAGTCTTTTGGTTTTTTTATTTTTGCCCTGGACGGGGAAACAGAAGAATCCATGAAACGGACCATTGGTTTTGCCAAATCGCTTCCATTATCCATGGCCAAATTCGATATCTGCATTCCCTATCCGGGAACTCCTTTCTATAATGACCTGGAAAAACAGGGCAGGATTCTGACTAAAGACTGGTCAAAATATAACTGCCATCAGTTAGAGGAACCCCTGTTCAGCCATCTCAATGTCTCCTGGCAAACCGTCGGGTATTATTATAAAAAGGCTTTCCGGGATTTTTATTTCCGGCCTTCCTACATCGGCAAACGTATCCTGCGCAGCATTAAAAATGGCGATTTGTTCCATGATCTGAAGTATTTTCTGAATTTCAAGTGGTGAACTCTTTTCTCGCAACATTGCGTTATTTGACAGGATGTCATGCCTGTCCGGCTTGACTTTTTCCCCGGCTTTTTTGGGGTATCAGGCTCGGCGCTATCACCTCACACTTCATCCCATTGGCTTTCATTTTGCTGTAAAGATCAAATCCACTATAACTGGCTTCATAACAAAAAAATAAATCCATTTTTTTTTCAGTGCCCCTATATTAGGCGCACATGTGATTCCCGTCGTCTCCCCTGTCTGTGAATCCCTCAAGGCTACAGGATACCTTTTATCATCGACATCAATTCCGCAATGATATACTTTCTCTTTCATGGATGATTCCTTTTTTATTAGGCTTATAGCGCCAGTTTACTAGTTGAAATTTAATTTTAACTATTCTAAGAAAGTGCAGTCATCCATTACTTCTGTACGGTTTTTTTTCTTTCTCGTGTGTGTTGTGTTTTCGTGATAGATATAACAAATGATTTGCCCTCATTCAGGAACAAAGTTTTTATATCATTATGACGGCGTTCAGCTGGCTAAATGTAATAATTGCGGCCTGATTTTCAGCGACAAATACCGTTCCGGTCTTTTCAACAGGGAATTGTATAAGGATTATTACAAGAATGAACTGGCTGCCGGACGTTTCAGT
>JAFGBW010000035.1 GCA_016932965.1 Candidatus Auribacterota bacterium
CAGGTGCTTGTATTTTTTCAATCCGGGATAGCCGTGCGCCGGAAGCATTTCACCGTGGGTATAAACGTTAATCCCTTTGCCTTCGGTTTGTTCCAATAATGTTTCCAGATCCGGAAGATCATGTCCGCTCACAATAATGGCAGGGCCTTTTTTCAGCCCGGTGGAAACAAAGGTAGGTTCAGGATGGCCGAAACGGCTTGTATGGGCCTTATCCAGTAATTCCATGCATTTCAGGTTATTCTGACCGCATCGGATGCAGAGGTCGAAGAGTTTTTCCGCAGAGAGAGCATCGTTCATCTCTGTTAGGGCTTCGTGAAAAAATCCATATAGGGATTCATCCTCTTCTCCCAAAAGATTGGCATGATGTGCATAAGCGGCCATGCCTTTTAATCCGTATAAAAGAAGATGTTTTAGGGAACGCATAGCCGGATCGGCATCGTAAGATAATATGGAAACCTCCTGAGCCACAGAGGATAATTCCTTGGTTGTTGAACCCGGTTCGATCCGGACTGAAAGCCCTGGTTTTGTCCCGTCGAAAGGCATTCCCTTTTCTGCGCAGATTTTTGAATGCATTGATTGGAGACGGTCTTGCAATGAAGCGGCTTCCCGGATCGTTTGCAGAAGGCGCTCCGGATCAAAATTGACATTGGTCACGGTTGTGAAAAGGACTTCCACGACAAAACGGTCTGCTTCACGGTCGATCCTTTCCATGGAACGGATCTGATGAGCAAAAACGGATATTTGTTTTATCTGATGGATCAAAATATCCTGAAGCCCGGCCACTTCGGGGTTTTTCCCGCAGACACCCGTCTGGTTGCATCCGGTTCCTCCGGCTGTCTGCTCGCACTGATTACAAAACATCTTCATTGGACAGGCTCCCTTTTCAATGGTTATAGTATCATGGATTAAAAAATAATCAGTACTGTATCATGCTAATAAGAAGAAAACCTTGATCTAGGTCAAGAAATAGTATTTTGCTGCACAACCGGATATTCAAACACGGCATCAATGAAAAAAGCCCTGCTTTATAACAAGACAAAGAATAAGGTCATTTTAGAGAACCTGTATTATGCGGACGGAATAGGAGACCGTTTAATGGGACTCATTCCATTTAAAGAACTCAAGGAAGATGAGGGGATGTTTTTGCCTGACTGCTCCTGCATCCATACTTTTTTCATGTCTTTTCCGATCGATTGTTTTTTCTTAAACAAGGATTACCGTGTGGAGTCTGTCAGGAAAAATATCAGCCCTTTCCGGGTGGCTTCAGGCAAGAATATTTTCAGAGGGCATGTTCTGGAAATCGCCTCCCTGGGAGACAGAAATGTTCTTCTGGACAGGGGCGATCGTTTGGAAATCAGATTCAAAACTGCCGGTCAATCCTTGGATTGAAGCTATCTAAAGATTTTCTTTTTGCTTTAAAAAAGGATTGTAATTTGTTATTCGTCCAATAATCCTAATGGATATTCTATGAACAAGGCATGCATAAACATTATATTCATATTTCTATTCATATCCTCAGTGACTCAAAGCGGATGTTTTGCTGATCCGTTGGATGTTGTGATCAGGCAATTGGAAGAGATGATCAAAGATCCGAAAAAAATCACGTTTGATCATCAGGATAAAAGAAATCTAAGAACGCCGGAAAAACAAAAAAAGGTCCTGTTGTATGTAAATCAGATCGGCACTTTGAGAGTTGTGATCCTTAGATCTGCTCATCAGCTTATTGTAAAAAAACTCAAGAAAGAAAATACGGGCATCATCAGATCGCCTGTGCTGGATATCCATGAGATAAAGGACGCGTTTGTTTCCCTTAAAACGAATGGAGGAGACTTACGCACAGGGGACATTCTTTTTTATACGCCCAGCGGGATTGAATCCGATATGATTGCGGATTCCATGGAATCAGACTACAGTCATTGCGGTCTTGTCTGGGTCCGGAAGGATAAACCTTATATCATTCAGGTGGCTCCCAGAGCGGATTTACTGATCCTTCCCATGGAGGATGTGCTTGTCCCCAGATCGATCCCTGTAATGAGAATAGGGATATTCCGGTATAAAGGGAAACTGGATGAGATGGAAATGGAATATCTTTTGACCCTTGTTGATAAGCAAAAAGAGGCCATCATATTCGACGACTATTTTATTCCCAACCCGTTGATCAAGACTCCGGAGAACTATTTTCAGGAAAATCCTTTTCTATTTTGCACTGAATTCCCTTACCTTTTATATGCCTTTGTGCTGGGGAGAACGGATTTTCTCTCCCCGTATCAAGGTTCCCTGGCGAAAGCAATTCATCGTGTGCACAATTTGTCCGGACTTTCCTTTGCAATCATTGATAAAATCGATGAAGTTGAAAATTCAGCCATGGGGTATATCGTTACACCCAATAATTTTACTCAATCGCAGGAGTTCGAACCGATTCTCACGTTGAAAGCCAGACCCAATGATCAGAACATCAATTCAGAACAAAATTAAGGTTATTTCCATTATCGTCTCTATTCTGTGTTTTTTTGCGACCGGAGGAGAGAGAGGGGGTTTTTCTGAAATGCAGACTGCTGTCATGACATTTGAAATCACGGGAGATTGGGAAAGAGGCATTGAAAAGGTTTACATGGACGGGAACAGGGTTTGCCGTCATTATAAGGGGGCTATCAGGTTAGGAGGCAAGGGCGATCCCCACCCCGTTGAAACCATGGATATTGAGGATGAAGATTCCATCATTCACATCGATTTGGTCAGAAAAACCGGAACGAAAACAAGGAATTTCAAGAAAGATTTGATGGACTTGCCTGAAAAGGACCAGGATGCGCTGACGGAACAGATAGCAACGGATTTGACAACGGTTTTGCCTCCCAAAAAACCGGACAAACCGAAAAAAGGCTTAAAGCAGATCACTTTTTTCGGGAAACCCTGTTCAGTGGTGGAGACGGCTTTTTCCAAGACCTATATCTGGAATACCCTCATCCTCCGGCAGGAAACGCTCATTCCTTATAAAAAAGTAAAAGAAATCAAGGACTATCAAACAAATACACCCATTCCTCCGTTGCAGTTCAAGGTGCCGTCCGATGTCAAGTTGATGGACATATCTACTTCTGATATAACTCAAATGCTCCAATCAGTATTGAAAACCATGGAGGATCAAAATCCCTCACAAAATCCTTCAAAAGGAGGCAAAGGATGACGCGCTGGAAACCATACCTTTTTGCAGGCATGATTTTGTTTATCTGTCAGCTCAACACAGCTGATGATTCCGTTCCTTCTTCTGTCGAGGAGATAAAAATTTCCTTAAACAGTCAGACGGAAATCAACAACGCGTTGAACGAGATCAAAGCGGATTCCCCGAAAGACTATGAAGAGCTTAAAGAAATACAGAAAAAGGACCAGGAGGAGTTCAAGCTGAAATTACATAACCGGTATTACACGCTCATGCATAAAAAGGTTTTGCTACAGAAAATGCCTCCGAGAACAAAGGGATACAGGGAGCTTGTGAAGGAATCGGAAACCGGATTCGCTGAACTCAAAAAGAGATACAATGATGCCGACGAAACAGCAAAAAGCCAGGTGGAGGATGAGATCCGTCAGGCGGCAGAAAACCGGTTCAGCATTGAGCTGGATTATCTCAAAAAGAAGGAAGAGAGAGCGAAGAGATATTTCGATTCATTGACCCTCAGGCGGGAAAAATTTGAAAAAAATAAATTGAAGCACGTTCAGCGAATGATTACAAGGTGCAAGGCTAAATGACGTCACTTATCAGATTGAGATGGACAGGCGCCATCCAGAATAAAGGTGAGTTAGCGATCTAGCTTGCAGATTGTTGAATAGAACTAAAAGAAAGGAAAATCATGAAAGAAGTAAAATGGATACTGAAGGGGATGCTGTCATTATTTGTTTTTGGAATGATCACGTTATCAGGATACAGCGGTTGCGGAGTCAGTTCGGCTTCTAAGGCCATTATGGGCAAAGCTGCGTCAGCGAAGGATCAGGCCGCTGAAAAAGTGGATGCCGAAGCGGAAGATGTGTCTGAAGAAGTTACAGGCTCATCTGAGGAGGGTGAAGAATCATCCGAATCATCTGAAGACACAGGTGAACAGGATATAGAAAAAGATTGAAAATTCAAGGTCGGGTCAGCTTAGTTTTTTCTTTATAATCCGCGAATGCCGGGAATGATATTATTGTTTTTTTTCCGGTATTCATTTTTTTTGTCCATGCTATTTGTGATTTGTCATATGGCTTTCTTCATTTTTATAAGGTTACAAGCAATTTAATTGACAAAGCATCACAGTGCGGATATTGGTTATTTTTTCAAGGAAAGGTTATTGAAATGAAAGTATTGATAACGGGCGGAACTGGTTTTTCAGGAAGCAGACTGGCAGAGCATCTGCTTGCCAAAGGATTTGAGATCACCATTTTGGATAATCAGAAAGGGCTGTTTTATTCTTCTTTGGCCCAAAAGACCAAAATCATTCTGGCATCTGTTACCGACCGGGAGGCCGTCCGCGAAAGCCTGGACGGTGTGGAAGGAGTTTTTCATCTGGCGGCGGCTTTCAGGAAAATCAATGTGCCGAATAAAGTATACTGGGATGTCAATGTGGAGGGAACACGGATTCTTTGCGAGGAATCCCTGAAACATCCGCTTAAAAAGTTTGTCTATTGCTCCACACAGGGAGTGCACGGCGACATCCACAATCCTCCGGGTGATGAAAATTCGCCGGTTCTGCCGGTGGATTATTATCAATACACCAAATTTGAGGGCGAAAAAGTGGTCAAAATTTTCAGCGAAAAAGGACTTCCATCCGTTATCCTTCGTCCCATGGGTATTTACGGCCCGGGAGACCCCGCCCGTTTTCTCATGCTGTTCAGACAGGTCCAGAAGGGTTTTTTCCCCATGTTCGGCAGCGGCAATGTTTTTTTTCATCCTTTGTACGTGGACAATTTAAATGACAGTTTTGTCAATGCTTTTGAAAGCGATAAAATCCATGCTGAGGAGTATCTGATAGGAGATGAACAATATCTGACCATCAAGGAACTGGTGAAAAAAGTGGGAGAATCCATGGGGATTCAGGTTAAGATCATTCATCTGCCCTTTTTGCCGGTTTATCTCACCGCCTGCCTGTGTGAATTCGCCTGCATGCCCTTCAGGATTCCGCCGCCTATTTTCAGAAGAAGGGTGGATTGGTATCGTCAGAACAGGGCGTTTAAAATCGATAAGGCAAAAAATGAACTGCACTATCAGCCGAAAATCAATCTGGAAGAAGGGCTCAAACGGACCGCTCAATGGTATAAGGAAAACGGTTTTATAAAATCATTTTGAGTCTTTTTTTAAATTGTATTAATCATTGTCCTGATTAATATGAGATGACAGAGAGGCCGGCACAGGAGTTTTTGGAGGAAACATGAAGGGCCTTTTAGTTACATTTGAAGGATGCGAAGGATCGGGAAAAAGCACCCATTCTGAAAAAATATACCAGACTCTGATCAAAAAAAGTTACCCGGTTGTTTTGACTCATGAGCCCGGGGGTACCCGTTTTTCGGAGAAAATAAGAGAACTGCTGCTCAGCCCCGACAAGGAGGAACCGATTCTGCCCTATGCCGAATGGCTTTTGTATCTGGCCAGTCGCGCCCAGCATGTGGAAAAACTCATTCTCCCCGCTTTGAAAACAGGCAAGATCGTTTTATGCGACCGTTTCACCGATGCAACCGTGGCCTACCAGGGTTACGGCCGGGGTCTTGATATCGACATGCTGAATCTCATGAATGATTTCATCACCCGTCATCTGATGCCGGATTACACCATTTTGCTGGATATTGATCCCGGCATAGGTCTGGAGCGCTCCAAACGGTTGAAAAAAAATTTCGCCCTGAACGGCGAACTGGACCGCATGGAAAGTCAGAGTCTGGAATTCCATCAAAAAGTCCGGAACGGCTATATTGAAATCGCCAAGGCTTTTCCAAACCGGGTTTCGATTTTTGACACCTCGACCGTACCTGTTGAAGAAACCTTGTCTCAAATTCAAGACTGCATCATGAACCTGATTCAAAAACATGGCTTATCGTGAAATTCTCGGTCAGGAAATAGTCAAGGATATTCTCACCCGCTTTGCAGCTTCCGGTAAGATTCCGCATGCGCTGTTGTTTGTGGGACCTCCAGGAACTCAAAAAAGGGAAACAGCCGCTGAGTTCGCCAGAATCCTTCTTTGTGAAGCCTCCCCGTCAAACGGAGAAGCCTGCGGTTCCTGCCAGGGATGTCATCTGTTTGAATTGAACAGCCATCCGGATGTCTTCTTTTTGAATCCAAAAGGTAAAATGAGGCATGTTAAAATGGATGAGACCAGGGAATTGCTGAGATTTTTATCCCTGAAACCCTATCTTGAGAAATACAAAATTGCCGTTTTGCCTGACGCGGACACATTGTCAGATGCATCAGGCAATGCCATTCTCAAATTTCTGGAAGAGCCTCCGGAACA
>JAFGBW010000278.1 GCA_016932965.1 Candidatus Auribacterota bacterium
AAAATGATCCTGGCTTCCTTGTATTTTTCCGGATCATCGCTCCAGACATAGAACTCCCTCCAAAATGACCCCGGCGGAGCACGTCTGGCCCGCTGAAACCAGTGATGCTGATCGGATGTATGATTCAGAACTAATTCTGTGATGATCCGGATTCCCCTTGCATGGGCTTCATGAAGAAGAAACTTGAAATCCTTGAGACTCCCATAATATGGATGAATGCTGAAATAATTGGCTATATCGTATCCGTCATCTCTCAAAGGAGATGGATAGAAAGGCAGAAGCCAAAGTGCTGTTATTCCCAGATCCTCCAGATAATCCAGTTTCGATGTCAATCCCTTGAAATCGCCAATCCCGTCCTGCGTGCTGTCTCGGAACGCCTTGACATGTAATTCATAGATGACAGCGTCCTTGTACCACAATTTATCGTTTTCCATCAGGCTTTTTATCCTCTCCTTTTTCTCTCGAAAAAATTTTCCTGAAACAGAATATAGCTAAACCTATGATCACTGTCCAAGATATGATCATGAATATCCAGCCGCTCAATCTCATTTGTTTATCCCCTCATGTTGAATTTGTTTTTTAAACTGATCGCCGCATATAATTTCTTAAGAAAAAAATAAACTTCACCCTGGTTGGGGATGAAATAAGATGCTTTTGAAGAACGATGTCCAACAAGGACAGTGATTCCTTTCGCGGATAAAAATTGAAAGGCATCTTCATCAGTCATATCGTCTCCGAGATAAAAGATACTCAATGTCTTGCGTTTACCGCGTAAAGTCCGGGTTAATATGGTTTTAACCGCCCATCCCTTGTCGCATCCTTTTGGCCTGATTTCAAAGACTTTTTTTCCGAATAAAATGGAAACTGAATCATGGGATAATGATTTCTTGATGGTGCTCAAAAACCGGGTACGAATGGCCTCTTCACAATTCAAAGGAGCCCTTCGATAATGCAACGCCAGCATATCCCCTTTATTCTCAAGCCGCAAGTATTCGGAATGCCTCACCCAGGCCGATAGTTTATTTTTTATTTTAATCAATCCTTTCTGATATGAGAAAGGGGCTTTTCTCTGCTGTTTGATGCCGTCCTGCTCTATCTGGCATCCATGAAACCCTGCATAAACAGTATGGGGAAACGAAACAAAATTTTTAATTTCCTCGATGGACCTTCCGCTTATGACCGCCAGATGAAATCGTCCTGTAGCGAGAAGCTTTTCCAATATTTTCCTCGTCCGGCTTCCCAAAATGGCCAGTTTTGGATTACGAACAATCTTTGTGAGTGTTCCGTCGTAATCTGTAAACAGAAATATTTCCTTCCCCCTTACCTCGTTCATGATCTCATCCCAGCAGGTAAAAATATTTTTCATGCGCTCTTTTGTTCTATCTTTATCTTGGCTGTGAGAAAAATCTGCTTGATCAATATTAGCTCCCATAGAGGTTTAAGGCTTCAATAAATCCTAGTCTAACTCTCTCCCTGATCACGTTTTTTGAATCGCTGTCATCTCTGTGATGATATTCCCTGCCCAGCGATAAATATTTTTTTCCTGAATTGTTTTTTTAAGACTTTCCATTCTTTTCTTTTTTTCATCCATCGGCATTTCACAAGCCAGCCGGATTCTGTCGGCAAATTCCTCAATAGAGTAGGGATTAATGGGGATAGCTTCCGTCAGTTCCCTCCAGGCCCCGGTAAACGTACTCAATAAGAGTACGCCGTTCATATCCGTTTTGGCCATGATGTATTCTTTGGCAACCAGATTCATTCCGTCATGAAGGGAACTCACGATACAAAAATCCGCCATCTTGTAATAGAGCCTTATTTCATTCACATAAAAATGTTTCTTCAGGTATAGAATAGGCTTCCAGTTCCCGTCTAAATATTTCCAGTTTATTTTTTCGACTTTCTCATCAATTTCCGCATCCAGATCATGATAGCTTTTAATATGAACGCGGCTGGGCGCCCCTATCTGAATGAACACGAACTTTTTCCGATAGGATGGATATTTTTCGAGAAACCGGTCAATGGCATTCAGCCTTTCCACGATACCTTTGGTGTAATCAATTCTGTCCACTCCCACACCAATGATCATATCTTTGATTTCCCTTTCTTCCTGAATCATCCGGATCTTTTCATCGTCATCAGAGAAACATACCTCCTTGTCATCTATACTGATTGGAAAGGGTTTCACGAATGTTTCATAACCGGAACGCACAACTGAAAACTTCTCCATGTCGATCCGGCATTCCAGGAAACGGTTGACCGTATCGAAAAAATTATTGCAGTGATACTGGACATGGAATCCAATCAGATCACAGGCGAGCATTCCTTCCAGAATTTCCTTTTGAAAAGGACAAATGGAGAAAGACTCGGAATTGGGCCATGGAATATGCCAGAAAAGAGCGATCTTGGCATCCGGGCATTTCTCCCGGATCATCTGGGGAAGCAATGTGAAGTGATAATCCTGAATAAAAATAAAAGGATTTTTCGCAGGCACTTCTTCAAGGACAGCGTCAGCAAATCTTTGGTTGGCTTTTTTATACATCTGCCAATCCCTTTCCCTGAATACCGGACGAGTATGCGTGTTATGACAAAGCGGCCACAATCCCTCATTGGAAAAACCGTAATAGTACCCGTCTTCTTCTGCCTTGTTCAGCCAAACCCGTTTTAAAATATACCGGCTGTCTTCGGGAGGCACCCCTAATTTATTCTTGGAGTTGACGAATTTCCTGTCGGCATTTCCGCCGCCATGAGCAATCCACATGCCCCCGCAAGTACTCATGATGGAGTCTAGAGCAGTCACCACGCCGCTGGCTGGTCTGATGCACCGGACAACACCTGAAACAGATTCCGCCATATGCATATAGGGTTCACGGTTCGAAACAACAAAAAAACCATTCTCCCCCAATTTGGCATGAATCAAATCTTTTAAACGGTCAACTGTCCACAACTCCTCCTGCTGGACCCGCAAGGCGGCCTGTTCCGATAGACTTTTCTGAGCCACTTTGAGTTTCAGGGCCATCTGTTCAACTTCATTGGCCAATTGTCCCAATTCCGCGCCATCCTTCACAATCGGATGCAATTCCAGAACTTCCCCCCTTTGATAACGATGAAACCATTCAGTGAGATGTTCCACAGGACGGATAAAAAGCTGATGATACAGGATCAATAAGATTCCCAGAACAATGAGAATAGTTATAATGAGTGTGAGACTCATTCTCTTCCAGAACTCGATAAGGCTGCTGAAAACATAGGACGTATCATAGATGATTTCAATAGCCCCTAAAACCTGATCTTCATTGTCAAAGAAAGGGAGCGTATAACTGTAAACCGTATATTGCTGAAATTTTTCTAAAGCCGCTCTGGGTTCTTTGGTCCGGAGCACTTCTATCACATAGGGTTTTTCTTTTTCCTTCCAGTCGGAGAATCGTTCTGTCAAAGCCAGAATGGCACCGGTCTTGTCATATAGCACGCATCCTTGCAATCTCTCCCTTTTTTGAAACCGCTCAACTAATTTATTGGCGTACTGATAATCTTTATTCAATAAGAGATACTTGGCGGCAAGCTCCATGCTTTCGCCCACAACCTTGGTTTTTCGTTTTAAATCATCCATGAGCTTTTCCTCATGGACTCGAAGCTGGAACAGGCCAAAGGCGATAAAAACACCCATGATTATGAATATGATGGGTATGCTAAAGATCAGAATTTTTTTCATGGGTTATTTCTTCATGATCAGATACAGCAATTCTATGCCCAGCCATAAGATAGAACTGATTCCTAACATCATTTTCCGGTAATTTCTCCAGTCAGCCAACGTGGCTGGTTTCAAGTCTACTGTCTGGCCGTTAAAATAGCGAATATCCAAGTAACGTGCAAGAATCATGATTGCGACATTAATCCAGTAATAAATCAGTTAGAGAAAAGAAGTACGCGAATACAGAGCTATCCCCAAAATGGCCAGAGCAGCATTGCCCAACAGCATCCAGTAAAGTCGAAGAATAATTGGGCCCAACGAATTTGTATGGTTATGATTTTCATCCGTTCTCATGCAGGCCTCCTCCTATTTAAAATCAAACGGAATAGCGTCCCGGCTATCCCTCACCTGCAAAAATACATCATTTCTGCACCCAATCATGTATAAAAAATTCCCCTTTCCCCTCTCAAGAATATTTTACTTAAGCTTTCATTTTTAATAATTGACAACCTCAATTTGATAAAGATAGTATTTTCTACCATTTGAAATCGGTTTACGATCGCGAGCGTAGCTCAGTGGTAGAGCTCAACGTTGCCAACGTTGCTGTCGTGGGTTCAAGTCCCATCGCTCGCTTTTTTTATGCCCGCAGGGCAAGTCTATGGCTAATTGGAGATAAGGAAAACAGCATCAGGTGAAAGCTCAATTTCTTAAAAAGGAGGGTTGCGTCATTTATTTTTCGGCTGACGTCCCCAAAGAAGACATGTCTGGTTTTGAAGCCACCGTCATCAATGATATCATGAAAAAATCAAGCATTCCCGGGTTCCGCCCTGGAAAAGCCCCCAGGGAAAGGGTCATTCGCCATTACAAGGACATCATTAAGAAAAACATCCTTGAGAAACACCTGGGAATGATTTGTACTGAAGCCTTTCAGCAATTGGATATCCAGCCCCTTTTAGAACCGGTTCTGGAGGAAATCCATTATGAATTGACCCAGCCGCTCCAATTAAAAGGACAAGTTGAAATCTTTCCTGATTTCACTCTCAGCGAATACAAGGATTTGAAGCTGGTGCAGAAGATTTCTTCCGTTTCAGAGACGGAAGTGGACCAAACCATTCAGCAATTTGCCGAGACATCCGCCCAATTCGAACTCGTCGAAGACCGTCCGCTCCAAAAAGAGGACTTTGCCATTTTAGATTATGAAATCTTTTATGAAAATAAATCCATTGAAAAGAAACAGGGCACATGGGTCAAAATCAAAGAAGATTCATTTATCAAGGATTTCTGCATCTCCCTGGTGGGGATGAAAATCGGCGATAAAAAGGATATGGAAATCGTTCTGCCTGAAAATTACATAGAAAAGCAGGTAGCCGGAAAAAAAGTGATGATCCATGTTCAATTAAACGGGATCCGGATTAAAATTCTTCCTGAAATCAATGACGATTATGTAAAAAAACTGGATCAGGGATATACGGATCTTTCAGATTACAAAAAGAAAATCCATGACTACCTCCTCTCGTTGAAGAAAAAAGACTCTGAAAGAAACATCCGCGATCAAATCAGACAGCATCTCTTGAAAACCAACCCTATGGAACTCCCTCCGACCATCCTTGAAATCCAAACGGAGGATAATTTCCGCGACACGATGGCGAATCTTCGGGTTAAACAGATAAGCGAAGATGTCCTGGCAAGAAAAAAGGAGGAAATATTCAAGGATGCCCGTGAACATGCTGCCCAACAGCTGAAACTGGAATTCATCTTTCAGAAAATCATCGAAAAAGAAAAATTGGATGTGGCAGACAAAGACTATGAAGAAGCCTTGAAAAAAGAAGCGGAAGCCCTTTCCCTATCCAAAGAAGCATTAAAAGGGATGCTCGAGTCCCAAAAACGGATGGGCGTTTTCAGGCACCGGGTGAGAATGGAAAACGTGATGAATTGGATCCTGGGTCATGCCCAGATAACAACAGTCAGTGGAGAAAAGGAGTGATGAACATGCCTTATATCATGCCAAGAGTGATTGAAGATGACGGCCGAATGAGGACTGAATGGGACGTGTTTTCTCGGCTTATGAAAGACCGGATCATTTTCCTCGGGACAGAAATAGATGATTTTGTATCCAATCTGGTTGTAGCACAACTTTTGTTTTTACAGATGGAAGATCCGGAAAAAGACATCAACATTTATATCAATTCCCCTGGTGGAATTGTGACAGCCGGTTTAGCCATTTATGATACCATGCAATTCGTAAGCTGCCAGATCAACACCTACGTGATCGGCCAGGCTTGCAGCATGGGAGCCTTGATCCTGGCCGCAGGAACGGCAGGGAAACGCCATGCGCTTCCCCATTCCAAAGTGATGATCCATCAGCCATCGGGAGGGACACATGGACAGGCAACAGATATTGAAATCCACGCAAAAGAAATCATAAAAACAAGGGAAACCTTGAATCAAATCCTGGCCAAAGCGACCGGAAAACCGCTTGAAGTGATTGCCAAAGACACGGAACGAGATTATTTCATGAGCGCGGAAGAAGCCCTTGAATATGGCCTGGTCGACAAGGTGGTTACTCATATACCCCGGTCCAAACAGACTGAAAAAAAATAAAAGGATTGATTATGGCACGATACCAAACAGCCTGTTCTTTCTGTGGCAAGCTACAACATGAAGTAAAAAAAATCATTGCAGGCCCGGGAGTATACATCTGTAATGAATGCGTCCAGTTATGCGACACTCTTATTTTAAAAGATTCCCCCAAAACAGACATGCCGCCCCCCCTGACGGAATTGGAGATCCCACACCCCCAATTCCTGTATGATAAATTGAATGAATACGTGATCGGTCAGGATTATCCCAAAAAAGTCCTGTCCGTTGCCGTTCATAATCATTACAAGAGACTGAACTGCCTCTCCAAAAGGGATGACGTGGAACTCGAAAAAAGCAACATCTTGCTGATCGGGCCTACCGGTACCGGAAAAACGCTGTTGGCAAGAACCCTGGCTAAAATATTGAAAGTCCCTTTCTGTATTGCAGACGCGACGACCTTGACCGAAGCAGGATATGTCGGAGAAGACGTAGAAAATGTGATTTTAAAATTATTGCAGGATGCGGAATTCGACATTCCTAAAACTCAACGGGGCATCGTGTATATTGACGAGATTGACAAGATCGCCAGAAAATCCGAAAATCCTTCCATTACCCGCGATGTATCGGGAGAAGGCGTTCAACAGGCTCTATTAAAAATCCTGGAGGGAATGAGTTGCAATGTCCCCCCCAAAGGGGGAAGGAAACACCCCCAGCAAGAATATGTACAGATCGACACCACAAACATTTTATTCATCGTGGGAGGCTCATTCGAAACGCTGGATAAAATTGTGGCACGGAGAGTGGGAAAATCCGTCATGGGATTCCATGAGGAGGCGACCGAATCCAATAGAAAAAAAACAACGGGGGAATTATTGAAGCAAGTTCAGCCTCATGACCTGATGAAATTCGGTCTGATTCCTGAATTTGTAGGGCGGCTTCCTGTGATAGCGGTATTGGATGATCTGGAGAAAAATGATTTGATCCGGATTTTAAGGGAACCTAAAAATGCTCTTCTCCGGCAATATGAAAAATTGCTATCCATGAACGGGGTCAAACTCACGATATCGGAAGACGCGATATGCGCTATCGCGCAAAAGGCATTAAAAGACAAAACCGGAGCACGGGCTTTACGATCCGTTCTGGAAAAAATCATGCTGGATATCATGTTCGAAGTCCCGTCCATGGAAGATGTGGAAGAATGCGTCATAAACGCGGAATGCATTGAAAAAAACAAGAAACCCCAACTGATTCAAAAAAAGAAAAAAATAGCTTAAAGAGGTCCTATGTCCCTAGTGATATTAATCGGCGCTCAATGGGGTGATGAAGGCAAAGGCAAAATCATTGATTTTCTGGTAAAAGATAAGGATATCGTTGTACGGTACCAGGGAGGCAATAACGCGGGACATACTGTATACTTCAAAAATAAAAAACATGTCCTGCATCTCATCCCTTCCGGAATCCTTCATCCGGATAAGATCTGTCTCATCGGCAACGGTGTGGTAATCGACCCTGCCGCTTTACTGGAAGAAATCAAACAGCTTGAGCAATTAGGGATATCCATCGAAAATCGGCTGAAAATTGCAGGAAATGCCCATTTGATCATGCCTTATCATAAAGTTTTGGACGCAGCCAGTGAAGAAAGCCTTGGAGATAATAAAATTGGGACCACCGGACGAGGTATTGGACCATGCTACGTCGACAAAGTGCAACGTTGTGGAATCCGCCTGGCAGATCTCTGTGCGGAGGATAAGAATCTTTTCGCGAGGAAACTAAGAAAAAACTGCGAAGAAAAGAATAAAATTCTGGCTGGCCTATACGGGGTTTTCCCCGTGAATTATGAAAAAATCCTGCCCGAATATCAGCAATATGGAGAACAACTACAGCCTTTTCTCGTCAATCCTGTCTCCTTTCTGGATGAGGCGATAAAAAGCGGGAAAAAAATACTGTTTGAAGGAGCCCAAGGAACCGGTCTGGACGTGGATTTCGGGACCTATCCTTTTGTAACATCATCGAATCCGACTTTAGGAGGTGCCTATACCGGTTCCGGTATCGGTGTCACGTCCATTTCTGAGGTCATCGGAGTCTCCAAAGCCTATTCCACCCGTGTAGGCAGCGGCCCTTTCCCTTCTGAAATGGATGATCAACAGGCCGACGAAATCAGAAAAATAGGTAATGAATTTGGCGCAACGACCGGCAGGCCCAGACGTTGCGGATGGATAGATACAGTCCAATTAAAGTATGCCTGTCTTCTCAACGGAGTCACATCCTTGGCTATAACCAAACTCGATGTTCTTGATAAAATAAAAACCATTAAAATCATCACGGGATACGAAAAAAACGGAAAAAATATTAAAGAATTCCCTATGGACATGAGTTTTTTTCAGACATCCAAACTAATCACGGAAGAATGGCCCGGCTGGGAAGAAGACACTTCCTCTGTCTCCCGATTCGATTCTCTACCCGTCAATGCTCAACGGTACCTTTCAAGGATCTCTGAATTGACGGGAGTCAAAATCGGCATCATTTCTGTCGGACCGCTCCGAGATCAGACATTTGAAGTCGAATGAGTTCTAAATCCCCACGCGATCCATTACTTTCCCAAATCGATCAAAGCAAACTACCGGTCCATATTGCCATCATCATGGACGGAAATGGCCGTTGGGCCAAGAAACGGCATTTCGGAAGAATCCGCGGACACAGGGAGGGAGTCCAAGCCATTCGAAACGTGATCAAACTGTGCGTTAAACTCGCCATCCCATATCTCACTCTTTTTGCATTTTCCTCTGAAAACTGGAATCGTCCTTCAGAAGAAGTCAATGCGTTATGGAATTTATTGAGTGAATTCCTTAAAAAAGAAATGGCCCTTTTAAAAAAAAACCATATCCGGTTAAATGCCATAGGACGGCTTCAACATATTCCGGATCATGCCAAACAAAAAATCGATTGGGCTATGAAAGAAACCTGCTCTCACACCGGACTTTTTTTTACACTTGCCCTGAATTACGGAGCACGAGATGAAATCGTGGACGCAGTCAACCAACTCCTGCAAATCTCCGGATCTCAACCAATTTCTGTCACCGAAAAAATGATTCGAGATCATTTATACACCCGCAACATGCCTGATCCGGATCTCCTTATCCGGACAAGCGGGGAAAAACGACTGTCCAATTTCCTGCTCTGGCAGTTATCTTATTCGGAACTGGTGTTCACCGAAACTCTATGGCCTGATTTCAAAGATACGGACCTCGCTCATGCCATCATCGAATACCAAAAACGTCATCGCAGGTACGGGAGGGTCTGATGTTTAAAAAAAGATTTGCCAGCACAGTGATCCTATCATCCCTGTTCATCTTCATTGTTCTAATAAGTCGCGGTCCTTTCGGCTTCATCATTCCCGTGATCGTGGCTACCTTGAATATCAAGGGACTGCTCGAATACTTTAGGATGATTAAATCATGCGGATTGAAATCCAATCCTTTGAGCGTTTGTTTTGCATCCATGGTTTACACTTTTCTTCTCTATTATTTTGTTCATTTCAAACGTGTTCACTCGCTGGCATTTTTGGATGAAATGCTTCTCTTTTTCATTTTTCTTTTCCTTTTCACCGTCCAATTCTGGGAGTGGCAAAAAGAAAAGGAAAAAAATTCCATGATCATTTCCCTGACAATTTCAGTCACAGGTTTTTTGTATATTCCCTGGTGCCTGAATTTCATTATCAAAATCCTGTACCTTGAAAAAATGGATGGGCCTATGCTTGTTTTTTTTCTGATCTTAGTTACTAAAAGCACGGATATTTTCGCTTACTTAGTTGGCAGGACATGGGGAAAACATAAACTGGCTAAACGAATCAGTCCCAATAAAACTCAGGAAGGTGCCCTGGGAGGACTCCTAGGTTCCCTGATCATGGCCATGACGGCTCAGTTGACTTTCATGAAATCCTCTCTATCTTTTTCCCAGGCCGTTATCCTGGGGATCATTCTCTCCATTGTGTCCCAATTCGGAGACCTGGCTGAATCATTATTGAAAAGAGACACTGACTGTAAAGATTCCGGAAACATTTTCTGGGGGATGGGCGGTGCTTTGGACATTTTAGACAGCATTCTTTTCACGGCGCCCGTGATGTATTTCATGATCCATTTATTCATAATAGGAATATAAAAAATGAGCAAAAAAATCATTGTTGTGGATGATGAACCCAGCATGCTGGCGGTCATTGAAGCCATGTTGTCGAGTGAAGAATACGAGGTTCATTCTTTCGATGATGCGGTCAAAGCCATAGAATTTTACAGGACTCATGGCGCAGATCTCATCATCAGCGACATCCGCATGGAAAAAATGGACGGCATCAGTTTTTTAAAGGGAATACGGGAAATAAGCGCTGAAACCATGGTGATCCTCATCACCGCCTTCGCCAATGTGCAGGATGCCTTGCATGCCATGAAAATGGGGGCATATGACTATCTTCAAAAACCTTTTAAAATGGAGAAACTAAGGGCGCTCGTCAAACGCGCCTTGACCGTTCAGGAGATTCTCATAGGCTCGCCTGCTTTGGAGAAAACCCAGGAAACAACGGAGATTTTTTGCGGCATTGTCTCCCAGAACAAGGTCATGAAAGAGCTGTTCTCCATGATTAAAAAAGCCGCTCCGTCAAAAACGACCATTCTTCTTCAAGGGGAATCCGGAACAGGCAAGGAATTATTTGCCCGTGCCATTCATGCCAATTCCGGACGTCAGGAAGAACCTTTTGTAGCGATCAATTGCGGCGCTTTACCTGAACCTTTGCTGGAAAGTGAGTTATTCGGACATGTCAAAGGCGCCTTCACCGGAGCGGTGGAAGAAAAAGTCGGCCTTTTTAAAGCAGCCGGGAACGGAACGATATTTTTAGACGAGATCGCTTCATTGACCCTCAATCTCCAGGCAAAATTATTACGTGTTCTACAGGAAAAAGAGATCCGACCCGTGGGCAGTGTCAAAACAGAAAAGGTCGGAAGCAGGGTGATTGCGGCCACCAACACCAGTATTGAAGAAATGGTCACCGGAAAAAATTTTCGGGAAGATCTTTACTACCGTTTGAATATCATTCCAATTGAAATCCCGCCGTTACGGGAACGTCCGGATGATCTGATGCCGTTGATCAGGTATTTCTTCAGGAAATATTCTCCGGATAAATTATTTCGCATTTCCCCGATGGCATTGAACACGTTATTAGAATACCGATGGCCTGGAAATATTCGGGAACTGGAAAGCACAATAGAGCGGATCACGACTCTTTGTTCGAACGAACTCATCACACCTGAAGATCTTCCGGCCTTTCTGAGAAAAAGTCCGCGGCTGATAAAAACAGAAGCCGGAAAAACCGGCCCATTTTTCCAGATGGATTATTCGTTCAAGGAAATCATTCCTCTCAAAAGATTTATAGCTCTAGCTGAAGGCCAATACATCCATTTTGTTTTGCATAAGACAGAGGAAGACGATACCCTGGCAGCGAAATATCTTGGAATCGACATCAACAGCCTGAAAAAAAAATTGGAACGTCTTGAAAAACTCAAAAATTAGTATTCCCCACAGCAAGCCTTGGGGAAGCTCCGCTCAAAAAGATGCCCTGCAGCTGTCTGTTCGGCCTGGCCCCGCTGCTCGAGTCGGGGAATGCGCCCGGCAAATTCATGAATTCCCTTATGATACGTTCCAGCTCAAAGCCATAGAATCAATCAAAAAGGGACATTCCGTGATCGTTTCCGCCCCCACAGGGGCCGGGAAAACGGTCATTGCCGAATACGCTGTCAGTTATGCGATGGAAGAAGGAAAAGGGACTATCTATACCGCCCCCATCAAAGCTCTGAGCAATCAGAAATACCGTGATTTTGTCCGTTCTTATGGAAAAGAAAACGTGGGTATCTTGACCGGGGACGTCGTCATCAATCCTGGGGCCCCCATGCTGATCATGACAACGGAAATCTTTAGAAATCGCCTTTTTGACCAGGAACACTTATTCGAAAACCGGCGCTATGTTATCTTTGATGAAATTCATTATCTTGACGACATAGAACGGGGGACAGTCTGGGAAGAATCCCTCATCTTTTTTCCGAAAAATTTAAGATTTTTGGCCCTTTCTGCCACCATACCCAATATGCATGAGCTGGCCGGCTGGATCGAATCCATCCATCATCACGGAATTGATGTGATTGAAGAAAAAAAACGCCCGGTTCCGCTCCATTTTCTTTTCATGACCGGGAATAAAATCCATGATGGTTTCAACGAGCTTCAACATCATTTTCATAAAAAATATGACTTGAAGTCCAACAATCTGAAATCCCTGATCCTTCATCTCCGCATGAAGAATAATTTCCCTGCCATTTATTTCGCGTTCGGCCGGGTTCGCTGTGAAACCATGGCAAAACAAAGCGTTCATTTCAATCTGGTTAACGCAGAAGAAAAAAAACAAATCATCATGCGTTACAGGGAGCTTCTGAAAACATTTCATTTAGATGAGGATTTTCATGCCCAGGAGATGACCGCCTTGATTGAACACGGTATCGCTTTTCATCATGCCGGAATCTTACCGGCGTTAAAGGAGGTGGTGGAGAGACTTTTTACGGAAAAGCTGATCAAACTGATTTTTACTACCGAAACTTTTGCCATAGGCATCAACATGCCTGCCAAGACAGTTATTTTTGATGAATTAAGAAAATTTTACGGCAATGGTTTTGATTTTTTAAAAACCAGGGATTTTTATCAGATGGCCGGCCGGGCTGGCCGAAGAGGATTTGACGATTATGGCCTGGTTTACTCTCGTATTAATCCTCTTTCAATCTCTAACAACCGCCTGAAAGCAATCATCTTCAATACTCCCGAACCTATTTATTCCCAATTCAATTCGAATTATGCCACGGTGCTTCATTTATACCGGACTCTGGGCGAAAAAATCCTGGATATCTATCCCTTGTCTTTCCACTATTACCAGTCGGGGAAAAAGGATATAAACAAAGGACTGTTTTCCCTGAAAAATAAGATAAGACTGTTAAAGCAGTTGGGATTTATAGAAGAGGAAAAACTCACCGCCCGAGGACTTTTCGGATTGAAAATATTCGGATATGAACTGGTGACAACCGAATTGTTCATGAATGGATTTTTCGAAACTGCTTCCCCTTCTGAGATCAGCGTGCTCCTGTTGGCCATGATTTTTGAACCTAGAAAAAATCAGCGGCCACCCCATCTTTCAAAACACCTGCGGCGATTGAAAGCCTATGCAGACCGGATTCACGCGCAGGTCGAAAAAATAGAAAAAAATTTCGGGATTTCATACCGGACCAAACGATTCTATTTCCATCTGTCCGAGGCCATGATGGCCTGGATGAAAGGGGTTTCTTTCCAGGATCTCCGTCATTTGACAGATGTGGATGAAGGAGAAATCGTCCGTCATTTCAGAATGACTCTACAGACAGTCCGGGAATTGAAAAGCGTTTCCGGATGTTATTCGCGGTACTACGACAACTTAAATGAATGCATGATGAAAATCAAGAGAGATGTAGTCGATCCGGATACCCAGTTCGAATTGGGGGGTTGATTAACTCACTCAACTCTTTTATAGCCCTTGACGCTGTCCGCCTGCGCCTTCATGATTTCGAGATAAGGTGTCGGAGCATTAGGATCCATGATCCTGGGTGCAATGAGAAGAAAAGGATGTTTGCCCTTTTTCAAAAGATTGGTCAGTCCATCACTGTGAAAACCCCCTGTTACTAAAATAAAACGATCTAATTTCTCCTCTTTCATCCGTGCAAATGCATTATCCAGAAGAATCTGATCGCGTTTGATGGCTGCCTCATAAAAATCAAGAACAGAGGGGAGATTCTTTTCTACGAGGGAATAATCCACATCAAATCCCAAAAACACATTATATTTTGGGCCCTCTTTCTGAATAAAATCAACGGCTTTCCTGAAAGAAAACTCATTTTTGTTCTCTTTAAAGAAAAGATAATCGGATTTGACCACTTCCAGTTTAAACAGCTTCCGGATCAA
>JAFGBW010000036.1 GCA_016932965.1 Candidatus Auribacterota bacterium
GTAAAAGAAAAACCCGATATCATTCTTCTTGATTTGCTGATGCCTGAAATGGACGGCTACGAAGTCATGAAACATCTTAAAGAAAATTCGGACACTGCAAAAATACCTGTCATTTTGTTCACGGCTGCGCCTCCTGAAGCTGTGGTCAAAAAAGGCGGCCAGGTCATGGATGCGGTGGATTTTGTCATCAAGCCCTTTGATGACAAGGCGCTCATGTTTATTGTGAACCGCATTGCTGATATGACCCGCAAGGACATGTCGGAATAATTTTACAATCTGCCTTTCCCCCCATAGAGATTAAATGGTTGAGATCAGTCTTCGTTTTATCGCAAACATAAAAGGAATACAGCATCTTTTTATATGCCGTATGTTTCATTGTTACTTATAGATAAAGATAATCAGCATGATCTTTAAATGGCTGCAAAAGAAAATCCTCGGTTCCAGGAATGAACGGGTGATAAAAAAACTCCGTCCCGTCGTGGTCCGGATCAATGAGATTGAACAACAGTATCAGAGCCTGACCGATGAACAGCTCAAAGCCAAAACCGTTGAATTCAAGGAGCGGCTTAAGCAGGGTCAGACTATTGAAGACATCAAGGTTGAGGCCTTTGCCGTTGTTAAAAACACCTGCAGGCGTCTGTGTGGTCAGACTTGGAAGGTATGCGGTATTGAACAGACATGGAACATGGTTCCTTTTGATGTCCAGCTGATAGGGGGGTTAGTTCTGCATTCCGGGAAGATCGCTGAAATGGCGACAGGTGAAGGTAAAACACTCGTGGCCACGCTTCCATTGTATCTGAATGCCTTGTCTGGTGAGAATGTCCAGCTCGTCACAGTGAATGAATATCTGGCCCAGCGTGACAGCGAGTGGATGGGAAGAATTTTTGAGTTTCTCGGCCTCACCGTAGGGTACATCAAAAATGAAATGTACCCGGAGGAGAAGAAAGAAAAATACGCCTGTGATATTCTTTATGGCACGGCCTCGGAATTCGGTTTCGATTACCTGAGGGACAATGGTATGGCCACTTCTCCCCGATACCAGGTCCAGCGGGGACATTTTTACTGCATCATTGACGAGGTGGATTCCATTCTGATTGACGAAGCCAGAACTCCTTTGATCATTTCCGGAGCCGTGGAATCCTCTTCCAGCCATAAATATGACCGTTTGAAACCTCGTATCGCCGATCTTGTGAAGAAACAGTCCGCCCTTTGTGCTGAATATGTCTCGGAAGCGGAAAAAGTATTGAAGGACGATATCGGCAATGAAAAGGGGGCCGAACTCCTCTATAAAGTCGGGATTGGTTTTCCCAAAAACAAGCGTTTCATCAAGCTCATGGAGAATGCCAGGTATAAACGGGTGTATGAAGACACCCATACCTTCATGAATACGGATTTAAAAAAAGAGGAAAACCAGATTGTTAAAGAGGATCTTTTTTATGTGATTGACGAGCGTTCCAACCAGGTGAATCTTACAGAAAAAGGCCGGGATACCATTTCAAGAACTGAAGATCCGGATGAGTTTGTCGTGCCTGATCTGATTCAGTTTTATCAATCCCTTGATGAGGATCCTGATCTGCCGGAGGAGGAAAAAAAAAGGAAAAAAGACAAGTTCCAGAGGGAATATGAAGAAAGAATGGAGAAAATCCATAATGTTTCTCAGTTGTTGAAGGCATTTTCTCTTTTTGAAAAAGACGTCGAATATGTGGTACAGGAAAACAAGGTCATCATTGTGGATGAATATACGGGGCGTCTTCAGCCGGGCAGGCGTTTTTCAGATGGGCTTCATCAGGCGCTGGAAGCCAAAGAAGGAGTGACCATTGAAAAGGAAACCCAGACTCTGGCGACCATTACCATTCAGAATTATTTCAGGATGTACAAAAAATTAGCCGGCATGACCGGTACCGCAGAAACCGAGGCGGATGAATTCTACCAGATTTATAAAATGGAGGTGGTTGTCATTCCTACCAATGTTGCCTGCGTCAGGAAAGACAGAAATGACATTATTTATAAAACAAAAAGGGAAAAGTATAATGCCATCATTGATGAAGTGGAAACGTGTTTTGAAAAGGGACAGCCTGTTTTATTGGGAACGGTGAATGTGGATACATCTGAGGTGTTATCACGGCTGATGTCCAGAAGAAAAATTCCGCACAATGTGCTGAACGCCAAACAGCACCAGAAGGAGGCTGAAATCGTGGCCATGGCTGGACAAAAAGGCAAAGTCACCATTGCAACCAACATGGCTGGACGCGGTACGGATATCAAGCTTGGCCAGGGGATGAATGAATTGGGCGGACTGCATGTGATCGGGTCCGAACGTCATGAATCCAGAAGAATTGACCGTCAGCTTCGCGGAAGAAGCGGCAGGCAGGGTGACAACGGGGCATCCGTATTCTACATCGCGCTCGAGGATGATCTGATGAGGCTGTTTGGTTCAGACCGCATCGTGAAAGTCATGGAAAAACTCGGCATGGAGGAAGGCCAGGAACTGGAAAGCCCTTTCCTCAACAAAGCTATTGAACGGGCGCAGAAAAAAGTGGAGGAGCGGAATTTTTCGATTCGTAAACACACACTTGAATTTGATGATGTGATGAACAAACAGCGTGAAATTCTTTATGAAAACCGCAATCATATTTTAAATGATCCGTCGTTAAAGGATTTTGTTTTGGATAAAATCGGCGCGACAATTGAAAATCGTGTCACTGAACTTTTGGAAGAAATCCCTGATGAGGAAAGGGAAAAAATAGTTCTCAATTGGTTTACAAGTACGTGGCCCATGATCCCGCCCCCTCCTTCCTTGGAAGGAAGAACCAAGCCGGAACAGATCATACCCTATCTCCAGGGGATACTGAATGATATTTACAACCGCAAGGAAAAATTTGAGGGGGAGGAAAACCTCCGTCAGCTTGAAAAATTTGTCTGTCTGGAAACCGTGGACCGTTTGTGGAGGGAGCATTTAAGGGACATTGATGATATCCGCGAAGGCTGTTACCTCATGGCTTACGGTCAGAAGGATCCGTTGCAGGAATATAAAAAGGCGGCTTTTTCGGCTTTTTCCGAATTGATGGCGCGTATTGACAACCAGATCTCGACAGATGTGTTCAGGATGACGACGGTGAGCCCTGAATCAGAGAAAAATCCGGTTGCGCATCTTAATTTTCTCCATGAAATCCTTGAATCTTATACGCAGTCTGAAAAATCCCCGCAGCAGATGGCGACAAAAAGTACTCAGGAGGGGGTCCGCCGCACTCCTTACGTGAAACCGGCTGAAAAATCCGTCGGCCGGAACGATCCCTGTCCCTGCAACAGTGGCCTGAAATATAAAAAATGCTGCGGAAAATAACAGGCTATTTGTCTGTTTATTTCTTCAAATTTTTTACTAATAAACAGATGCTAAATCGTCAGCATAGTTTCCCCGTTCATTCATCAACGTTCCGGCAGAAGGAATTGCATCTAATATTCCCAAGGCTTTCTTCAAATATTTTATTGCAAGGTCTCTATCCGTTATGGATCCATTTCCAATTTTCCATTTCATTTTATAGGCGCGTCCTAATCTGTTATTAGCCTGGGCGGTACAGGGGTGCATTTCTCCAAATGTCTTCGTCGCATAATCTACTAATTTTTTCCCTGATTCTATCCCCTCTTTATAATTGTGCTGGGCCAAACAATCATTTATTTTTTTATAATCTTGTTTAAAAAGGGATAATTTCTTCTGTTCTTGAAAAAATTTACACCCCCAAACACTTATTCCTGCGAGAATCAATAGGATAATTATCTTTTTCATTTATACTTTCCTCTTTCATACATTAAGTTAAATGATTTCAACTCGGTCATTATCTGAGCCGGAAGCTCGGATAAATTTTTATTAAAAAAGGGTCAAAAATTCAAGCCATAACAATGGACATTTTATCCGAATGGAAAAATAATGCTGATTGCCTAGGTATTAAGAAATGTGTTTTTTATGAGGACATTTAAGCATTTCAAAAAAGATAGGTGCTCTTCTTTTTGTGAAAATTCTTGTGTTTTCTGGTTAAAAAATCTTCAGGAAATAATAAGGTCAATAAAAAAACCCGGAACAGATGCTTTCGTTCGCATCCGTCCGGGTTCCTCTATCATAAGGCTGGCAACGTTCTACTCTCCCGAGAACAAAGTCCCAGTACCATCGACGCTGGAGGACTTAACTGCCGTGTTCGAGATGGGAACGGGTGTGGCCCCTCCGCTATAATCACCAGCTTTAATAAAGAATGAAAATCGAATCCAGAATAAACGAATTTACATTTTAAAAATGTGAAAAAAATAGTTAAGTCTCACGACCTATTAGTATCAGTAAGCTCAATGCCTTACGGCACTTACACATCTGACCTATCAACCTTGTAGTCTTCAAGGGGTCTTTAGTTCTTTCGAAAGGGATATATGATCTTCAAGGAGGCTTAGTGCTTATATGCTTTCAGCACTTATCCTTTCCGAACTTGGCTACTCTGCATTGCTCCTGGCGGAACAGCAGAAACACCCTAGGTTCGTCATTTCCGGTCCTCTCGTACTAAGAAATGGTCTTGTCAAATATCCAACGCCCACAGCAGATAGGGACCGAACTGTCTCACGACGTTCTGAACCCAGCTCGCGTACCACTTTAACCGGCGAACAGCCGGACCCTTGGGACCTTCTCCAGCCCCAGGA
>JAFGBW010000279.1 GCA_016932965.1 Candidatus Auribacterota bacterium
AAATAACCTGCTGTGATTCCGCTCAGAGAGGTCGTGTTTAATTTATTGTACTGGTCATGATTGGTCCCCCGGGTTTCCACTTCCCCCTGGGACCCGTTCAATTTCATGGCATCAAAGAAACCCGTGTTATCGGACCCCAGAACAATATTATAACTGGAGCCGATTTCATTATGTTCAAGAATGATTTTATCCGTATCCTCGTCATAATAGGCATTGATATTGGCTGATGAGTTGTTGATTTTCGTTAAAATGGTATTCACGGTATCCGCGGAAATGACCTGGATGTTCACTCCGTTGATAGTGAAGGTGCCTGCAGTGAGGGTTTTTCCCGCGTCCAGATTCAACCCCCCGTCCTGAATCCTGGCATTGGGGTCCAGGCTCTGGCCTCCTGTTGTATTGACCTCCCCTCCTGTCAGATTGGTTTTGGTTCCTTCATTTAAACCCAGAACCGATTTTGATGTGACACGCGCTGCAGTCGCCAGTGTGGTCACGTCAATGTCGTATTGGATTTCAGCAGCTCCTACGTCGGCAGAAGCGGAAACAACGGCCGTATCACTCACGGCTGTTTTCTTGGAATCAAAAGTGGCATTGAGTTTTAATGCGTCCATGGAGCTGATGAAAGAAGATAATTTGGTTTTAACTTTGGATAATCCGTCGATTTCTTCCTGACGGTTTTGATTTTTCTGAATCTGATAATCCAGCGAAGCTCTTTCAGCAGAAATGATCTGCTCAACAGTGGAAGTGATGTCAAAAATCGTTGTGACCATTTCATGCCTCGTTCACATACTGTCTTTCAGCTTCAATCCGTTTTCAAATCAACTGGCTTGCATCATGCCCGCCAATTCATTAATCACAATTCATCCCTTTTTGTCCACCATGATTCCCATAAAATTTGCTTTATGGGTTATTTCCTCAGGAGGGATTCGACGTATGACTTTTCCTGTTTGCTCGTCAATTACGGTGACGATCAGTTTTTTTTCCGTATGTCCTTTATGATCAGTGACTTTCTCCACATTATACCGGAGGCTCGTTTGATCAAATCCTTTGATATTATTATCGGCATTTTTTGCCGTTTCTGAAGCTTTCTTTTCAGGTAATTTCTTGGTATCGGATTTATGAACAACAGGCGTCTCCCCCTTTAAGCCTTTCTCTAGTCGGGGTTCAATTTTTATATCCATGGCCCGTTACTCCTTCAGTATGAAATAATCAGGCTGCAGCCATAAAGACTGCAGCCTGATTATGAAACAGATTAGCCTCCGAACAACACCAGAATAGACTGGGGCGCCGTATTGGCTTGAGCCAACATGGCTAACGCTGTTTGCTGCAGAATCTGGGCTTTGGTCAGGTTCAGCTGAACCTCGGCAATATCAGCATCCTGCAAGGTGGCCAGAGAAGCCTTCAAATCCACCACGGTGGAATTGGCATCAGATAACTCGAACTGTAATCTGCGGACATACGAACCAACCTGTTCGTTTTCCTTTAGTATGCTTGTCAGCGCGTTGGTGGCGTTTGTGATAGCGGTTTGAGCATTTAACACCTGAGTTCCGGCAACATACCCGGTCACCATCAGATTGTTTGCATTGATGGTTAAGGTTGCCGTTGTCGTGACTCCGCGGGTTCCGGCGGATGTGCCTGAACCGGAAACAGCGACGTTGCTTAGACCGCCGACGCTGAATCCAAGATACAGATTGCTGGAGATTCCGGACTGCAGAAGGGCATTGACTTCCGCAATCAGTCCGTTGATGTCAGCCTGCATGGCGGATCTTTCTGCCGAGCTCACTGCACCGGAGTTCGCGGCAGAAGCAATTCCAACGATTTCAATCAGGATGTCGGCAATCGTGTTCAGTTTGGTGGAATTGTTCTGCAGGAAGTTAACGCCGCGTTCGATTTGCAGAATCGCCTTGTCCTTTATCTGGATATCGCGGGTCATGGCTTTTGCAGCAAAATAACCGGACGGGCTGTCTGACGCCTGGTTGATTACTTTACCGGTAGAAATTTGACGCTGGAATCTCAGAATGTCTGAGTTAATCGTGTTGAGTGTCAAAAAAGCGCGTAGCGCAGCTACGTTTGTATTTACTCTTGATAGATCACCCATTGTTGTATCCTCCTTGATACGGTTTAGTAACATCCATGTTACACACTAAAATAAAGAACACTGTGTTCTTTATCATTGCCGTCATGAAGACGGCTGCCATCCATATTCTACCCTCCTTTCTTTTTTTTAATTTGTTTATAAAAATAGAATATAAGTATTATACCACTTCATTATATCGGCAATTTTTCAGCTAAGCTTTAATGACTTTCTCATATGCCGTCGTTCAGGATCATTTTTTTCGTGTATTTAGTGTGTTTCATTGTTACAAATGGATCTTTGGACAAGAATGGATTACTGATATTGTTATATCCTTCCAGAGAACATCTGCCATGAACCACCGCATCGAGATAAAACGCAAACCGGCTTTCAAGGATGGCCGTGAAAATAAGGTCTTAGATGTCATCAGGGAAGACACCGGCATCAAACCCTTATCCGTCAGACTCATTCAAGTCTATCATTTATTCGGAGAGTATACCGGGCACGACTTAAACCGGCTGATCCTGGAATTGTTTTGCGATCCGGTTTGTCAGGAAGCTTCTGCCTCGTTTCATTTTGCCAGGAACATGGATCATGATTTTGTGATCGAGGTGGCTTATTTACCCGGAGTCACGGACAATGTCGGAAGAACGGCCGCCAAGGGGATCGGGCACATTCTGGGCCGGGAGATCAAAGACTCCCATGTGCGGAGCGCCTGGTTATATTTATTCAAGGGATTGCGTTCAAAAAAAGAGGCGGAACATATAGCTAAAAAAGTATTATGCAATACCCTTATTGAGCAGTACTCCATTTTATCGAAAAATGAGGTGGACTCCGGTAAAATCATTTCCTATTCCCTGCCCCGGGAGGCTCATATCAAGCCCCCTTATTTTTTTGAAATGGATCTTCAAAGGACCGATCAGGGGCTGAAGGCGCTTTCCGACCAATACGTTCTATCCCTTTCGCTCGAAGAAATGCATGCGATCAGGAATCATTACCGGAAGTCATCGGTGAGAAAAGACAGGAAGACCCACAACCTGCCGGAAAATCCAACCGATATGGAGCTCGAAATCCTGGCCCAGACCTGGTCTGAACATTGCAAGCACAAAATATTCGCCGCCTCTATCGATTATCGTGAAGGCCGTAAAAGAAAAAAAATTGATTCCCTGTTTAAAACCTACATCAAAGGTTCCACCGAAAAAATCAAGAAAACAAGAAAAGATCTGCTCTCTGTATTTGTTGATAATTCAGGCATTGTCCGGTTCAATGAGGAATACGCTTACTGCGTGAAGGTGGAAACACACAATTCCCCCTCGGCGCTCGATCCTTATGGCGGGGCCATGACTGGAATTGTGGGCGTCAACCGGGATATATTGGGAACCGGCATGGGGGCATACCCTATTTTCAATACCGATATTTTTTGTTTCGGGTCCCCCTTCACTTCGGAGAAGGCCCTTCCGGAAGGACTCCTGCATCCCAGAAGGATTTTCCGCGGCGTCCACCGGGGAATCAAAGACGGAGGCAATGAGTCAGGCATTCCGACAGTGAACGGGTCCATTATTTTTGATCCGTCCTTTCTAGGAAAGCCGCTGGTATTTTGCGGAACCGGCGGTTTGATACCCGTCACTATAAATGGCCGCCTGTCCTGCAGAAAATACACCCGGCCGGGCGATATCGTGGTCATGTGCGGAGGCCGGATCGGAAAAGACGGCATCCACGGGGCGACTTTTTCCAGCGCTCATCTCACTGAAACCAGCCCGACCAGCGCTGTTCAGATCGGGGACCCCATCACGCAGAAAAAAATGCTGGATTTTCTCATGGAAGCGAGGGATCAAGGCTTATATTCCGGCATCACCGACAACGGAGCAGGAGGATTGTCCAGTTCAGTAGGCGAAATGGCCCAGGCCACGGACGGGGCCGTTCTCTATCTGGAAAAATGTCCGTTGAAATATGACGGACTGCGTCCTTGGGAGATTCTTCTTTCCGAAGCGCAGGAGCGTATGAGCCTGGCGGTCCCCAAGGACAAGCTGGAAGCGTTTTTAACTCTTTCCAAAAAACGGGACGTAGAATCCACCCCTATCGGAGAATTCAGTGATACAGGATATTTTGAATGTTATTACAAGGGCACCCTCGTTTGCCGCCTGGAGATGAAAATGCTTCACGAGGGGGTTCCTAAGATGGAATTGGAAGCGGTGTTTGAGACCGCACGCGAGGAACGGTTAAAGATACAAAGTACGGATTACGGCCAAAATCTTCTTTATCTGTTGTCACGACCGAACGTGGCCTCAAAGGAATCCTGGGTGAGAATGTATGACCACGAAGTGCAGGCCCGGACTGTGTTAAAACCCTTTTGCGGGAAAGACAATGACGGTCCTTCAGACGGAGCTGTGCTGAAAATGTTTCCGGACAGTTGCGAGGGGCTGGTTATCACGCATGGGCTGGTTCCGAGATATTCGAAGATCGACACGTACCAGATGGCGGCGAACGCCGTTGATGAAGCGGTCCGTTCTGCCGTAGGTTTGGGCGCCAATCCTTTAAAATTAACGGGATTGGACAATTTTTGCTGGCCGGACCCTGTTCAGTCAAAGCATACACCGGATGGAAAACAAAAACTGGGGCAATTGGTGCGCGCCTGCCAGGCTGTGCATGACGTGACGATCGCGTATCAATGTCCCTGCATTTCAGGCAAAGACAGCATGAAAAACGACTACCGAGGCAAGCGAGGTAAAATATCCGTTCTTCCGACTTTGCTTTTTACGGTGGCAGGGAAAATCGATGACATCAGGAAAGCGGTCTCTTTTTATTTTAAAAGACCCGGCTCCGCTATTTATCTTTTGGGTCAGACTCATCCGGAATTGGGCGCCAGTGAATATTATGACATGCAGGAAATCAAAGGAGGATGTGTCCCCAAAGTGCATCCGGAAAAAGCAAGAATTTTATACAGGAAAATCCATCAGGCCATCGGGGAAAGACTTTTGGAATCCGTTCATGATTTGTCCGACGGCGGACTGGCTGTCGCTCTGGCAGAAGCTGCTTTCAGCGGAAACCTGGGAGCCATTGTGCAGCTGGAGACAATGGGAAATACTCTCACATCCGAAGAAAAGCTGTTTTCCGAAAGTCCTTCAAGGTTATTAGTCAGCGTTTCCCCGGATAACGAAAGGGAATTCAAAAGAATTTTCAAGGGAGAGTCCTGTTGTTATCTGGGAAAGACAGTTTTAGGAACGGACATCATCTTCCGGGACAAAGATGCCATCTTGATTCACGAAGACAGAAACATACTGAAAAGCACCTGGAAGGAAGCGTTGAATTTTTAAAAAATAGTGAAGAAGGCACAAAGCAATTGAGGCACAAAGGCACAGAGGAGAAGAGGCTGGAAGATATGGGAGAAAAAATAATAACGTTTAGGAATTTAGTCGTTTGGCAAAAATCGATGACTTTAGTAACAAATGTTTATCAGGTATCCAGGGCATTTCCTAAAGATGAGTTTTATGGCTTGACTTCACAAATAAGACGTTGTGCTGTTTCTATTCCCAGTAATATTGCTGAAGGATATGGCAGAAAATCAACAAACGATCACATACGTTTTCTTCAAATATCAACAGGTTCTGTCTATGAACTTCAGACACAGTTGGAAATTTCTTTTAATCTTAACTATATCACTCAACCTGTTTTTCATGAAGTTTATGAATCAAGCAGGGAAATTGAAAGAATGCTCAGTAGTTTGATTATTGAATTAGGAAAAAAATAAATGACACATTTTCCAACACTTTGTGCCTCTGTGCCTTTGCCACTTTGTGCCTATTTATAAAGAGTAACACCAAATGAAAGTCAAAGTCTTGATTTTAACCGGCTACGGGATCAATGCGGAGAAGGAGCTCGCCTGGGCTTTCAAAATGGCTGGCGGGAAGCCTCATATTCTCCACATGGAGGACGTGATAGAAAACAAGAGCCTGATGCGGCAGTATCAGATTCTGGCTTTCCCGGGCGGATTTTCCTTTGGGGATCATATTGCCAGCGGCAAAGTATACGGCAATTTGGTCCGTCATCATTTTCTGGATGAGGTGAGGGCATTTGTCTCATCCGAAAAACTGGTGATTGGGATCTGCAACGGATTTCAAATCATCACGAAAATGGGGCTTGTTCCGGATCTGGACGGGAACCAGACACAGACAGTCAGTCTCATTGAAAATACCAGCGGCAGATTCGAGGACCGATGGGTTCATCTGAAGGTGCAGCCGAACAATTCTCCCTGGCTGCGGAACCTGGATGAGCTTTACCTGCCTGTCAGGCACGGGGAGGGGAATTTTGTCGTTCAATCACCGGAACTATTATATTTATTGAATCAACAGCATCAAATCGGTTTGCGTTATTCCCATCCGCAGGGTAAAGAGGTGGAATACCCGTATAATCCCAACGGTTCGGTGGAAAATATAGCAGGTATTTTAAACCGGAAGGGCAATGTGTTCGGATTGATGCCCCATCCGGAGGCATTCATTTTTCCTGAAAATCATCCTAATTGGACAGAAAGAATGAAACCAGGGCCTCTGGGTTTGGAAATATTTGAAAACGGGATTGAATATTTCAGGTGAAGATCAGCGTCATCATCCCTACTCATAATCGTTTTGACATCCTGCAGAAATGTCTTCTGGCTCTTGAAAAACAAACCCTTGATCACTCTTTTTTTGAGGTGCTGATCGGGGATGACGGCTCGACGGATGAAACAGAAAAGGCCCTGCC
>JAFGBW010000280.1 GCA_016932965.1 Candidatus Auribacterota bacterium
ACGCGGAACGATTCTGGGCGGAGGGGAATCAAAAATGCACACGGTGGAACATGTCATGGCTGCTCTGTGGGCCTTCGGCATCACCAACTTGAGGATAGAACTGGACGCTGAAGAGCCACCCGTCGGTGACGGATCCTCCCTGTCCATCATCGAGATGATTGAAGAGGCAGGCATTATAGAACAAAAAGAACCTGCCCACGTTTACAAAGTGAGAGAACCCATTACGATTTCCGATAAGGACGCCTGGATCACCATCTTGCCCTATCCGGGGCTCAAAATTTCCTATACGCTGGCATACGATCATCCGCTTGTTGGAGTTCAATATAAAAGTTTTGACTTCAATAAGATAGAGACTTTCCGGAAAGAAATCGCCAATTGCCGCACCTTTTGTTTCTACAGAGAAGTTGAAGCTCTCATGGATAGAGGTCTGATTCAGGGAGGATCCCTTGATAACGCCGTAGTGATCGGCGATGAAGCCATCTTGAGCAAAGAGGGTTTACGTTTTCCCGATGAATTTGCCCGGCATAAAATTCTGGATCTGTTAGGGGACCTTTATCTTCTGGGCACGCGAATAGAAGGTCATGTTGTTGCGGTCAAATCCGGTCATTCCCTGAATGTAAAAATAGTCCAATCACTTCGGGAAAAAATCGCTTCAGATAAAAACGCCAGCGAAGGACAAAAGACCATGTTGAACATCACGGATATCAAAAAAATCCTTCCCCACCGTTATCCTTTCTTACTGATTGATCGCATCGTTGAAATGAACGAACAGGGGGCCAGAGGAATCAAAAACGTGACAGCGAATGAAGAATATTTCAACGGTCATTTCCCGGAACAGCCCTTAATGCCGGCAGTCCTTCAAATCGAAGCCATGGCCCAGGTAGCCGGAGCTGCATTTTTAAAAAGCCGGGACCTGCAAAATAAGCGAGCGGTTCTTGCCGGTATAGAGAATGCCAAATTCCGGAGACCGGTTATTCCAGGAGACCAGCTGATGATCGAAATCACCTACGGAAAATTCAAAAATAAAATTGGAAAAGCATCCGGAATCATCACCGTCAACAAGGAAATCGTCTCGGAAGCAGTACTGACCTTTGCCCTATTGGAGAGCATTTCATGATCCATCCCACTGCACTCATTGATCCAAAGGCCCATATTGAAACCGATGTCCTTATTGGTCCGCATGTTGTCATCGGACCTGATGTCCAAATTCATAAAGGAGTCAGCATCCACCATCATGCCTCGATTATCGGAAACACGGTTATCGAAAAAGATGTCCAGATCCATTCCTTTGCTTCTATTGGTGATATTCCTCAGGATCTAAAATATAAAAAAGAAAAATGTTACTGTAACGTGGGTGAACGAACGGTCATACGTGAATTTGCAACAATCAATGCCGGCGTGGAAAACCAGGGCCCCATCACGCAGATAGGATCCGATTGCCTCATGATGGCCTATTCTCATCTGGGCCATAACACGATTGTGGGCAATCACGTTGTCATAGCCAACTCAGGCACTCTCGCCGGTCATGTAAAGGTGGATGACTATGCCATCATCGGAGGACTTGTCGGGGTTCATCAGTTTGTTCATATCGGGACACTCACTATCGTCGGCGGATGCTCGAAGGTCAACAAAGATCTTCCGCCATTTATGCTCGCGGACGGTATCCCGGCACGCATTCATTATATCAATAAAGTGGGGCTGAAACGAAAAGGATATGATCCGGAAGTCATTTCTAAAATCAAGGAAACTTTTATCCTTCTTTACAGGAGCGGATTGAATGTATCTCAGGCTTTAGAAAAACTCGTTCCGCTCTCAAACAAATGCTCCGAGGTGAAAGCCGTTGTTCAATTCATTAAAGATTCTGAACGGGGTATAGCAAGAGGAACTTTCTATGAAAAATCTGGGACTCATTGCGGGGAATGGTGATTTTCCTTTGCTCGTTGCAAAGGGCGCTAAACAAAGCGGTGTAAAACAGATTGTAGTCGCCGCTATCCTCGGTGAAACCGATGAATCCATCGAAGTGCTGGCGGATGTCGTCGTCTGGGTGGAAGTGGGCCAACTCAGCCAGATGATCCATTTTTTCAAGAAAAATGGCTGTGATTCCATCGTCATGGCGGGTCAGATCACCCCCCTCAAATTATATTCAAAATTAAAACTGGATCTCAGGATGGCTAAACTCATGTCTTCCGTCAAATTCCGCGGAGCAGCCCCGCTTTTAGGAACCATTGCAGAAGAACTGGCCAAAGACGGACTCAATATCATCGATTCAACCACGTTTGTCAAAGATCATCTGGCTGATAAAGGATGCATGACGGAAAAAAAGCCCAATCCAGCGCAGCTCAAGGAAATCGAAAAAGGAAGGCAATTGGCTAAATCCATCGCTGACCTGGACATAGGACAAACCCTTGTCATGAAAGAAGGGTCTGTTGTCGCAGTGGAAGCTATTGAAGGAACTAACGAAACCATTAAAAGAGCGGGATTATTGGCCGGAGCCGGAATCATTGTCCTTAAAGTATCAAAGACAAAGCAGGATAAACGGTTCGACATTCCCGTCATCGGCATTGAAACCATTAAAGTATTACATGAAGCAGGCGCAGCGATCCTGGCCGTGGATCATGACGGGGCTATCATGCTCAACAAACCCGATGTCATCCGACTGAGCAATGAATTAGGCATCATCCTCTTTGGAATGTAAAAAAATTTTTGTTTATTTTGTCTGTTTCAAGGCTGTTAAATTATCCCTAAGAATATAAAAAAATTCAAAACCACGAAATGCACGAAAGACACGAAAATGGAAAAGATTATTCCAATCATATACAATAATTGTGATTATTTAATTATTTCGTGCTTTTGGAATTATCTTAAAAACTTACCATTAAATTTTTAATAAAAAACACTTAATCTTAAGGTGATATAATTCCTTTTTTTAAAACATCCTCGTAAAAAGGAAAATTCAATTAAACAAAATCATGACTGTTGATTATGAACTCCTTATTCTCGGAAGCGGTCCGGCTGGTTATGTAGGCGCCGTCAAGGCGGCTGAATCAGGCATTAAAAAAATAGCTGTTCTTGAAAAAGAAACCCTTGGCGGTGTTTGTCTAAACCGGGGATGTATTCCCTCGAAATCACTGATTCATCAGGCCACGGTATTTCGTTCTATCCAGGAATTGGAGTTCCTGGGTGTGAAAACCGACCCATCCGGTCTGGACTACTCAAAAGTCTTCCTTCAATCACGCAAAGCAGTGGATAATCTCAGACGTGGAATTGAATTCCTGTTTAAAAAACACGGGATTGAATTGATCCATGGCGACTTTCGGCTGCATTCTTCCAATGAAGTCATTTCAACAGAAGGAACCATCCTGTCTTTCAACAATTTATTGATCGCATCAGGATCAAAACCAAAGGATATTCCAGGCTTTCCAATTGATGAAACAACCGTTTTATCCTCCACCGGGGCTCTGAACTTAAATAGACTCCCCAAAAAAGCGCTCGTCCTGGGTAGCGGCGCCATCGGACTTGAATTGGCTTATATATGGAATTCCTTTGGAGTGGATGTTCACGTGATAGAAATGCTGGACCGTATTTTACCTCAGGAAGAGGAGGAAACCACCCGAATCCTCCAAAAAATATTTGAAAAAAGAAACGTGCGTTTTTCCTGCTCAACCAAAGCAGTTGAAATGAACAAGACCGGAAAAGGCGTGGAGGTCATTTTGGAATCCCGCCGGGGCCGGATCAGGGAAGAGACGGAACTCATTCTCATTGCTGCAGGGAGAATTCCTGCCACGGATAATCTGGCTTTGGAAAAAGCGGGGATTCAAACGGAAAAAGGATTCATCCCCGTCGGCGATTTTTATCGCACCTCCTCTCCTCACATCTATGCAGCGGGTGACGTACTGAATTCTCCACTTTTAGCCCATGTTGCTTCCAGGGAAGCGACGATTGCCGTCCAGGCGATTGCAGGAAAAACACCCCAAAGCAAAATCAACCCTGAGCTCATTCCTTCCTGTATTTATACAGAACCCCAGATAGCGGGATTTGGCTTCACGGAACAAAAAGCAAAAGAACAGAATCTTCCTGTAAAAAAATCCGTCTATTATTTCAAAGCAAACGGCCTGGCTGTTGCTACGGGATCTCCTGAAGGTCTGATCAAAATTTTATGGAATCAGGAAACCCGGCAAATTCTGGGATCTCATCTGGTCGGAAAAAATGCCACTGAACTCATCCATGAATTGCTGCTGGCCGCTTCGGCAAAATTAAATCCTCATCAGGTAAAGGAAATGATTCACGCGCATCCAACCTTATCCGAAGGAATCATGGAAGTGATGGAGGAAAAAATATAAAGAAACTCATTGTTGTCTTTAAGAATATTAAGATTAGAAACCACGAATGCACGAAAGACATGAAGGAAATCAGCCATGCCTATACTTAAAATTGATGTGCTGTTCGGCGGCCAAAGCCGGGAGCATGATGTTTCCATTGTATCCGCTCTCTCCATCATCAACGGGTTGGTGGGAATGCGCCGTCATTATGAGGTTTGGCCTGTTTATATCACTCAAGACGGCGAATGGTACCGCGCTCAAACTCCTCTTTTTGAACAAGTCAATGAACTGAACCTTAGAAATCTTGTAAAAACAGGTTGTTTGGTTTCACCTTCCCTCAATCCAACTCATAAAATCTATCATAGTCCCAAAGGTCCCGCCCCATTGCCAGACATCTATTTTCCAGTTCTGCACGGCACCAAAGGCGAAGATGGAACCATTCAGGGGCTTTTTGAAATGATGAATATCCCCTATGTGGGAAGCGGGGTTATAGGTGGGAGCTGCGGAATGGACAAAGAAATCATGAAACGGCTCTTTCATACCTATGGGCTGCCTCTCCTTCGCTGGAAGTGTTTCGAATGGATCGAATGGAAAAAGAACAGCCAAAGTATCGTGAGACAAATCAAAAAAAATTTATCTTATCCCCTTTTTATCAAGCCTGCCAATCTGGGCTCGTCCGTCGGTATCTCTAAGGTGACCGGGGAAAAAACCATTAAAAAAGCCATCCGAGAGGCCTTTTCTTATGACCAGAAAATCGTCGTTGAAGAAGGGAGAAACGTCCGGGAGATTGAGTGCTCTATACTCGGAAACCATTCCCCTCGCGTTTCGGAACCCGGGGAAATCATCCCGAGTTCCGAATTCTACGATTATCAGGACAAGTATTGTTCCAACAAGGCGAGATTATGCATCCCGGCTTTGTTAACCGCAAAACAGGTCCGCACCATAAAAGAAATGGCCATAACCGCTTTCAAGGCCGTTAATGCAAGGGGACTCTCCCGTGTGGATTTTTTCATTTGCAAAAAAAATGGCCGTATTTTCGTCAATGAAATCAATACCTTTCCCGGCTTCACCCAAATCAGCATGTACCCCAAACTCTGGGAATGCTCTCACGTTTCCTTTTCCGATCTTCTGAATGAATTGATCAAATTAGGCATGGAAAGAAGAAAATAAGATAATGACAAAGGATGACCTTTGTTATAAAATTTTTCTAAAATAAGGACGGCACACCCTATTATCGGACTTAACAAAATGGAATAGGATTTGTGGAAACGAAAAAAAAAATCGGGGAACTCTTAATCGAAGCTGGCAAAATCAGGGAAGAAGATCTCGCCAAAGCGTTAGAGAAGCAAAAGACGACAGGAAAAAAACTCGGGGAAATCCTGATCCAAATGGGCAATCTCACCGAAGAAGACCTCACGGTGAGCCTGGCCACGCAATTCCAATGTCCATTCTTAAAAATCGAAAATTATGATATTTCAAAAGACACGATTGCCTTGATTCCAAAAGGGCTCGCTTTAAAATATCAATGCATCCCCCTGGATAAAATCGGCGACATCATCTCCTTTGTCATATGCGATCCAGGCACTCTGCAGGAGTTAAAGCAACTGGAAGCCTTTTTAAATTGCAAGGTCCAATTTTTTGTCACCACACCCTCTTCCATGAAAGAAACACTGAAAAAATATTATGGGGAATCTACATGACATCCATGAAAGACAGATTGGGAGCCATTCTCTTGGAAAAAGGTCTCCTCACCAAACCTCAACTGGATGAGGCATATGAAACTCAAAAAACCAGTGGCGGCCGTCTCTCCAAGATCCTGGTATCAAAAGGATTTGTGGATGAAAAAAAGCTGATCGGGACTCTGGGAGAATACCTGGGCATACCGCCGATTGATCTTTCAAAATTGAAATTAGACCCGGATGTGGTTGAATTGATCCCGCAAAACATCTGTGAATTCTATTGCCTCATTCCCATTGCGCGAATCGGTAACGCACTCTCCGTCGCCATGGCTGATCCTTTGAATGTTTTTG
>JAFGBW010000281.1 GCA_016932965.1 Candidatus Auribacterota bacterium
GCCGTGGCTTCCTGGATGGGCATTCGACTGGCAGAAATAGAAGTCGACCATCGCCCCAGACGATTCGGGGATTCAAAATACGGAATTTCAAGGACATTCAGGGTGATCTTGGATCTCATCACCATCAAATTTCTTCTTTCCTTTTCAACCAATCCAAACCGTATTTTTGGTTTCACAGGAATGATGTTCCTTATTTCCGGAGCGATCTTCTTCCTGGTCGTCGCCTTTGAAAAAATGTTCATGGGCATTTCAGGAAATCGGCCTCTCCTCACCATTTCCATGATGCTGATCCTGTCCGGTCTGCAGTTTATCTGCTTCGGACTGCTGGCTGAACTACAGATCCGTTCCTATCATGAAACAACCAAAAAAGCCATTTACGCTATCAAAAAAATATCAGAAAAGAATACAACCTGATTATAAATATAAGAGCCTGATTAGGGGAGGGACATCACTATGCGATACTTTTTTTTATTCATGATCCTCATATTTAACGTAGGGATGACGTTTTTGGGGATCAAAAACCTGTCCACGCGCGATGAGTATGAAACCGAAATTCAAAAACTGAATACCCGGATCAAAGAACAATCCACAGCCCTGGAGAAGGGGGAAAAACAAGTCCAGGAAATCAGGAAAAAAATTGAGGAAATCAATCAGGTCAAAGAAAAAATGCAGGAAGAACTGAAAAAAAAGAAAAAGGAAGCGGAGGATCTTGCCAAAGAATTGGTCTCAGAAAAACAGAAACGCAAGGAACTTGAGAAAAAATTATTGAATGCAGAGAAAGAAGTGGCACGGCTGAAGGTGGAAGTACAGCGAGAAAAAGAAGAAAAGACCAAACTCCAGGAAAGGCTTGAAAGAATGGCCAATCGTCTGGAAAAATCGGAATCCGATAAGGGTTCCTTGTTATCCAGACTCAACACGGTCATGAGGGAGCGGGATACTGTCAAAAACAAACTGGACAAAATGGATGCAGCCTCTCCCAAATTCACCCTCGCTGAAATCACGGTCTCCGAGAAGAAACAATATGCCGGGATCATTCTGAACGTGAATGAAAAGTATAATTTTTGCATTGTCAGTATCGGAAAAAACGAAGGGATCGTTCCCGGCATTGAACTGATTGTTCACCGTGGATCCTCATTAATAGGAAAAATCATCATCGAACGGGTCTTTGATAGAATGTCCTCCGCGAAAATTCTTTCCACCTCCGCGCAGGAAACCATCCGCGTCGAAGACAGTGTCCGGAAATTTTAACCGTGCTTGATCTGCAATATCCCATCCCCTTTTTACCCAATATCCGGAATGAAAAGAAAGCAGCCACAAGGGGCTATATCTGGGGCAAACCCGTCCCTCAATCCCTCATTCTGCAGATGATGGGTCTCGTCGTCCAGAAATCAGGTCAAATCCGGATCGAACATGATCAAATTAACAAACTGGGCATCACGGAAACCGACCTCATTGCTGAACGCTGGATCGTTTCCGATGACCGCGAATATCCTTCTTGCGTACCAATGCCGGATGGCAGATCAATCCCTTTTTTTGAAATATTAAAAGAAAAAGGTGAAGCCATTTTGGGAAAATATCACTGGGAGGAAAAAGGCCCTTTTTTATCAACCATCATGAAGCTGATTGATACTCATTCCGACTATCAAAGAGGATCCCTTTCCGCCCAGGTCCATCCAAAAAAAGGATACCCGTTACGTCCCCCCAAAACAGAGATGTGGAAGGGTAAAGGGCAGATTTACATCGGATGGAATAAAGACATGACAGAAGAAAAAATCAGGGAAGCTGTGGAAAACGGAACGCTTGAAAAATGCATGAATTCGGTGCAATTGGATGGAAATAATCTGGTTTTGGTTTCAGGGGGGGTGATTCATGCTATCCGTTACGGAACATTTATATCAGAGTGGTCCAAAGCTCCGGATAAAGAAGACTTGAAAAAAGGTCATATCAAGGAGGCCACACTTTCTCTTTATGACCGGACAGACGGAAAAACTCCGCGTCCCCAGAAAGAAGACATCAAAGGAGTCATGGATGTCTTAAAACACGCCCGTACTTTTAATAAAACGCGAAACTATTTATGTCATTCCAGAGAAATGATAAACGATGGAAAAGGGAATACCCTTTCCATCCTTTTTAAAACACCGGATATCATAGTTGAAGAACTCCGGATTTCCAAATCCTTTGAATCTTCTGTTGAAAAAAGGGGCCTTCCTATTTTTGTCGAAAAAGGGGTGATAGAAGTACGGCAAGGTAAAAAAATACTGGATCGCCTGCAGCAAGGAGAGGAAAGATTCTTTCCGCATTCCATGAAAAAATTCATGCTGGTTTCGAAAGGGGATACGCCTGCCCTGATTCAAAGATGGTATGCGCCATTAAAAAATGAAGATTTTTAAGATGATGACCTTTCTCAAGACACTCACGATGCCTGAAACCCCATGACCCTGTTCACGCTCAGACCGCTTTTATCGCTTAAAAAATGGATCGATTCCATCAAACCTGTCCATGTCTGGATAGGCTTTATTGTTGGCAGTGCCATCCTGTTTTTAAGGCAATATTTATATTGCCGGTCGCTCTGGGTTGATGAAGCTAATCTGGCCAATAACATCGTCAGCCGTTCTTTCTCAGGGCTTTTGAATCCGCTTGATTGCAATCAGGCGGCTCCAATCGGGTTTTTATTTCTTTCCAAATTGTTTACTCTCATCTTCGGAACCAGTGAATACACCTTGAGACTATCCCCCCTATTGGCTGCTTTCTTCTCCGTCTTTTTATTTTATATCATGACCCAATCCTTTCTGACACCCTGGATGAGAATCGTGGCCGTTTCATTGATCGCAGTGAATTCGCAATTGATCCGTTATGCCAATGAATTCAAACAATATTCTTTCGATGTGCTTGCCACGGTTATCATTTATATCCTGGCTGACCTTCATTTAAGGGACCGCATAAGAACCTGGCAATTTGCCCTGTCCGGAGCCATCCTCATATGGTTTTCTCACCCCAGTGTCTTTGTCCTTACCGGCATCGGCACCTGCCTGATGATCTCTTCCCTCATGAAAAAAGAATGGGGACGCTTTAACAAATTATGCATTGGTATCGGCTCATGGCTCGTCAGCTTAACCTTGCTTTATATGCTATCCCTGAAAGGAATCCGTGATACCCCTTACTTTCAAAACCCTGGACTCTGGAAAAACGGTTTCATTCCGTTCCCCTGGCACAGCTTGAATGATCTGGCTTGGATAAATAATACATTCATGATGCTCCTTAAGATGTGTATAAAGGAACTCAAAGAGCCTTCCTTTTATGGACGATTGATCCATATCGTGATGACCGGTGCTTTTTTCGCAGGCTGCATCGGCCTTTTGATTACAGACAGACCCAAACTATGTCTGCTGCTTTCTCCTTTGCTGGTCGCCTTGTTGGCTTCTGTGCTGCGGTTATATCCGTTTTTTTACCGTTTGATTCTCTTTCTGCTGCCGGTCACTCTTATTATCATGGTATCCGGTCTGCATTTCCTCATCATGAAATACAAAATGATTCCGCTTGTGATAAAAATAGCGGTCTGGATTCTGGTTATCTATTTGCCGTTTAAGGAACAATGGGCGGCTTTTCGTGCTCCCAGCGAATGCGAAGAAATCCGACCCGTGATGGAAAAAATACATGATCAATGGCAAAAAGAAGACTTGATTTACGTCTATTATGCATCTGAATCCTCTTTTGAATATTACCTGCCGCGTTTTCGCTTCCCTTCCCGAAACATCATCCAGGGGACGCGGTCCAGAGAAAACCCGGATCACTATATCCGGGAGATAGAAAAATTAAAAGGGCATCCCAGAGTCTGGCTGATTTTTTCCCATGATTACCGGGGCAAACAAGGCAGCGAAAGAAAACTCATTATAAAAACCATGAAAGAGTGGGGGACTCCTCTGGATGAATTCAAAGTCATTGGAGCCTGTTATTATCTTTTTGACCTGACTTGAAAAAATTCATTATTCCGGAAAAAAATCCTTTTCCCTGATCTTTCTCTTCCTGTTCCTGTACAGGGTCGCTGTACACAGTCTTTTTCCATAGAAAAAACTGTTTTTCTTCTTTTCGTTTATATTTTAAATCCTCATAAGGCTGTTCCGGATAATAAGAATCATGATCATGCGGATTGAAAATTCGAGACCACCAATTGTCCGGGCCTTCCTTTTTCTCTAAAAACATGACAAAATAGTCGTGTCCTGCTGTTCCGTCTAACGGATTGTAATAACCGGGTTTACCTATGGCTTTATTGAGCTCTGCTACTGAAGAGCAGTAAGAGGAGATCCCTTTCTTATAATTGGTTTTTGCTTCAAATAATGAGATCGCTTCCTTGAGATAATCATTTAAGGAAATTTCACTTTTCCCAAGGCGGATTTTCTGGAATTTCAGCCTGTTTTCCTGCAAATTTTCCTTTTCTGAGTAAAGTTCCACCTGTTCATATTTACGGAGTGTTTCAATCAAATTTTTTCCTATTTCAAAAATGGCAGCCTTTTTGACTTTTTCGCTGTCTTCAATCGCTTTATAATATTTGATCAAGGCTTCAAGCTTGGAGGAATTGAATTTATTGTTCAGGATATGAAACTTGATGTTGTAACTTGAAAATTGAGTAGAAGTAGTCTGACCTGCGGATGGCACGGAATCCTGATCGATAAACTGTGTTTCCACGGAATTCCGCCCCAAAGGAAAGGACCCCGTGACTCCCACGTAATATTCATTCTGATAATCCAACGGTTCACTGATAAAATTCTCCGCCCTTCTCCCATAATAACCGTCTAAAAGAATCTGGAGCCGGCTTTCGGCTTTAGCAATATCTTTATTGTATTGATTGACTTTTTCGAGGAGTCTGTTAAGCCTGATATCAGGCCGGTTAATGATCGCCTCCGGAATGCGGACTTCCGGATCAAACTCAATGAGGGCACATGATTCACCTGTTTCGAGATCCAGGGGCGTGTCCGAATAATCATCCAGAATCTGTCTCATTGAAAGCTCAGCCAAATCGAGATCATTTTTAGCCTCCCTTATTTTCTGGTCTACTTCTTTAGCGAGGATTTTAGCCTCTAACCAATCCATATCCCTGGCCATGCCTCTCTCAACTTCCCTTTTTGCCACGCGTTTCGTTTCCTCAGCAAGAGGTTTGAGCTTTTCCACGGCCGATTTTCTGATTTTTGCCTCACCCCAGATGTAATAGGCTTTTTCTGTTTCTGTCAGTACTTCCATGAGTATCTGGTCGTGTTTGAGACGGGCTACTTCAAGATTCAGCCCGGCCTGTTTAAACTGTTTGACGATCCGTCCGCTTCCCCATAAGGGGTACTGCATTTCCAGCTTGTATCCCTTGCCACGAAAATCTTCTCCGGTAGTGGTCCCGTCAATCTGTTCGAATTTTCCATCCACTTTCGGAAACAATTCGCGTTTCGAATTTTTATAATTTTCCAGGGCTAATTTATACTCCTGTTTGGCTATATTCAATTTTCCGCTGCGTTCCACGGCCAATTTCAGGCAATCCACTAGCGAAAGGGTCTGAGCGGCTGAAAATTCATGTAAGGGCGTAATGCCTGAACGGATCTGCTTTGCCATTTCATTCGTCAGGACCGAACGCAATGAAAGAACCCCGTTCTCGTTAACTTCATCGGCAAAAAGGCGTGTCGGGCAGAAAAAACAGCTGATCAGCAGAGAAAACAATATGAACCCGTATTTCATTGAACCCCCTCGTTGGATTGAAAAGGCTGTTTTTTAGGTTTTTTATTAAAAAGCTTAATGTATCATCGCCGCCATGATCATTCATTTTTTTGTCACGAAACAAATAAAAAAGAAGAACCTTTAAACAGCATCAATAAGATTGACAGGATTAAGTTATAAAAATTCACCTGTGACGAAATAAAATTTTGATGAACCTGTTCATCCTTTCTCAATACGCTTTTCATGTTAAAAAATAACAATCTATAATAATATAAAGCATGAAAAGCTTTCAATATAAAAGGGGATAATTTTTTTATGAGAGAGCCTTTTTGCTCTTCCTCAATAATAATTATAAACCGGAAGAAAAACACAGGGAATGTTGAATTTATCTGTGATGATTTTCCCGAGATTTTTTACGCCAAACTGTTCGGAAACAGCATGACCGACGCTCATGAAATTCATTCCAGCTTCGCGGCACCATTCCTGGGTCGGCTCCTCCGTTTCTCCTGTTAAAAATAAATCCGCTCTATTTAAATGTGCCTCATAAAGATCCCCTGCTGCTCCGCCGCTGACAATGGCGACTTTTTTGATTTGAGAGGAACCAAAAGCAAATCCGGCGTGAACCTGGCCGAATATTTTTTGAATTTTCTTTGATAGAACTGAGAAGGAAAGCGGCTGTTCCAGGGATCCTATTATTCCTATCTCCATGCCGTGATGTTCAGCAAAGGGTTTTTGATTTCTCAAATTCAGTTTGTTCGCAATAGAAGCGTTGTTCCCGATTAAAGGATGGGCATCCAAAGGTAAATGATAGGCCATCAGACTCAACTGATTCCGGAATAAAAATTGAACCCTTTTCCCCTGAACTCCGACAAGAGGCAACGGGTTTTTTTCCCAGAAGAGTCCGTGATGAACCAGGACAGCCTGGGCGTTAATTTTTTTTGCTTTTCTAAAAAGCTCTAGAGAAGCGCTCACACCGAGAGCGATTTTTTTTATACTCTGACCGCCGTCCACCTGGAGTCCGTTGGGACAGTAGTCTTTGAACTTATTGATTTCCAGATACGTATTTAAAAAATCAGCCAGTTGTTTTGGTTTCATTTTATGGCTCACTTAATATATTTTAAATCAGTTAAATATTGTTATTTCATCACGAAGGACACGAAAAGCACGAAGAATAAGAGTTATGAATGATGAGTCGCAACTTTTGAGCTGCCATGATATTTTCAACAATCCAATTCAAACGATAAAACTCACAACTCAATATTTTCTTCTGATTCCATTCGTGCTTCGTGTCCTTCATAATGAAAATTATTTTTAAGATACTTCCATATCTGTTAAACTTGACCGCTACAAAACTAATCGAAGTGGTTTACCGAATATAATTATATCTATTTTCTTCACTTCATTAAAGAAGACTTATTGTTCTCTTTCCTGATCCGATTGACTTCTGCCAAAAGGCTTTTATGCTCAAATATAAACCGGCACAACCGGGAAGGAGAGACCCCTAAAACAGCAGCCGTTTCTTTATGATCACCGTAAAAATGATGAAAATAAGAAACCACAACTGAAAAGATCAAGGCCAGTTTCTCATGATGCTTTTGAACATGCAATCCATTTAGGAACCATGGCTTGAGAATCTCCATCGTTTCCTGATCTGGAAGTTCCCTGCAGCAAAGGGCTATTTTTTCTCTCAGGATACGCATGGCTGATCGTTTATTTTCCTCTTTCTTCCTGTATATCTGACATTCCACCCGGATATCCAAAGGAGCGAAAAGCAAACTGACAGCAGAAGAAGTCTTATTGGCCTTTTGACCTCCCGGCCCGCTGGAACGATGGGAAGATACCTGCAAATATGTCTCCAACTGATCCAACGGAAGGGACAACCATTCATATATGGCAGAGATGTATTTTGAGGACATCAGGCTTTTTATTTGCTTTATTTCTTTTTGATTTTTTTTAATTATATTCAAATGATGTTTAATCATAAAACCAGACGGTCATTCTCCGTTTCTTGTCCATGATTAGTGAGGAACATTGAATAATAAAATGAAAAAAATTACCAGACAAACTCTCATGCTTATGATCATCAGCTTTGTCTGCCATTTCTCCGCGGCGGAAGAAAATGACGCAAGCAAAATATTCTCCCCGGCCTTATTCCAAAAAATCATCCACGCCACGGAAAAAGCTTTTGCGGATGACCTTTTGGACTCTTTAAAAGAATTCGAAGCGATTAAGGATGAAATCCCTAACAGTCCAGTGGGGTATCTCTACCTTGTTGCTGTTCTGGATAAGCTTCAGTCAGATTATATGACCGATTATCGCGAAGAAGACTTCCCTGAACTGTTCAGGAATGCCCACGAGGTGGGAGAGGCTTATATCAGAAATCATCCGGGAGATCCAGTCGGGTATCTTTACCTGGGAGGCATTCAGGGATATTACAGTTTGCATTATTACCGGGTAAAGGGCCTATTTTCCGCTTTCACGCATGGCCTGAGAGCCATCAACAATTTAAAGATCGCCAACAGGATGAATCCTGAATTATGGGATACCTATTATGGTCTGGGAACCTACACATACTGGAAAGCCGAAAAAGCAGGTTTTTTATTCCTATTCACCGGAAAAAGAAAAAGTGAAAAGGAAAAAGGGATCCGATACCTGGTCACGGCAGCGGAAAAAGGCACCTATTCTTCCGCTGAAGCGAGAGGCTCGCTCGTCAGGGTACTGATCAATGAACATCTCTACGATGAAGCCTTGCAATGGCTGAATATAGGAATAGAGAAATACCCGACTTCTGCCTATCAATTCCGATTCCGGATAGAGATCTACATCCAAAAAAAAGAGTGGAGCACGGCCCTGAAAGACAGCATCCAGCTCGAAAAAATTCTGTCATCCAAGCCTTATACCGGACCCGATGCATGGATACATCTTTATTATTACATGGGTCTTTGCCATAAGAAGTTGAACCAGATGGAAGAAGCTAAAGAAGCGTTCAAAAAATGCATTGAAACAGAAGAAAAGTACAACGAAAAAGTGCTGCTTTATCATTCTCTGGTCTTTAAAGCCAGGAAGGAATCGAGAAAACTGGAAAACAAGGAAGATCCCAATGCAGATCAACCATCATCATGAGATTGTTCTTTTATTGCCTTTCCTGCTCTTAATGGGGGGATGTCAAACACTGGAAAGACTGGCGGTCCGCTCAACACAGAGCCTGCTTCATTCACAGTATCAATCATTTCTTTCAGAAGAAGACCCAATTCTCGCCAGGGAAGCCGCTGCCGGAAACGTGAAGCTGGCGGAAGGATTATTATTAAAAGATCCTAAAAATCCCTCCTTACAGATCTTAGTGTCCCAATCTTTTTTTTCTTATGCCTTTGGATATGTTGAGGAAGAGGATGAAGCCAGAGCTTCAAGGCTCTATTTACGCGGATTGAAGGCAGGCTCGGGAAGTATCGGGGGGGAAGCTGCCTTTTTTGAGATGAATTCGGATTCCTTTTCAAAACAGAGTGACCGTCAAATATCTTTGTATCTGGAAAACTATTTCTGGAGCACCCTCAATTTCGCCTGTTGGGTCAATCTCAATAAATCAGATCTGAAAGCCTTAAACAACCGTTCGAAGATAGAGAGTGTCGGAAAAACCATTATCAAGACAAATGAGGCTTATTATTACGGCGGAGGACATCTGCTCTTGGGATTGTATAATGCTATCCAGCCCAAAACGCTGGGAGGAAATCCGGAACGGTCCAAGGAACATTTTGAAAAGTGCCTGCAAATTCATTCAAGACAGTTTCTGATAGCGCTTTATTTGTATGCCCGATATTACGCCGTGGCTGTCCAGGACAGACAACTTTTTCAAACACTTTTAAAGGAAATAGAGGTGTTTGATGCGGCTCTCTTTCCGGAACAAAGGCTGTCCAACCTGATCGCCAAGGAAAAGGCAAAAGCTCTCTTACAAAAGGAAGAAGAGTTGTTTATTTAAGTAAAATGATAATGCTTTTTCACAGGCTTTTTCACGTTCCACACACAGCTCAATCCAGCTGGGAACGTAACAAAATCACCTTTTTTAAATGAAACATCACCGTCTTTTGTTTCAACGATCACCTCTCCTTCCAAAAGATAGCATTCCTCGTCATTATCGTAGACCCAGTCAAACCTTGACATTTCCTTGGTCCAGACAGGCCAGCTGAAAACCCCCCTTTTCTTCAATTCATCAGAAGATAATTTTTCAACAGTAATATTCATGGATTCTCCTTTCCCGGGTCATGTTCATCATGAAATACGAGGCACGATGAATCTCAGATACCAATTTTTAAATCTTACATAAAACAAATCCATTTTTATCGCAAGACCAATCTGTAGTCAAATACCATCGGCAGAGTCAATGGCCAGATTATAGGAATCTCTCAAAAGAATTTGTTATTCTTACACAATAAGTAATAGAATCGGGAACTGAAAATGCAAAAATAGATAAGAAATCCGAAAAAAATAATAATTTTTTTTATTTATTATCCATTCTTTTAATCTTTTTCTTCTGTCTTTGATCTACTCGATTCTCAATTCTCGACTCTATTTATACAGTATATATACTCGCGAAACTGTCAAACTTGACTAGTCCAACAACTGAGGCGGCAGTTTACTGAATTAAATCATTCGCCGATTATTTTGATGAGTACCCTTTTCCGCCTCTGACCGTCAAATTCCCCGTAAAAAATCTGTTCCCAAGGTCCGAAATCCAGTTTTCCGCCTGTCACAGCCACCACCACATCCCTTCCCATGATTGTCCGCTTCAAATGCGCATCCGCATTGTCTTCACCTGTTAAATGATGCTGATACCCATTTGGATCATAGGGGGCCAGTTTTTCAACCCACTTAAGAAAATCCTGATGCAAGCCTCTTTCATTGTCATTGATAAACACGCTGGAGGTGATGTGCATACTGTTCACCAGACACAATCCCTCCCCGATGCCGCTTTTATCAAGTGCACGCCCGACTAAAGGAGTGATATTGACGATCTCATAATGATTCTTTGTGTTAAACCATAATTCTTCTCGATATGTTTTCATTTGATTACCCCCGAAAACTTTTGATTTAGTATACCGTCACAATGAATTTAGCTATCCTTTTTAAAAATATAGAAGACCATGATTCCTATCAATCAAAAAAGATTGCTTGCTGTTGGAACAGCCGTAATGATATGGATAATTCTGGCTGTTATCAGGGAACATCTCATTCCTTATAATGCCTCTCAGGATGAAAAGGCCATCCTCCTCACAGGAGATGAACCGGAATACCTTCTGGCTGCGTGGAGCCTGGCCCATGAC
>JAFGBW010000282.1 GCA_016932965.1 Candidatus Auribacterota bacterium
CTCCCGGCAAAAAAAGGGAAGATCATCACCCGGTATTCAGGGTGTATTCCACAAAGAACATGCCTGTCCAGGTAGTGGAAGCCAGGGGCCTTCGCGTATGCAACATGAGAGAGGAATATCTGGAATTCATCCCGCCGTCTCTTCGTCATTTTGTTGACAGGCTTGGCCTGGTAGTGCAGGTGCCTTTACCCCTGATACGCACCAGAGACGGATTCATAGATGAAGGGACTTATCTGCCGGAAATCAAAAAATATGTTGCCATTGCCTTTTATCAGGTCCTGGCGAATAAGGCACTGAAAGATCCCCACCTGGCTTTGGAAATCGTCCCGGCTGACCTGGCAACGGAAATGCTTTATTCCGGAACTCTTGCTGATCCGAAAATCATAACGCTTGCGAAACAAATCAATAATTCCAGCTGGGGGGAGGTTTCTTTTTCTGACCTGAAAACGCTTTTCAGTGCGGACCAGACCGGGATTGAATGGAACCGGGACTTTGTCAAATTGATTGCGCTCCTGAATGTGCCGCTGGACTGGTCAAAGCCCAATGAGCGCACCAGTCTGTTGGAGCAAAGAAGACAAGTCTTAAAAGCGGTCGGCGCACCTACTGAGGAGGAAGACAGAATCATGGGTGAAATCAATACTGCAGATGCAACACAAGTACAGGCTCCGGTGAATGGAGAATTAATTAATATAGCACGGGGGAATCAGTTTCAACGGATGCTTAAAAAGCTAGATAGTTTCATTATTGAACCGCAAAGTCCTGAGGACCATTCTTTAAAAGATCTGGCGGAAACGATAGGCAATTTGTTCGGTTTGGAGCAAGTGCTTCTCATGGATTCAGCTTTCCCCAGCGCATGTTTTACCTTATGGGAAGGTAAAAAGACCCTTTGTATCTCGCAAAAATATGCGGCTAGTCTTCAATTATCGGGAAATATATCAGCCAGGAATGAGGCTCTTGAAACCATTGTCCATGAAATCGCCCATCTTCTGGAACAACTCAAAATGGAACAGAATGAGCAACAATTCTGGGAAAAAGGTTTTATGAGTCACGATGGGTATCCCTTCACCCACGAAGCCAAAGGCCCCTTTGGCGCCGCCCTGGAATTCGCCTCGGCCCGTGTTGCCGCCTATTTCGCCCAAACCCGTGAATTGCCCGTGCCTTCTCTAAAAGCCCAGAGAGCCTTTGCCGGAGCGGCGTAATCGGCCTTTTGAATTTCCTGCTTCAAGAAATACAAAAAGCTCATTTGTTTTTTCAAAAAAGGAAACCAGAAGGGAAACTTTTTTTGGGTCTCTTCAAGAATGCATGAGTGATGTAAAGTATTGAATCAAAAAACAGCCATTTTTTCTGTCATTCCCGCGAAAGCGGGAATCCAGCTTTTCCTTACAGATTACAATATAAATCCTTCCACTCAGGATTATTTCTCTCAATAAGTTCCAATTTCCATTTTCGATTCCATTTTTTAATATATTTTTCTCTTTCAATGGCTGATTTAATGTCAGTAGTCTGCTCGTAATAAACCAGAATATCGATGTTATATTTAGAAGAAAATCCTTCAACTAAATTATTTTTATGCTCAAATACTCTTCTCTTTAAATCATTTGTAACACCAACATATAAAGCATCATTTTTCTTACTTGCTAATATATAAACGAAATACATGTTTATAAGAATCCTGGATTCCCGCTTTCGCGGGAATGACATTTTTTCGTTTTATATTTTAATTCACTACTGTGTGCGGTTTATTTTTCTTCTTACGGTTATCACCATTATCAACGCCTTAAATTATGGCATCGTTTTTAGAATTCAGAAGCGGAAATCGAGAAGTAAGTGAGACTGCAAGGCAGCCGAACGATTTCATGATCCTATTCAAAACACCGAAGGTGTTCCTTTTAAATTCTCAATTCTTAATTCCATGTCCGGCTTCTTTTCATTTTCAATAATACCATTTACTATATTGTGTTTCATCTTATTTCCTTATTCTTAAGCAGGACATTCATGATTTTAATTATTTTTTTCAAAACCCACAGCTTTCCGAAGAGAACCTTTTTTAAAAAAGAAAAGTTTCCCTTCAGATAACGTAATCTCAGATTACCCCTTTTTTCGACGGCCGCCAAAGGGCATGAAGGGATTTCCGCCGGGAGATCCCCTGGAGGGGGTATAATTCTCTGTTCTGACCAGGACCGTGGAATCGGCATCAAGACCTTCCACGACTTCGAAATTCGTGTCGTCTGCCAGACCTGTTGTGATTTTTTCCCGGCGGGGACGCTGGCCCGGGGATGCGGGGACCAGAACAAAGCTGCCGTACTCCGGGTCCTGTTTGACCGCTTCCTGAGATATTAATAAAACATGCTCCTTGCTTTGCTCTATGATCTCGATGTTGGCGCTCATGCCGGACCTGAATACTTCCGGCACGGTTTCAGGAAGAATATCCACATGATAGATCGTGACATTATTGACGATCTTCGATTCATAATAAATATGGTTCACCTTTCCTTCTACCCTGATATCAGGATAGGCATCCAGACTGACAGCAGCGGTCTGACCTTTTTTCACTTTTCCGATATCGGTTTCATCCACATTGGCCTGGACAATCAGGCGGTCGGACAAAACCAAGACCACATCGTTGGAAGTGACTGTCTGGCCCGGCTCCAGGGCGCGCACGATGACTTCCCCGTCAATGGGGGCAATCAAGGGAGTGGGTTTATAGACATCTTTCCAATATTCGACGGCCTTCTCTCCGTTTGATCTGGCTGTATCCAATAACGCCGCCCTGTCCGTTGAACTCATCCAGGCTATGGTTTGCCCGGTTTTGACCGGATCGCCTTCCTTGACCAGGATCTCATCCATTCTGCCGGAAATAGGCGGCTTGATTTCCAGACGGTTCTGAGGCTGGACCGTACCGGTCGTAGAAATGGCTTTTTGAATGGAGCCATAAAAAGGTTTGACTTCCCTGAATCTGATCTGGGGCTTCTGCTTCTGCTTGTATTGATAAAATCCGAATCCAGCTAATCCGGCTGTCAGCACCAATATGAAAATACTCCATCCTTTAAATTTCATCCAATGTTCCTCCTGTAGCCTCTATCCATGCCGCCTCGCTCAGCAACGCCTGTGTCCGGGCATTGAGACAGGCTTTTTTTGTTCTGACCCAATCGTCTTCAATGAGCGTCCAATTGTCAAATGAAACCAGCCCGTTGGAATACTGGGCCTGGGTGATTTCAGCCCGTTCTTTTGCCGCTTCCAGGAACTGATTTTGGACCAGAACGTTTTCCACCGCATCTTTCAACGAGGCCCAGCTGTCTTCCAGTTTCACCAAAAGAGTATTCCTTTCGCTCCGGATATCTTCATCAACCCTGGTCAATTGGGACCGGGCTTTTTCAAGATTCGCTTTCCTGGCTCCTCCGTCAAACAAAGAATAAGACACCTGCAGACCGGCGCTCCATTGATTTTCCTCAATAGGCCAATCGGTGTCTCTCATTGATGCGGAAACCGAGGCGGAAACCTTTGGCTTATAATTCGCCTGCTTCAGCTGCACGCCGAGGCGTGCAGCCTCTTTTTGGGCGAGCCATGCCCGCATGAGGGGGATTTTTTCCAGAAGACCTTCAAAATCCGGCTGGTCTTTGTATTCGGGATAAATGCCATCGTCCTCTTTGATTTGAATTGACTGATTTAATGGTCTCCCCATTTCAGCAGATAACCGGAGCTGGACGATCCTGGCGTTCCTCAAGGCCTGACGATATTCATATTCGGATTGCTCCAGACTGGCTTTGGCTGACAAAAGCGACCCCTTGTGTTCACGGCCTGCCTCATACCGCAATTGAACCAGTTCCAGATTTTGTTTTCGCCTCCGGGTGATCTCTTTTGTCATGGCTATCCATTCAACAGCCTGGAGAAATTGCACAAAGGCCGATCTGAGCCTCAGCCGGATCTGGCTTGAAATCACATCATATTGCGCCCTCTGGTAAGTATAACCTGCAAAAGATTTTTCCCGTTCATTTTTGGTTTTATTCCCGTCATAAACCAGTTGACTCCCTGACACGCCGGCAGAATAAGATGTTTGACTGGATTGACCTGATGAGCGTCCGTTGCTGACGGAAAGAGAGGTGTTGACCTGGGGATATAGACCGGATTCGGCTGAATCCACGTCCAGTTTTGCCTCCTTGCATTGTTCAGCGGCTGAGAGTAAATCCGGATGATGCTGTTTCGCCTCCAGGACGCAATCTTCCCATGTCAAAATTTCCTCGGCTGGCAAAACCGGCTGCGACAGACAAAAAAACAAAAAAAAGACTTTTCCGATAAAAACCCGGATGGATTGCCCAGTGTTTTCCATTATAACTACCTTTCCTGTTTTCCGGCTTCCTATTCAAATCTGGTTTATTCTATAATGATAACCATATAGAGATCCATCATCGAATTCAGCCGCCGCGATAGGCTTGCTGCAGACTAATGATTGGTCATCTTTATGATTTTTTTTAACGAAATACACAAAAAGCACAAAAATAATATCCGGGATGAAAATCCTACATGAATTTTTTACAATCTTCTTTATTTCGTGTATTTCGTGATTTCCGCGGTTCCTAATATCTTATATTCCTAAAACATCTATTAATACGAAGGAAACATGATTTTATTTTACATAACCGGTATCACGCAATCATTTTTGTTGATTTTCAAGAGTGACCTGTGATTATAATGATCACTGATTCCAGAAGGAAACAAACAAGATGGACCTCTTTTTCCTGTGAAACAGTCTGCACAATTAACAAGACCCCCCTATTGCTGCAATTAGCCTGATGACTGCAAAAGCTCTCATTATTTTAGCTGAAGGTTTCGAAGAAGTGGAGGCCCTGACTCCCATTGACATTCTACGCCGGGCAGGGATAAATGTCGTCACCGCCGGTCTGGATGAAATTTTTGTCACAGGTGGACATGGGGTTGTTATCAAGACGGATGTAGTTCTGGAAAATGTGAAAGAAACCTTTGACGCCCTGGTTCTTCCAGGCGGGTCCAAAGGTTCGGATAATCTCAGCCGTTCAGATCTTGTTGAAAAATGGATTAAAGAACAGCATAAAAGGGGCGGAATCATCGCTGCCATCTGCGCGGCCCCTGCCGTTGTGCTGGCCAAAACCGGGATTCTAAAAGGAAAAAAAGCAACCTGTTATCCCGGCCAGGAAAAACTGTTTGGAGACAGCGTGACCTATATCCATGATGCCAATGTTGTGATAGACGGCAATATTCTGACCAGTAAAGGAGTGGGGACATCCCAGGAATTCAGTCTTGTTCTTGCGGAACGGCTTGCCGGGAAAAAAACCGCCAGTCAAGTGGCAAATGCCACCTTATTTCCAGTTGAAAACCCATTTTTTACCGGGTAAATCCAGATACCTTCGTAAATAATTTAATTAAAACTGAGAAAAAGTACTTGCGTTTCTTACTTTTTTTAGATTAGATAAGCGCAAGTCAAAATAAGGTAGGGTAGATTGACTATAAAAGAAAGAAGAAATTACGAACGAATCGATGTCCCTTTTAAACTCCTTCATGCTCCTTTTTTCTTTCCCGGAATCAAGAATGAGGAATTGATACCCGGGGAAATCCTGAATGTTTCCGCTATCGGTGTTTTTTTCAAGACCACCCGTCTGTACGAACCGGGTACTCTCGTCAGGATTGAAATCAAAATGGGATCCTGGGACAATTACAAAAACGGATTTCAGCCTTTCAAATATCTGTATCGTTCCGAACCTTTCGTAGTACTGGGCCAGGTCATGAGATGCACAAAAGAGCCTTCTGAGGAAAATATTAAAGAAAATCATTTTCAAGTGGCGGTGAAATATATTAGCGTAGACGAAGGTCATCAGAGTGCAGTGGCAAAATTCATCCAGAAGCTGGCAAAGAAAAACAAGGTAATGGCATGAAAATCCTGATAGTGGATGATTCCTCTACGATGAGGCGCATCATAAAAAATACACTCTCAAAAATCGGTTTCACCGATACGGAAGAAGCCGAGGACGGCTCCCAGGCATTAAAAAAAATGGAAGGGATTCAGCTGGTCATCACCGACTGGAATATGCCGAACATGGATGGTTTGACTTTGGTGAAGGCGCTCCGGTCCAATCCTTCCTTTCAGGCCACGCCCATCATCATGGTGACCACGGAAGCGGCAAAAGATGATATCGTTGAGGCCATAAAAAATGGCGTCAACAGCTATGTTGTCAAGCCTTTCACTGCGGAAATCCTCAAACAAAAAATCGAGCAAGTCGTCGGAACGTGCTGATCAACAGATCCATTTTCATCCGCAACATCTTTAATCAATGATATAAAGGATCATTGCTAAATAAATTGAGGTTTTATCGTTATGAAGATCAGACTCCTTTACATGGGCATGCTGTCATTTTTGATTGGTTTTACCGGCTGTCGTTCAAATCCCATTGAACGGATCAAGCTAGCAGCTCTGAAAGGGAAAAAAGAAATCAATTATTCCATCAATCGCGAGGGCTGCGCTACCATCCAGCGGGTTTTGATCATGCCGGTAAAAAATGACACGGATATCCAGAGCGCTGCGGAAGAAACTTACCACCTGTTGTTGCTCCAGCTTTCGAAATGCAATTATTTCGAATCCGTTTCATGGCGTGATATGCAGGAAGATGCTTTGAACCGTTTCCAACTGCTGGGAAACACTCCCCTACCAGCCGGGGATGATCTTGAATCCATAAAAAAACTGGGGAAGGATTATCAAATTGATGCGGTTCTCTTTCCTGAAGTGAAACAATACCGCGCCTACCGCCCGCTTTTTTTCGGATACAAACATAAAATGATTCAAACATCAGATAGCGCCATCCTCTGGATGGTGGATGAAGCGTTTGATATGGCTGAGCCGAATGTGAACCGATGCGCAAAAAATTGGTATTATCGTACTCATGGGGAAGAGAATAACCCCGGTTTAAAAAGTGAACTCATGGACATTTCCATGAACAGTCTCATTCAATTTGCCCTTTTCTCCATTCTTGAAACCTGGTTAAAATAAACTTATCTGATGATAAAGATGGCGGAACTCCGCCGGCCGGAAAACCGTTGCGAAGCATCTTTACGAACGGAAGACCCCCTGCAGTTTGCTGCAGGGAACTTCAATTCTCGATTCCCAATTCAGATAAAAATGATATATTCCCTCCATTGGAATTGTTAAATTAAAAACCTCCTGAGAAAGGTTTGTCTATATTTTACTCAGATAAAGATCACCCAAAAACAGAATCAAAAAGGGGCATGGTATGGGAGAAGAGGCTATCACGCATTTAAAAATATTGATCGTGGATGATGAGGAGTCCATCAGACGTTTATTGTCTCAATTCCTGATAGAAATGGGAAACGAATGCGATACAGCCATCAATGGTCAAATGGGATTCATCAAAGTGGTTGAATCTCATTATGATTTCATTCTGATGGATATCAGGATGCCCAACATGAATGGAATTGAATGCATCAAAGCGATCCGCCAGGTGGACCCGGATATCCCGATTTTGATTATCACAGCCTTTTCCTCTGAAGAGGAAGTGAAAACCGGACTGGAAAACGGGGCAAACGGGATCATTCGAAAACCATTTGATTTCAAAGAATTAATCCGATTGATGACGGAAATTTTGAAAGACTGCCGGCTCCGTGAGTAAACTGCCTGTCCTATTAATAGAAGATCTTTTTTCAGTCAAAAAACGTTTTCTCCAATTATTTTCTGAAGATCAGAACCTGATATTGATCGGGACTGCCTGCTCTGAACTCATGGCCAGAAAAATGCTTCAGTCGTTTCTGCCTTCTCTCATCTTATGCCATGAACAGTTCATCAATACGGATTTTTTAAAAATGCTCTCCCCTTTTTTCGCAGGAGGGGAAATCAGCCTGGTCATCTATGGAAAATCGATAGACCACGCCCCCATTGTGGACAAGATCCAGCGCCACCTGAAGGTGCGCTTCACAGCTTATCTTTGGCTGAATCCCGAGGAAGACACCAGTTACCGCGATTTCTATCTCTCCTTTCTGGAACTGATTGCCTCCCGGTTGAGGATCGGGATAAACAAGCCCCCAATGATAAGCCAGCCTCCCCCCTTATCCGGTAAAAATATTTTGGCAACCAAAGTTATCGCCATCGGCTCTTCGGCCGGAGGCCCAAGAATATTAAATGCCATCTTATCGAAATTTTCACCTGATCTTGACGCGGCCGTTCTTCTGGTTCAGCATATCACCGAACCTTTTACCGAAGCCCTGGCAGATTCCTTAAAAAAAACGTCCTCATTGAAAATGGAGATCGCAAGGGATAAACTGCCGATATTAAAAGGCCATGTTTATCTGGCTCCTGGAGGTTTCCATCTGGAAGCTGAACCGGTCAAACCCTTCACAAATGAAGGGCAATGTGTTTTGAATAAGAACAAAATGGTTAACAACCTCCGGCCATCGGTTGATAATCTCATGTTGTCCCTTCCATCTGTTTACGGAAAAAAAATCGTCGGGATGATCTTGACCGGCATGGGAAAAGACGGAGTCAATGGGATGTGTGCCATCAAATCTGCCGGGGGCCGAACCTTGGTTCAGGATGAGGAAACCAGCATGATTTTCGGCATGCCAAAAGCCGTGATCGAGACAGGCTGCGTTGATAAGATACTCCCATTTACCAAGCTTCCGGCCGAGGCTGAAGAACTCATAGCAAAAATGTAACACACCATGAAAAAATGGATCGAATCCTTTTTGATCTGGGGGAAATTCGAAAAACGTTTTGCCGCCAACACAGTCCTGGCCTATGAAAATGACCTGAATCAACTTCAAATCTGGCTCCAGAAACAGGGAAAAACATTTGAGAAAGCACGGCATCAGGATCTGACTGATTTCCTGATAGAGAAAAGGATGAAAGGATATGAATTCTCAAGCATTGCCCGTTCTCTCTTTTGCCTCAGAATGTTTTTCGCCTGGCTCCAAAAGGAAAAGTTCAGAACAGATAACCCGGCTGAAATTCTTGAATCTCCCAAATTGTGGTCCAACCTGCCGGAATTGCTTTCCCCGGAAGAAATCGACCATCTGATTCAATGTGTGCGGGGACCAAAAAAAATCGCCCTCAGGAACAGGGCTATTTTGGAAGTACTATACGGATGCGGGATGCGGGTCAGCGAGTTGGCTGGTCTCCGCTTTGAAAATGTGAACATGAAGGATCATTTTATTATTTGCACAGGCAAGGGTTCCAGGGAAAGAATTATTCCATTTGGACGAAGAGTCAAAACAGCTTTATGGAAATGGGTCCATGAAGGACGGCCATGTTTCCCGGGATCTGAAAAGATGGATCATGTGTTTATCGGACAAAAAAAAACGCATCTGTCCCGCCAGCATATCTGGAAAGAAATAAAAATCCTGGCTTTACGCGCCAATTTAAAAAAAAATATTCATCCCCATATATTCCGTCATTCCTTTGCCACGCACCTTCTGGCCGGAGGCGGAGATTTAAGGGTGGTGCAACAACTCTTAGGGCATGCCGATATCATGACCACTCAGCGCTATACTCAGGTGGACAGGACAGATTTGATCCGGCGGTACAGGGATCATCATCCGCGGGCTAGAAAATAATCTTTAAAAATAACATGTAAAAAAGCAGTATAGACTGAATCCGGCTATGATCATTAAAGATCAATCCGTTAGGCTTCAGAAGCCAGGATCTATATGATTTTAGGCAGAAAAAACGGATTTCAATCGTCTGACTATGTAAAAAAAGTCTATTGGAACAGACCCCAAAATATGATGATAAACAACAATCAAAATCATAGAAAAAAGCCGTCTGATAGCGGGGTTCCGCCTTCTTCCCTTTCAATAAACGCAGGACCGTTTTTCTGGATCCCGGCTCCTTTAATCCGTTCATTCTTCAGAGCCAAACTTTTTTTCTTTCTGACGCTGTTATTTCTCAGATACCCATTGTGCTCAACCGGAACAGAGATGACCCCCATGCCGCCTGAGCAGGATGCCGTCACCATCGTGCAGGAAAAAGTGGATGAAATACTCCTTCAGCATTTTCTAAAACAGATTGCCGTCACCGCTTACGGCGGGATTCAAAGACAAATCCTGACTGATGCGGGACAGTTTAAAACCTTTTTCAACAATTTTAAATATAATCCTGAACGGTATGTTCAGGAACTCCATTTCAAAGCCAGGGCCCCCAATATCAATAAATACATCCTGGTTGTCCTAAATGCCTTGCAGCCGGAGTACACCCATTCCATTTTAACGGAACAAAGTGAATATTTCCTCTATTGCAATACGATACGGGGGCCTCAAATCCTGGCGATTTCTTTACGGCCTATGACGGACACGTTATACAGTGAAACCTATGAACGATGGAACCTCTCTATTCTTTCAATCCCATCCTTTTCTAAAAACCTGCTGTTAAATGAAGATCATTATAAACAGGTCATCAGGTATTCGAAGTTTATCGACCTCTTGACCAATAAGCATAACAGAATTCGCTCCCCATATTTTCCTGCTGTTCATTTATTCAATCATATCTTTTTCGAAACCCTGCCCGACTCAGGTTATGATGTATCCAGTGTGACCAGGGAAAACCAGTATTTTGATTTTAAAAAAGAGAGCCAAAGACAGCTCTGCTTCCTTTCACTCCCGATTGTGCAGTATTCGCTCAGCAATAATAAAGCGCTTGATTTCTTCTTCATGATCAAGGATCCCGATATCCTTTCAAGAATCCAGGCGCTATTGTCTCATCCCTCCTTTTCTTCCAGCATAGCGGCATCAACTATTAACGATCAAATTTCCGTTTATCTGACTTGTCTTTCAAAAAATGAATTCGAACAAAAAATATTCGAACAAAAATTACAGAATATTTTCGAACACTTAAACTATTCCATCAATTATGACGCCATCGTCACAACAAAAAGAGATGAAGTCTATTGCAATCTAAACACGTTCTTATTGAGCAACGGAATTTCCACATTCAAGGATATAGAAAATAACCGGAAAACAATTGAAAAAATCATCGGGAATTTTTTTGTGCTCGGCACAACTTATTTCTACAGAAGCTGGAAAAGCTTATCTGTTTTTCAGGAATACCTTGCCGATATTAAAACGCAGGCCGGGAAAGAAAACAGGCCCGTTAAATTCAAAATTTTTGCCTGTTCCACCGGAGAGGAAGTCCTCACTTTTGCCCTTTCACTGTTGGATAACGGAATCAGCGATTTCACTATTTTAGGAACGGATATCAATTCAAAATTCATCGAGACGGCAAAAAAAATGGTCTATCCCAGGGAATGCTTTGAAAGACTGCCCGAAAAACTGAGAAAACATATTCTAACGGACTATTTTATAAAAACCTCAGACGGATACGCAATCAAAGACAAGGATTTCTTTTCAAAAAGAATTTTTTATCAGGTGGCAGATATAACCAAACCGCTTCCTCAAGATCTACCCCAGGAAATAGCCCCGCCGTATGATCTCATCTCCTGCCAGAATATTTTTCTCTATTTGAATCCCAAAATCATTCCGTCGTTATATCATGATATCACTCAATTGCTTTCTGAAAACGGCCTGTTTATTTTATCGGACAAAACGTATGACCATTTTTCATTAAAACAATATCAATCCAAGTCAAAACCCATTCTGCATATCAATAAATATCTGGTGAAAGCCTGTCCGAATAATTTCTCCCTTCACGATCTTAAAGAAAACCTGGAAAAAATCAACAAGGACGCCACGACTTATCCGTCCATCAAACAATATTATGAAATAAGCGGATCAAATTATCAGGAAAGAAATAAGTGGCTTGAATCACTCCTGAAAAAACCGGGGAATCACGAATTGATCTATCTTCTGCAATGTCATAATTTACTGGAACATGGTTATTTTAAAAAAGCAAGAGAATGCGCCCTGAACAACATTTTTCATTCGCCTTACCTGTACCAAAACTACAAGCTGCTCCATGAAGCTGAATGCCAATTAAAACAGAATAAAAATGAAAAATACATCTTCTCCATCATGAAAGGGGTAGAAATCTTTTACAGCACTAAAAGTACGGATTCCATCCGGAAAGCTTTAAATCTTTTTCAGGATGCCATCAAACTCAACCCCGACAATCCGCTGGCGTTTTACGTGTTGGCTTATCAGTTTATTTACTTTGCCAATAATCTCAAAAAAGGAAATACCCTCTTGATTGAATATGAGCCCTATCTGAACCAGGCTTATAAAAATTTTTCTTATATTTTATCCAAACAGCCGGAAAACATTTATGCATACAGGGGGATAGCTGAAATAGCTTATACTTTATATGAAAGTTACGCCCAAACTCCCAACAATGAAATTGCCGCCAGATTGATCTATAATGCATTGTATAAATTTGAGCCCGCGGTCAAACAGTCATCCGATTTCACCATTTTGTACCCATTAGCCAAATTGCAGCTTAAAATGGCCGCCTTATATCTTTCTACTTACAAATTACCCGAAAATGCCCGCAAATACATTAGAAACTCCCTGGCCAATTTTAAAAAAGCCGAAGAAAACTCCTCAAACTTTACCGATGCCTTGCTTTATCAATTCTACACCCATTACAGCGAAGCCTGGTTCACCTTGTATAAAATCATCCAATCTTTGCCCAGGCAGGCGACCATAGTTGATTCTCCGAACTCGGATAAATACCTGTATAATGCCATGAAATTTGTCGACACGGCGCTTGATTATAATTCGGTTTATGGAATCGAAGCGGTGGAAATCCGCAATCAGATCATCGAGAAAAACAGCTCCATCAAAAAAAAATTCTTGGATTCGTTCTGACATGACACGCCATAGTCACTACCTTTCCCAAAGTTAGGGGCGTAAAATAGGTACCGGCTCAAAGCCTCATTTGTTAGCCACGCTAAGTGGCTTAGCCGATAAAGACAATGGATCAATATATTAACCATGAATAACACGAATGATTTTCTATGTATAGGCAGAGAAAATAAACAATTTTATTCGTGTGGGTCATGGTTTCTTTCTTTCATTTATTTCTGGCATTGTCAAACTATGCCAGTCCAAAGGCTGTGCCGGTGGTTAGGCGGATTAAATTAAAATCCTTCTCAAAAGAATCTATGGGTGAGACAAGCTGGAATTTTATTATATCGTATTGCTTAGGAACAAGTTAGAATTCAGGAGTCAGGATTCAGAATTCAGCAGGAACGCCTTCGGCATTTTGAATGGAATCATGAAATCGTTCGGCTGCCTTGCAGCCTCACTGACTTCTCGATTCTCGCTTCTGAATTCTAAAAACAATACAATAATTTAAGACGTTGATAATGGCGATAACCGTTAGCAGAAAAATAAACCGGACAGCAGTGTCTCTACTTATAGAAGTGAGTAAACTATTAGAAAAATATGTTCATTCTATGATTCTGAATTCTGACTCCTGAATTCTGAATTCTGCTCATCAAGGAAGAGAAGAATATAAAATCGAAAAAAAATGGCTAAAAATACCCACAGATTTTTTTATAGAGCCAATTAAAAAAGTACTTGTCGCTCTTTGCCTTTTTTGATAATTACAACCACTTTCTTTGGAAATAAACCTGCCCTGTGTGGCATTCATGAATGTCAACCTGGACCAGGTTTATCATGGATTAATATGGAATCAACCGGAGATAATGGTTCTTCGCTGTTGCCAGTTTATTGAAAGTAATAAAATATAAGGAGTCATGATTGTGGGATCGTACGAAGGCATGTTCATATTAAATCCGAACCTCGACGGCGAGCTCCTGGAAAAGGAGATGGATTACATTAAAAATGAAATCGTCAAACAATTAGGTGAGATTTCGGATGCGAAGATATTAGGAAAAAGGCATCTGGCTTACTCCATCAAAAAAATGAAAGAAGGCATTTATCTGTTGATCAATTTTGCGTGCAGGCCGGAGGTGGTGGACCAGTTATTGAAACGGCTGAAACTGGACACGCATGTTTTAAGGGCCGCCATTTTCCGGAAGGAACCAGGCTCTCTTTTTAATGAAATAAAGGATTGAGTGATATCATGGTCAGTCTGAATAAAGTTTTTGTGGCAGGAAATCTCACCCGGGACCCGGAAGTCCGGTATACATCGGGCGGTCAAGCTGTGGCTGACATGGATCTGGCCATCAATCATGTTTATTTATCCAAAACAGGAGAAAAAAAGGAAGAAACGGTTTTTGTTCATATCGTCGTATGGGGAAAACAGGCTGAAACCGCTGGAACTTACTTATTCAAAGGCTCTCCGGTTCTGGTTGAAGGCCGTTTACAGTTAGATAGCTGGGAAACCCCGGAAGGCGAAAAACGTTCCAGATTGAAGATCCAGGCTCAACGGGTGCAATTTCTTGGAAGTCCTGGAAAATCGAAAGAGAATATTCCCCCCGAACGCACAGGAGCAGCATCTTCTTCCGGTGAGACTTTTTCTCCTCCATCCCAGGAAGAACCTCCCCCGGGCAGCAGCGTGGTTGATGACGATATCCCATTTTAACCGATCTTAAAGGAGTTTTTATCATGTTTAATCGATTAGGGAATAGACC
>JAFGBW010000283.1 GCA_016932965.1 Candidatus Auribacterota bacterium
GGATTTTTTCTTTGGGTTTGGTTTGGCGCTCAAGAGTTTTTCAAGAAATGAATCCTCTTCAACCGGGATACGGCTTTGTATGGTTTCTTTGGGCTCATTCTGCTGTTTGGAGTCTTTTCCTAAATTCAGTTCCAGCTGCGGGCCTTCGGAAGAATCCTCTTCCTGGACAGAAGATTCCTGGTTGGTGATTTCGATGGGACTTTTGAGTTCGAGCCTGCCGATTTTCCTTGTACCAATCCGCGTTCCGCGATTCTGGGGCCCTTTGACTGGATAATCATCGAATGAATACCGGTCTGTTTTGTTCAGTTCTTTGATATTGGATGCGTATTCCACTTCAAACTGCATTCCGTTCCTTGTGGTGAATTGCTCCACTTTATGATCCGGGTCCAGGAAAGGGTACTGTTTCCCCTGAATAAATCCTCCGATTTTGAACCGTTTTGCATAGCAGGCCTTGGATTTTTTGTCTCTCGATAACACATTGAAAACCAGCTCCTTGTCCACGATTCCGAAGTACAGCAATTTATCCGAATACATCTTTTCAGGAGGCGGCACCACCTGATAAGTGCCGTTTCTGGAAATCAAGAGTATTTTATCAAAAGAGGAGCAGTCCAGTTTAGCGTCTCCCCGGACCCTTGTACCGATGTAGCCTGTTTTATGGTCATAAAACAATCGGGTGTCCCGGTCCTTCAATTCCCTGACATTCACCGTGTCAAAAGAGGTGATCTGGCTTTTTCTGGGATACAGTTTTCCGTATTTTTTCATAAGGCCGTTTAATAATTGGATGGCATATCTCTTGATGGCGTTGAGATGGCCTTGCTCGGTTTTGATCTGCTGAAGGATCTCTTTTATCTCTTCCTGGTTTTTCTTCAGATCATATTTGGATATCTTTTTGATCTGCATTTCCAAAAGTTTTTCAACATCTTCTTCCGTGACCGGCCGTTCCCATTTTTTGACATGGGGACGCAGCGCTTTGTGTACGGTTTCCTTTACCAGCTCGTAATGATCACAGTTTTCAATCAGTCGGTAGATCTTGTTCTCGATGAAGATCTGTTCCAGTGATTTATGGTGGAGCTTGTCTGAAAGGTTCTTGATCCGTATTTTTAATTCTGCTTTGAGTATCTCCAGGAGATGGTCGGTGGATTTTTTCAATACCTCGGATACCGTCATGATCCGCGGAAGATTATCGTCAATGACCGTGATGTTGGAAGAAAGGGAGACTTCGCAATCCGTATAGGCGTAAAGTCTTTTTAAGACTTCGTCTGCAGTAATCCCTTTTTGAGTGATTAGTTCGATTTCAATCTTGTCCGTCGTGAAGTCTTTGATGGATGAGATTTTGACTTTGTTTTTTTTCACCGCTTCCTCAATCGAATTCATGATACCTTCACTGGTTACTCCGTATGGAATGTCACGAATGATGAGGATTTTGTGCCCCTTTGTATCGATCTTCGCCCTGGCCCTGATTTTGCCGGCCCCGTCCTGATATTCCGAAACATCAATCAGCCCTCCCTGCTGAAAATCCGGATAGAGCTTGAAGGAAACCCCTTTTAAATAGGCAATCTGGGCGTCTAAAACTTCATTGAAGTTATGGGGCAATATTTTTGTGGCCATGCCGACAGCCACGCCTTCGGAACCGTGTAAAAGCAGATAGGGTATCTTGCAGGGAAGGGTGGATGGTTCTTTGTTCCTGCCGTCATAGCTGTCCGTAAATTCCGTGATTTCCTTGTTGAACAGGACTTCCTTGGCCAGCTCGCTCAGTTTGCATTCAATGTACCTGGGAGCAGACGCATCGTCTCCTGTCAGGATGTTTCCAAAATTACCCTGACGGTCGATGAAATAACCTTTGTTGGCCAGAACAACCAGGGCATCGCCTATGGAGGCATCGCCATGGGGATGGTATTTCATGGATGCCCCGATGACATTGGCGACTTTATGGAATTTTCCGTCATCCATCTCAAACAAGGCATGCAAAATTCTTCTTTGAACGGGCTTTAGCCCGTCAGACAGTTCAGGGATAGCCCGGTCTTTGATGACGTAGGAGGCATATTCGATGAAGTTATTCTGGAATAACTCGGTTATACTGTGCTGTTTGGAATCCATTTTTTCTAATTCAACGGTATCAGGTGGTTCATGATGTATTCTTTTCGTTCCGGCGTGTTCTTGCCCATATAAAATTCCATTTTTTTATGGACATCATGCAGCTGATCAAGAACCACGGGGATGAGCCGCATTTTTTCGCCGATGAATTGTCCGAATTCATTCGGTGAGATTTCACCCAGCCCTTTGAAACGGGTGATTTCGCATTTAACACCCAGATCTTTTCTCGCCTGATTTTTTTCTGCCTCACTGTAACAATAGCGGGTTTCTTTTGCAGTTCTGACACGAAATAAAGGCGTTTCCAGGATATGAAGATGTCCCCCCACAACCAATGGTTCGAAATAATGGATGAAAAAGGTCAAAAGGAGATTCCGGATGTGCAGGCCGTCCACGTCGGCGTCAGTGGCCAGAATCACCTTGGCGTATCTCAAATTCTCGATGTCGTTTTCGATATTCAAAGACTGCATGATATTATAAAGCTCGTCGTTCTGATAGATGGAATCTTTTTTCATGCCGAGGCAATTCAGGGGTTTCCCCTTCAGGGAAAAAATGGCCTGGGTGAGAACATTTCTGGAAGACACCATGCTTCCGCTGGCTGACTGGCCCTCGGTCAGGAAAATCATGGTTTCTTCCGCTAACCGGGAGCCGTCGTTGAAATGGTGTTTACTGTCTTTGAGGTTGGGGATTTTAATGGCGATTTTTTTTGCTTTTTCCTTGGCATCTTTTCTGACGTTTTGCAGTTCCATCCGGACTTTTTCATTGAGACTGATTTTTTCAAGGAGCCGGGAGGCAGTGTTTTTGTTCTTATGCAAAAAATCCACCACAGCGTCCTTGACATAGGAGACGATCCAGCCCCTGATATCCGTGTTGCCCAATTTGTTTTTTGTCTGGGATTCAAAGACAGGTTCTTTCAGCTTGATGGCAATGGCTCCGATCATGCCTTCCCTGACGTCATTGCCCAGGAAATTTTTGTTCGCAAATTCATTCACACCTTTGAGGATGCCTTCTTTGAAGGAAGACAGATGAGTTCCGCCGTCCTGGGTGTATTGTCCGTTTACGAAAGAAAAAAAGGTTTCACCGTAATTCAACGAATGCGTGAAGGCAAATTCGATTGTTGATGAGGAGTAGTACATGATATCATATAGATTTTCTTCCTGGATTTCACTTTGTAGCAGGTCTTTTAGGCCGTTTCTGGATATGATCTCCTCCCCGTTCCAGATCAGTTTCAGACTCTTGTTGAGATAGGCATAATGCTGGAGCCTTTTCCGGACGAATTCATCCCTGAATTCGTAATCGTTGAAGATGGTCTTGTCCGGGATGAATTCGATGAGCGTTCCTTCCGGTGTTTTATTTGAGAGTCCTTTGTCTTCTTTTTTTAGGATACCGGATTTGAATTCTGCGGACTTGAATCTTCCTTCACGGAAAGACGTGACTTTAAAATTTTCAGACAACGCATTCACAGCCTTGGTTCCTACGCCGTTCAGCCCGACGCTGAACTGGAAGACATCATCGTTGTATTTGGCTCCGGTGTTGATGCGGGAGACGCAATCCACGACCTTCCCTAAAGGGATTCCACGGCCGTAATCCCTGACGATGACTTTCTTGTCCCGGATTTCAATATCGATCTTGTTTCCGTATCCCATGATGTATTCATCAACGGAATTGTCCACCACTTCTTTAAGGAGGATGTAAATACCATCATTAGGATTGCTGCCGTCGCCCAGTCTTCCGATATACATGCTGGAACGGGTCCGGATGTGTTCCAGTGACGAGAGTGTTTTGATTTTACTTTCATCATATTGATGAGATTTTTTATCAGCCATCTTCGATATCCTTTAATGATAAGGTGAGAAAATTAACGGATTTTTCTCACTTTTACAATGGTTTTTTCTTGATTGATAGCTTGAACTGTTATTATCTTTCCCTATTATGACGGAAATGAAAATCAGAGTACTGGTGGTAGATGATTCTTTGCTATTCAGGAGTGTCCTGTCCAATTCTTTGAAATCAGACCCTGAGATTGAAGTGGTCGGAACAGCCATGAATGGAAAAGCGGCCTTGTCTGCTATTCCGAATTTTCATCCGCATGTGATCACCCTGGATCTGGAAATGCCCGAGTTGAATGGCATTGAAACATTGAAAATCATCAAAAAAACTTATCCGGAAATTCAGGTGATCATGGTGAGCAGTCTCACATCGGAAGGAGCGGATATCACCTTAAATGGCTTGCAGCTGGGGGCTGCTGATTTTATCCTGAAAGTGGGAGGGGACGCTCCTGCTGCAAAAAATATCACCGGCATCAAATCTGTGCTCATCTCAAAAATCAAAAGGGCCTACCGGAGCGGCCTGATATCCAGTCAATTCAAAATGGTTCGTGCGCCCATCATGGAAAAACGTAAAGTGCTGGAAACAGCCAGGAGCCTTATTCTGCCGGGAAGTACCCCCTTGTTTTTAAGTCTCTGCTGTGAAGAGAAACATCTGGGGAACGTGCTTCTCATGATCAGGCAAATCAGCCAGAAAATCAATACGTCGATGTTTTTTAAAATATTGGTGCCGGAGCTCTTCCTGGATTCCCTGATCGCATCCTTTGAGAGGAACAACCCTTTTTTCAGATATAAGCTGGCCCTCAAGGAAACGGATTGGTTCAGAAACACCGTGTACCTGGTGGGCGAAACACATCAGATTGATATCTCTGCCGTTGGGAAAATCTTAAAAGTTTCCGTGGAACAGAAAAAGGAGAAAATTTCTCTGGATGATTTTTATCATTATTTTTTAACGGTCAAATTGCCCAACACTCCTTTCTTTCTGATCACGGATGAAGCAGGTACAGATGGAATCAAGGGGTTGACGGCATTGACGGAAGCAGGTATTCCCACTGTTCTCGCGACAAGAACCCCCGAGGTTTTCAGTGATGAGGCGGTCAAACCGGCCAATCAGGTGATTGAGTTGAACCTGCTTCCGGAATACATCAATAAATTATTTGGTTGCGGATGAATATTGCATTATGATTCGCAATGAATAGAAAGAGCCACCCTTCCTGATTTCGTGTCCGCTAATGTGAAATATAGATTTATATATGATAAAACATCATTCATGATCATGCTGTTTTAAACGGATCGCTAAAGAAGCTTCGAGCCGATAAATAGGCATCAGTGTAAATGGATTTAAAGAAAAGGATTGATTGTATGAATGTAAATGAGTTGAAGGGAAAAACGGTCGCCTTGGCTGCTTCCGGCGGTTTGGATAGTTGTACCATCACGAAATGGCTCTCAGAATACGGTGTTTCCGTGATTGCCATCACGGCGGACCTGGGACAGCCTGATGAGACAGATATGCAGACCATCCGTAAGCGGATGCTGTCTTGCGGGGCAAAAGAAGCTCTGGTCATTGATCTGAAAGAAGAAATGGCCCATGCGGGAATCCGTCTGATTCAGACCAGAGCCTGTTATGAAGGCGGGTACTGGAATACCACAGGTCTGGCAAGGCATGTCACAGTATCTGGATTGCTTCGGGTCATGAAAAAGAAGAAAGTATCCATCCTGGCCCACGGTGCTACGGGACGAGGGAATGATCAGGTGCGGTTTTCTCTTGCAACGCACATGCTGGATCCGAAAGTGGAAGTTTATGCTCCCTGGCGGGATGAATCCTTTATAGAGGCTTTTGGAGGAAGAAAAGAAATGATCGACTTCTGCCAGAAAAAACATCTTCCCATCAAGGCTTCACATGATAAACCCTATTCGACGGATTCCAATCTGCTGGGGTTGACTCATGAGGCCGGAAAACTGGAATGGCTGGATACGCCGGCTGATTTTATTCAGCCTGTGATGGGGGTATTTCCCAAGGATGCTCCGGATAAAAAGCTGACCGTTTTTGTGGAATTCAAATCCGGCATCCCGGTCGCGATAAACAGTGAAAAACTGAAACCCGTGGATTTGTTCAGGAAAGCAAATGAAATAGCAGGAAAAAACGGTATAGGAATCGGCATCCATACCATTGAGAATCGTTTTGTTGGTATCAAATCAAGAGGGGTTTATGAGAGTCCCGGTCTGGTTTTTCTTTCTCACTGTTATGAATTTTTACTGCAGCAGATTTTGGACAGAAGGGCCAGGAAATGTTATGAAGCCGCTGCTGCGAATCTGGGCGAACAGATTTATCAGGGATACTTTTTTGATCTGGCTTCCCAGATGATGCTGTCAGCTTTAACACCCGTGACACGACTTGCATCAGGTTTAATCGGTGTCTCCCTCTATAAGGGAACGATCCTGTTTTACTCATCCTCAAAAACGCCGCATTCTCTGTATGATCCGGAACTTTCCTCCATGGAAGCTGTCGGAATTTTCAACCACGCTGATTCAGAAGGTTTCCTCCGCGTTTTGGGGGTCAATGCCAGAGCGTTGAATCTGAAAGGTCAGGTGGATTTGAAAGGGCCAGTGGAAAAGAAAGGGTGATTCCCATACACTTGGATCGGGATATGGCTTCAGAAGCCTCTAAACCGTTTCAAAACGGTTTGTTTTTGTCATCAGTTTGCATTAATTAAAAGGTCAAATTTTTTGTTGAAAAAAATTGTATTTGGCATTATTATCCGCACACATTTCTCATGCGTGCCAGTCCAGTTTCATCAATGCTGAACGATTGATGTTGTTTTATCTGGAAGGATTCGTGGAAATGAAGATGTCAAAAGGAAATTAGATGGATCGATAAAAGTTTAATAGGGGGGGAACAAAAAAAGGAAAGGAGGTATAATTCATCAGTATAGGACTTTTGATAAAAAGAGGGTAAAAATATTTATCTTATTTTAAAAAGGAAAGAAGCATGAAAAAGTTAATTTATTTACTGGGCATATTATTTGCTGTTTCGGGCGCAGGGTTTTCCCAAGTGTCAGAAGGTAGCAGTAGTATTGAAGAAGGATTGGAGTATTTGTTATTTCAGGAGGTCCCCGCTACAATCGCATCAAAAGTGGAAGAAAAAGCCGATACCGTTCCTGCCATCGTCACGGTCATATCAGCGGAAGAAATGCAGCGCCGCGGCATCAAGACTATTTCAGAAGCTCTGCAAAGAGTGCCGGGCTTTTTCCCGTCAAGACAGGTTTTTCATGATGATTTACTCGGAGTGAGGGGGTATTTTTATCACTGCAATGATAAGATCGTTTTATTGCTGGATGGACATAACATATCAAGATTCGGCTGGCTCTCCGTTCAAACGGGGGATTTGGATGAGGTCATGTCTTTGGATAAAGTGGCCAGGATAGAAGTGATTCACGGACCCGGGTCCATTGTCTGGGGTGATAATGCATTGCTGACAGTCATCAACGTTGTCACAAAGAATCCAAGAGACATCGACGGATTGAAAATCAAGGGAGCATACGGCGATCATGCTGACGGCGGCGGAAAAACGCAAATTGCCTCGGCCATTTACGGGAAAGAATTGAGTGAGAAGAATAGTATCATGGTGAGTTTCAATGTTCCTGTTGTCGATGGCTGGACCAGTCACGATTATTCATCCTGGATGCGGAAAGTCGTATTGGATGAAGTGACGGTGGACAATTTCAATAATGAAGTGTTGACTTATGAATATTACGGAAAAGCCAATATCGGAACATGGTCCCTCTGGTTCAGAGCCATGAATTCCCATCAAAAGATCGTCAATCACCAGTACCCGGCATCCACAGCGAAATTTGAAGATGACTGGGACTATTCGCCTCAGGTGTTTACCATGGTCAGCAAAAAATCCCTGGAATTTAACGATGAGTTCAAGGCGGATTTTGAACTGGGTTTTGACAGGTATCATTTTACGGGATACGGACAGTCCTGGGGCGGAGGCAATGATAATGTGGGGAGTCGCGAAGCTGTCAATATGTGCATGGATCATAATGTATTGAACACCAGTTTGGATTTTAATTACACCAAACTGCAAGATCACACGATCCGTTTTGGTTTTGAATACATCCTGCAGCAGTTTGAGTCTTCCCGTATCACGCCTATCGATTTGAGTTATTCATCCCCGAATTACAATACGGCGACTCCTGTCGGTTATGTCGGCGCATTATGGGACCCGGGAAATGATCAGACCGGCGCTCTCTATATCACGGATGCCTGGAAAATAACCCCCAATTTCCGTTTGCATTACGGTTCCAGGGCGGAATGGAATGATGTCAGGGATGACGGGAACATTGTTTTTTCTCCACGTGTAGGTCTTATTTTCAATACTGAGGATGAAAAACTAATCGGCAAATTGCTTTATAATACAGGCTACAGAAGAGCGACCTGGTGGCAGTCAAACTGGGCCTATGGACTCATGGGCAGGACAGACTGGTTTGTTGAAGATCCGGAATATGTCAATAGTTATGATCTGCAGATCATTTGGAACATGCTGGATAGGACCAAATTGAATCTGACCATTTTCACTCAAAAGGTGGAAAATATCATATTGAGTGGTAATGCTCAGGGTAAACCCGGCTGGCTTAATGCGGGTGATTTTGAGTCGAATGGAATAGAAATGAGTTTTGATGTTGGATTTGGAAAGAATAACTTCACTGGTATCAATCTGGCATGGCTGAATGATTCGAAATTTGTTGCCACCTATCCGACTGTCAATGAACTTGCGTTCAATAACGCGGATGGAACATTTCTTGATTACCCGGGGCTCATGGCAAACGCTTATGTGAACATCATGTGGACTGATCATATTTATTCTGATTTAACAGTCCGCTATCTTTCACAATGGCCTGGTCGTGAACTCCTTACTCCCGGTTCTCTTGGTGTGCCTGCCGCCAATAATCAAGAAGTGGAGATCAATAATATCTATTATCTGGATTTGGTTCTGGGGGCAAAAGGATTGTTGGATAATAGGTTTGATATTGCCTTACGGGTCAGAAATCTATTGAACAATAGAGACAGAGTCCCCCAGGGGCAAGGGGATCATGATTTATATGAGCCGGAACCCAGATACATTGAAGTAAGTGCCGGTTATAAGTTCTGATCACCAGATGTTCATCAATAGCAAGAGCCTGTCGGATCGCCGAAAAAATCGGTTCTGATTGGTTGGAATATAAAAGCCAGCGGTTTGAGAAATCAGGCCGCTGGCTTTTTTTATTGGACCGTAAGCCCGCAGAGGATTTTTTAACCAGGATAGATTCATTTTTTATTTATTATCTTTTCGGAAGAAATGATATATTTTCTCTCATTTGACGGGAAACCAATGAAACGGACTTTTGATATAATGCTTTCTATTCTGGCATGCCTTGTTCTGGGCATTCCCATGCTGATCATTGCCTTGATCATTCATTGGACATCCAAAGGTCAGGTGTTACACTGGTCGGAGCGGATTGGTCGATATAATGAAATTTTTTTTATGCCCAAGTTTAGAACCATGCGGATAGATACCCCTCAGGTGGCCACGCATCTTTTATCTGATCCGGACCAATGGATCACACCGATCGGACGTTTTTTAAGAAAACACAGTCTAGATGAGCTGCCTCAGTTATGGAATATTTTGAAAGGGGACATGAGTTTTGTCGGCCCCAGACCGGCTCTCTTCAATCAGGAAGATCTGATAGATTTGAGAACCAAAGAAGGTATCCATCAAATTGTACCGGGACTGACGGGCCTTGCCCAAATCAAGGGACGGGACCATCTTACCATTCCAGAGAAGGTGGAATGGGACAAGGAATACCTTCGTTGCAGGTCATTTTGGTTTGATCTGAAAATCCTTTTTTTTACTTTTTTTAAGGTGGCGAAAAAAGAAGGAATAAGACATTAGAATGATCAATTGAGAATTTAGAATTGAGAATGGAGAAAGATTCGTTTAAAAAAATAGGATTCGTATTATTTGTTTTGCAGGGTATGTTATTAAATTGAAGTAATGAATTTTTCTATATAATTATTAATTCTAAATTTGTAATTCAAAATTGTTGGATGATGCCCAAAGATTCATTTAGGGAGACTCTCTGAATCATGTTGTCGAAATTACGGCTTGTATGGATGGCTATAGTTGATTTGATTTTATTGAATGTAGCGCTGCTCATGGCATTCATGATCCGTTTTGACTGGAAGCTGCCTGCAGAAGTCTTGCATGCATACCGTTCGCTCATTCTGCTCGCGAGCATTGGGCGGCTGGGGATTTTTTATTTTTTTGGCCTGTATCGATGGTCCTTTCGTTATGCGAGTTTGAGTGAAGCCATACGGATTTTCCAGTCTGTTTCGACCGGAACGCTTTTTCTCATTTCATACAGTTTTTTTATGCATTATTCGTATATCGGACGTTCAGTCCTGCTTATCGATTTGTTATTATGTCTGTTTTTGATTGCCGCCTTTCGTTTCGTCTTCAGGCTGCATATCAAAATCCAATGGAAAAAACCGGTCGTAATTTCAATCCCTGTCCTCATTGTGGGAGCCGGAGACGCGGGAGCCATGGTGGCAAGGGAACTTGTGAATGAAAAAAGTAAGAGATATATGCCTTTGGGTTTTGTGGATGACGATCCCATGAAAAAAAGAGTCCATATTCATGGACTGCAGGTACTCGGGAACTTTAAAGAGATATCCCGTATCGTCAGGGAAAATAAAGTGGAAGAGATCATCATCGCTTTGCCCAATCCTTCCGGTAAGGAAATCAGGGATCTGATTTCCTCCTGCCGAGACGGAGGCAGTGTTGTTAAATTCAAAATCATTCCGGATCTTCAGAATCTTTTGTCAGGCAAGGTGGAGTTAAAAAAATTCCGGGATGTCAAACCCGAGGATTTACTGGGCAGACAGGAGGTTCCCATTGACACGACGGAGGTCAAATCATTTTTGGAAGACAAGGTGGTATTGATCACGGGTGCGGCCGGCTCTATCGGGTCCGAATTGGCAAGGCAGGCCGCTCAGTTTCATCCCAGTCTTCTGCTTCTGTGGGATCACAATGAAAACGAAATGTTTTTTCTTCAGTTGGAGTTGAAAAAGAAATATCCCCGGCTTCAATTTTTTTCTATCATCGGAGACATACGGGAAATTGGATTGTTAAAATATATTTTTTCAACATACCGGCCCCATGTTGTGTTTCATGCAGCTGCCCATAAACACGTGCCTTTGATGGAGGAAAATCCGGCTGCCGCAGTGCGGAACAACATCATTGCCACGCGTAATCTGGTTTATGCTTCGGAGCATTACAAAGTCGAGAGGTTCGTTCTCATATCCACAGATAAGGCGGTCAATCCAACCAGTGTGATGGGGGTCACCAAACGAATCACGGAAATGCTTTTACAGGCCAAAGCGCAAACCAGCCGCACCAAATTCATGGCTGTCCGGTTCGGTAATGTGATCGGTTCGAACGGGAGCGTGGTGCAGGTCTTTAAAAAACAGATCGAGGAAGGTCGCTCCCTGACCGTGACTCATCCGGACATTAGAAGATATTTCATGATGGTCAATGAAGCCGTTCAATTGGTTCTTCAGGCTGGGGGTATCGGAAAAGGAGGGGAAATATTCATTCTGGACATGGGGGAACAAATTAAAATCGTGGATCTGGCCGTCAATCTCATTGCTCTTTCAGGCCTGGAATTGGATAAGGATATCTCAATCGAATATACCGGACTCCGTCCGGGAGAAAAATTATATGAGGAAGTGCTCCATGATATGGAACATGACCAGGCCACGCATCATAATAAAATTTTTATCGCCCAGCCTGAACCGTACAATCTGAATCAGTTGAAGAAGGATATCGAGGAATTGAAAAATTTATCTGATAGAATGGATGAAGCAGGGATATTGAGAAAGATGAAAGAGATGGTCCCCAGTTACCGGCCGACTCTTTTAGAAGCAAATACGAAATGGAGTGTCGCAACATGATGCCTTTTATTGACTTGCAGAGGCAGTATCAGAAATACAAGGATGAAATTCATGCGCAGATGGAGACGGTTCTGAATGCTTCAGCTTATATCATGGGGCCGAAAATGAAGGAGTTAGAGGAGACTCTATCCGGTTATGTCGGAGTGAAGCATGCCCTAGCGGTTTCCTCAGGAACGGACGCACTTTTGATCAGCCTCATGGCTTTGGGCATCAAAGCAGGAGATGAAGTGATCACATCGGCCTTTTCCTTTTTTGCTTCCTGCGAAGTGATTTCCTTTCTGAACGCGAAACCTGTTTTTGTGGATATTGATCCGGTCACTTATAATATCAATCCGGATCAGATTGAAAGTAAAATCACGAAAAATACGAAGGCCATCATGCCGGTATCATTGTACGGTCAATGCGCTGATTTTGAAAAGATCAATTCCATAGGCCGAAAATACGATCTTCCGGTTATCGAGGATGCTTGCCAGTCTTTTGGGGCAACGTGCGCAAAAGGCCGTTCCTGCGGATTATCCTCTCTAGGCTGCACTTCATTTTTTCCCTCCAAACCACTTGGATGCTATGGAGATGGAGGGATGATTTTTACCAATGATTCTTCCCTGGCTGAAAAAATGTACATGATCCGGGCTCATGGGCAAAAGGAGCGATATCGGCATGATTGTATCGGTGTGAACGGGAGACTGGATGCGCTCCAGGCCGCCGTGCTTTTGGGGAAGTGGCCGCATTTCGAAGAGGAAGTCCGGCTTCGGAATCAATTGGGACAGGAATTGAAGGAGGAATTGAAAAAAATAATGGGAGTGATCGTTCCTGAAACCGCTTCCGGAAACAGCCATGTGTATGCGCAATTTTCTATCCAGGTTGAGAGCCGCGATGCTTTTGCCGCTTCCCTGCAGAAAATGGGCGTGCCTACAGCGGTTCATTATCCGGTTCCGCTTCCTTTCCAGCCGGTGTATGAGTCCATGGGATTCAAAAAGGGTGATTTTCCTGTCTCGGAAGACGTGGCTGGAAGAATCATCAGTCTGCCTTTCCATCCTTTTCTGACTCAAGAAGAACGCCATTTTATTGTTTCCTGTGTTCAACAGGCCTTATCACTCGTTTAATAAGGAAATACAGGTGTCTGCTGAAAACCTATGATGTGAGCAGATCTAACAGCAGCTGCAAGAAAATCATGAGAGCAAAGCAGGAATTCAGGAAACAGAGCAGCTATTTTATTCTTTTTTGACGTTTGGATTCGACGGCAGTAACGTCTTTTGCTTACAGCAGATGAAAAGGGCCTAAGAAAGAACTGTGAATCATCGTTACGAACAGGGATTTCCTGTAGTTTGCTGTCGAGAGAGATTCAATTGATGGAGTGTGTAAGACCGGAAAAAAGGATAGACGTAACTATCAGCTATCTATTTAGTTACAGGGAAATTGCATATGGCAGTACATTTTCGTATTGCTTAGCTGCTAAAAATCCTTTATATTATTTGTTCTTTTTATCATTCTATCATGGAACAACTGCCGCTTGAAGATGGCGGCTTGGTTAAGGATTAAATCAGAAGGATCAGAAAATGGAAGAAGATTTTTTAAATCTAATCAGTCGAACAAGAAACATCGGAATATCTGCTCATATAGACAGTGGCAAAACAACATTGACCGAACGGTTGTTATATTATTCCAAGAAAATCCATAAGATAGAGGAAGTCAAAGGCGGGGGTGCCGGCGCCACAATGGATTTCATGGATTTGGAGCGTGAAAAAGGGATTACCATCACGTCCGCCGCCACCACTATTTTCTGGAAGAATGTCCGGATCAATATCATTGACACACCTGGCCATGTGGATTTTACGGTGGAGGTGGAGCGTTCGCTCCGTGTTCTAGACGGCGCGATTCTGGTTTTATGCGGTGTGGGAGGCGTTCAGTCCCAGTCCCTGACGGTGGACAGACAGATGAAACGCTATCATGTTCCCAGGCTTGTTTTTATCAATAAATTAGACCGGATTGGTGCTGACCCTTTCAAGGTCGTGGAACAGATCAAGGAAAAGTTGAAATTGAATCCTGTCATGATCCAACTCCCAATCGGTCTGGAGGATTCGCATAAGGGTGTCGTGGATCTCATTACTATGAAAGGCTATGTCAATGAAGGGGACAACGGAGAGATCCTGAATGAAATTCCCATCCCTGAAAACTTGATACAGCAGGCTAAAGAAAAACGGTATGAAATGCTGGATACCCTTTCCCAGTATGATGATGAAATGATGGAATTGATGTTGGAAGAAAAAGAGCCGGGAGAAGAAATCATACAACGGGCCATAAAAAAGGGTACGCAGACATTGAAGATGGTTGCGGTCCTTGTGGGCTCTGCTTTTAAAAATAAGGGCGTTCAGAAACTCATGGACGCGGTGGCGGCTTATCTTCCTTCTCCTTTGGAAGCGATCCGCACTAAAGCCATGGATGTCAGGGATCCGAGTAAGGTCACCTTATTGGAACCGGATAAGGATAAACCTCTTGTCTGCATGGCGTTCAAATTGACTGAAGAATCATTCGGGCAGCTCACCTATACACGCATATATCAGGGAACGCTGAGGAAAGGGGAGTCAGTCATTCTTTCCAGGACCAATAAGCAGGTGCGAATTGGGAGACTGGTCAGGATGCATGCCAATGACCGCAGCAATATTGACTATGCCTGGGCAGGAGATATCATTGCCATGATAGGCGTGGATTGCGCGTCCGGCGATACGTTTTGCGGGGAGGGAGTGAGTGTTTCCTGTGAGAGTATGCATGTTGCGCAGCCTGTGATTTCTATGTCTGTCAATGCAAAAGACAATGAATCCAGCCTCAAAATGATGAAGGCGCTTCAGCGTTTCATGCGGGAGGATCCGACGTTCCGTGTGTCTTCGAATGAGGAGACGAGTGAGACCATCATCAGCGGGATGGGGGAGCTTCATCTTGAAATTTACGTAGAGCGTATCAGGCGTGAATATAAAGTGGATGTCCAGGTTGGAAAACCGCAGGTGAATTACAGGGAAACCATCACATCCAAAGCAGAAATGGATCATCTGCATAAAAAGCAATCCGGCGGTGCCGGACAATTTGCCGGCGTGGTAGGAGAGATTTATCCTTTGCCTGAGACTTCAGAAGAGAATTTCGAATTTGATAATCAGGTCAAGGGCGGAAATATCCCGTCCGAATATATCCC
>JAFGBW010000037.1 GCA_016932965.1 Candidatus Auribacterota bacterium
AGAAGTTTTTAATAAAGGAGCATGAAAATTCTTTTTCTTCCCCGTGAATGCCATCCCGGATAGCGTTACGGTACTTTTCCTTGGCGGTATTGGATTCATCCCAGAAAAGAAAAGGGTCATTTTCCGTATTTTTCAGATTTTTTTTCAGCAGTTTCGCAACCGTGCGGATAAAGACAGCGAGTTCTTTCGGAACACGGACCGATGTGAAGAGCTTTTCCTTGCATGCACCCAGCATGAACATCACGAGCCGCTTCAATTCGAGCGTCTCATGGGTGCTGGAACCGAAAAGTCCCGGAAGACCGTTTAAGGCATCGTACCAGTTCGGCCGTCCTCCCTCCATCTCTATACCCGAGCCGTTCGGGTCCAAGGTCGCCATCTTGCATGCGACAAGGCACAGCATTTTTGAATACAGACAGGCATGGTAAACATCCCCTTTGCCGTATTCGGTCCGTGCGACGGCGTCCGTATTGGAATGCTTTTTCATCTTATCATGGTCTTCCCTGAGATTCTGGGTCTGGAACGGATTTCCATTCCTCAGGATATACCGCGTTTTTCTCGGATTGACCTGTACATAACCTTGATGAAACGTGAATGTCTTATTCTGGAACAACAGCTCTTCTTTTTTTTCCGGAAAAAGCGTCAGATAACTTTCGACCTGATCGAGATTGTAGGTCCAGTGATCCGACCAGTAGCCTTCTCCGAAATCCGCCGTGTCGATTCTTTTAGTATGAGGAAGAAGAATGGATAAAAATTTTTCAGGGGATACCTTGAAAGCGATATCCTCATCCATGATCGTCGCAGAAAGAAGCTGTCCCGGCGCAAACGGCTTTTCCAGCATCTTTTTTAATTTTACCCAGTCCTGGCTTTTTTGAAGACAGGAAATGAGTTCCGATTCCAGTTTATCCGTGAATTTTTTTAAGATAAAAACCGCGCCTTTTAATACCAATGGATTATACCCGTCGAGCTGGATCAAATTATAAAATGTTCTGATATTGGCTTCCAACATGGATGGATTGAACCAGATGTCGTTTCTCCTGTTTTGGTTCACATCCCTGAAATTACCGTTTCCCTGCGAGAGGTATGTCGGCTGTACGTAGAAATAATTGTAGTCCCGTTCCAGGTCTCCGTGCTTTCTGGAGTAGACATGAAAGAGATGGTCAGAGGAATCTGTTCCGGAAGGAATCACGGGGATCCCGCCTCTCAATACGTTATCGAGATAAGTCATGCTGCAGTAGTGATCAAAAAGGTGTGATGCGGAAAAGGTCGTCATGTTGTTTTGCAGTTCTCTGATCAGACGGATGTTTTGATTCAGTTTGTCCTCAAACCATGCCATGGGAGTCATGGAACGGGAATGGTTCTGGATTTTTCCCGAGGCAAAGGCTCCGGCAATCCGGTTCAGGGATTCGAGATTCTTTACATGGCCGAAAATGCCGCATACGGTCCTGGTTTCCCTTTGATCCAGGGTGGAGGAATAAAGGGTCATGGCGCATGGGGTGAAATTTTCTTTTGTTTGAAAAGTGGGGACTTCATAAGGAGTGACGGAAAACCATTTTTCAGGGAAGCAGATTCCGGTATTCTGTCCGAAGACAGCCTGGGGATCCACAATGGGTTGAAGCAGTTTTCCCTGTTCATCAAAATACAGTGAAAAATGTCCGCGATGAACGTATTCCACTTCAGGTTTGTCTGCAATGACCACTTTGACTTTGTATAAAGGCGCACAATTTTCCAGATTCTGCACCTCCACCCATGCCTCGCCGGTACGGCACATGAATTTTTGAATCCAGCTTTCCAATCCGAAGGCGTTGATGGCAGGAATACCGTCTATCATTTCAATTGATATCGGCTGTTTTCCCGTATTTTCAATTTCGATTTTTCTGGCCAGGGCAGGGAAAGGCTCATTTGGAATGGTGATGTAAGTCACCGTTACTTTGACAGACAGGATGGGATTGAATTCTTCCAGTTTTAAAAATACGGGGGAAAAAGTCATCCTGTTTTCGCATTGAAAACGTGTATTTTCAAGACAGTTCTGGAATGGTTCATAAAAAAAGGTTTTATCATCTGTTGTGATTTTCAAGAACGTCCGGAAACCCGTTAATGGAGTGAAACGGTAGGATTTGTTTGCAGGATAAAATTCAAGGATGGCTTTGTCCTTGCTTTCAACTCCGAAGGAGGAGATGCACTGGCCACGGTTGACAAAAAAAACCCACATAGGAATTCCAAAAAGACCGGCAATGCCCGGAAAGAAGCTCGAAAAAGGTTTGGCCTCATTATAATTTTCTAAAATGGTTTCTCCATTTTCATTGATTGAATAGGTCATGATGATCAAGCCTCCTTATTATATTCTGATTGCTCACATTGGGCGGTGAATCTCTGATTGGGTTCAGTTTCCTGGGGAAATCCAGTCCTTCAAATTCATTTCATATATCAGGATTTCATTATCATTAAAAAAAATGGGGATTTCGCGTTTGGCGGATTCAACTGAATCTGAGGCATGAACCAGATTGAACCTCTGACTTAAGGCAAAATCGCCGCGGATGGAGCCTGGCAGTGCATCTCTGGCATTGGTCGCGCCGTTCAAGGTTCTGGCAATTAAAATGGCATCCGGAGCTTTCATGACCATCGCGATAATAGGGGCGCTGGTGATGTATTTGACCAGATCAATGAAAAAAGGCTTGTTTTTGTGTTCCAAATACAGTTTTTCAGCCATGTTCTGACTGACGTTCAGCAGTTTGACCGCGCAAATCTGCAGTCCTTTTTTTTCATAGCGGTCCAGGATGGGACCCACGAGGCGGCGTTGAATGCTATCCGGTTTAAAAAGAATTAATGTCTGTTCCATGTGATTTCTCCGATGGTTTATGTAAGAAAAAGAAAGAGATACTAATGAGAGAATGAATTTGTGTCAATGGCTTAAAAAACAATTCACGTGTCCCCTATGCGGTATTGGGCTTAGAAATCAGCTGCTTGCCGGGGAAATAAATATATTTTTGGCTATTTCAGTGTCCAGTGCCAGCTGGGTTTCACCGATCTGGATGAGGACCGCCGGAGTATGCTGGAGCATCCTTATTTTGCTGCCGGGAACCAAACTGAAAACAGCCAAGGAATTTTTTCTGGACCCGTGAGCGCAGATGACCGCTACGGTTCCTTCTTCCCCATCCTTCATCTGCAGGATGGACTGATAATTTCCTTTTATCGGAGGACAGGTTTCTTTGTTTTTTTTGAAAAACTTCTGGAACCATGAAAGGGTCTGCGGTTGGTCGTGAAACTCGTAATGGCAGCTGGGACACCGGATCAAATGGCATACTTCATTAAAAGGACATCCATGCGCGCAGGCCGTATCGTCCTTTTCGAATTCGAACCCGCATAAAGGGCATAATTTGTAGTCCGGCGTATTCATAAGCCCAGCCATTTCCCTATGTGGTTAATTAGTCCTCCTGACAAAAAAGCGAAAACCAGGGTGAACATGCCAATGCTGACGGCGATTTTTTTGCCGTGTTCCTTTGCAATCATGAAAAACGTCGCGATGCATGGGAGAAAAAAAGTGATCGTGACGATGGATACAAAAATTTGGTGAGGATCCAACAGGGGCTCCCTGCCTGTCGCGGCTTTTAAGAGATATACCGCCCCGAAATCCCTTCGCAGGAAACCGATTAGAAAAGCGTTCGCCATTTGCTTGGGAAGCCCCAGCCAATTGGTTACTATCGGATGCATCAAATTGGCGATTTTTTCCAATATATGAAACCAGTCAAAAAGAAACAACATGGCTGTCCCCAGAAAAAAAAGGGGGATCACTTCCTTTAGATACCATTCCAGCCTAGAAAATGTTTTTGAAAGCAGATTCACAACCTGTGGACGCCTGATGGCTGGAATTTCCAAAATAAAGTCGCTTGATTTACCCCTGATCAGCATGGCTGACAATCTGCCTGCCAGAAGCATGACACCCATAATAAGGCCTATCCATATCATCGCTGCCCAGATTGAAAGGCGGCTCAGCATGGCCATGATCACGCCCAGTTGTGCCGAACAGGGAACAACTAAAGCCAGGATAAACGTAGTGATGATCCTTTCCCGGCGTGTTTCCAATATGCGGGTTGTGAGAGTGGCCATGGTATCACATCCCAAACCCATGATCATAGGCAGAACCGCCTTGCCGTTCAGTCCCATTGAGCGAAACAGCCGGTTCAACATGATGGCCAGCCTGGGCAGATAACCGGTATCTTCAAGAAAACCGAACAGCAGGAAAAAGGTCAGAACAATGGGGAAGACAATGGCCAGTGCATAGGACAGTCCCATGGTCAAAAGACCATAGGGGCCCACCAGGAGATCGTGAATGAAAAGAAAAGTCCTCTGAGAGGGCGTGAGCGGAGCATTGCATTTGTATTCAGTGGAAAGAACGGTTCTTTTTATCTGTCCCAATTCTTTGCTGTGAACCGGTGTAATCGGAATGGTCAGGTGATACACAGACAGTTCTTCCGAGTGTTCATGGGGAAAGGGGAGACATCGGTCAGCCAGGGAAATGAAGAAGGGATTCAGCTTTTGCTTAAACAGGGCGGTTTCAAAGAAATCCACCAGGGTTCCGGCACCGAACAGACCCACGAACCAGAACATCATCCAAAGAATGAAAAGAAGAATCAGCAGTCCCTTCACCGGATGGATGGCCCAAAATCCCAGCCGGACTCCGATCGAAGGTTTGGGAGGAGCGATGTAAAAACAGGTTTTTTCCAGAATAGAGCTGATCCAATCCAAACGTTCGCAGTTTTTCTGATAGAGATCGGCATTTTTTTTCCTCAGATCATCGGGAGCATCCCATGACGGAAGGGAAGCGTGAGGAATGCTCTGGATCAGTTCAGTTATTCCCTCATTACGTATTGCCACTGTGGGAATGACCGGAATTCCCAGTAAATCAGACAATTTTTGAACGTCTATCGTTCCTCCGCGTTGTTTCAATTCATCAGACATGTTTAATGCCAGTATCATGGGCAGGCCGGATTCAGCCAGTTGAAAGGTCAGTAAAAGCGACCTTCTTAGATTTTTTGCGTCTGCCACCTGAATAAGAACCGTCTCTTTTTCTTCTTTTAAAAGATTTTGTGTGACACGGCTGTCTTCTGCTGAGGAAGACAGATCGTTTATCCCCGGAGAATCAACCACCTGGATATCAGGATCAAAATTGGATTGCGCCCGGGTCAATTCTACTGTTGTGCCGGGATAATTGGACACCGTCACATAGTGTCCAGTCAGATTCTTGAAAAGAACGCTTTTTCCAACATTGGGATTACCTGCAAGAATGATGGTTTTCATGGCATGGAGTTATAATACAATTTAACAGGGATGTGGCATAAAAAAGTAAATGGATGTTTTCGTAAGTGGGGCAGTGGCTCAGAAAACAGGGAGGGATTCCCTTGCAGGATCGTATGTCACCCTGCATTTTCCAGTTTTTCGCGCCAGTTGAGAATCTGGATGCCCTGGTTTAAGGAGCCGATGCAGATTTTATTGGGACTGCCTGTGGTGATGATAGCAGGGTCCTGTGCCTGGCCTGAAGCATTGGTGTATTGAAGGGTCAGGGTGGTCGAATAATGACCGTAAATGAACCCTGCATTCAAAGGTGTGGAGACAAAGATCAGCTCCTCTTCTCCGTTATATGCCGGGGGATTGTATCCATGGATATTATGATAGTCAGTCGATAAGTAGGCTGTATAATTCGATTGGCCGTTATTTTCCTTG
>JAFGBW010000284.1 GCA_016932965.1 Candidatus Auribacterota bacterium
AAAAAACTGGGTGGATTAAAGGAAATGCAGAATAAAAATGAGAAAAAGGCTGCTCTTCTTTATGATTCCATCGATCAATCCGGAGGATATTATAAAGGCACCTGCGATATAAACTCCCGTTCACTCATGAATATCACGTTCCGGCTTCCTTCAGAAGAATTGGAGACTGCTTTTGCAGATGAATCCAAAAAGCAGGGGTTCATCGGGCTCAAAGGTCACCGTTCTGTCGGAGGGATGCGCGCATCCCTTTACAATGCCTTCCCGATAGAAGGAGTGGAGGCGCTGGTTCAATTCATGAAGGATTTCAAAACCAGACACGGTTGAGAGTCAGAGATCTTTGTCTGATCCGCAAAAGGCTGTTATTCTATTCTACCTGCTGAATTTACCGGTAGCGCTGTTTCTTTCCGTTAAACTGGAAAAGACGGATTTCCGGGTAGGATGGACCGTCTTTTCGATTCTTTTTCCTGTTTGGGGACCTTTATTTCTTTATCTAAGCCATCCGATACGCTTTAAAAGTCTGACAGGGGAAAACCGATTGCTTGAAAAAGAATCCATGAACACCTGGAAAACCATCTTAACTCATGCGCACGATTTTCATGTGGATAAAGGTTTCTGGTCGGTCAATCCGAATTTGAATGATCATTTGGCCCAATCATTCCACCGTCTGGAAGCGCACGTTCATGCAAGACTTGATGAAATAATCATCGCTATGAAACATCCTGACCGTCTGGTTGCAGCCAATGCTGTTAAGCTGATCAATGAATCAGAGTTCGGTATTCGATTAACCGTTGATATGAAAAAAACAAACCGGATTGCTTTTCCCGAAAAATGCTGTTTATGCCTTGGACAGGTTAAGGCAAGAAGAAAAGCAGAGTGGTTCCTGGAAGATAAAAACCCTTTTTCCATTAAATGTATCCGGACCGCTCATCTGCCAGATATGCCATTCTGCATCAAGCACCTCCTGGTTCCGGTTAAAAGAAAAAAATGGAGCTCGTCAACAAATAGAATCATTGTTTTCACGGCGGTTTTGCTTTTTACAGCGGCACTGTGCTTTTTCGAATTCCCGTTTTTACTGCCTTTTCAACGTGTTTTATCGGTCATTTCTTATTCTTCTCTTTATGGTCTGTATATCTTGTTTTCCATTCTTTTCTATGCGGCCGGCGCCTGGTCCGGATGGTGGCTGATCACGGTTTGGGCATCAAAAACAGGAAGGGACATTTCTTCCTATCATTTGATCAATGCCCGGCATTATGAAACCTTGTCCCCTATTCGGCTCTCTTTGGATTCAGGAAATAAAATCATTTTTCATTTTATCAATAAGGCCTATGCCCAGGCTTTTTCTGAACTCAATCAAAAATCCCTTGTCAAAAAGCTGGGACTATAAAAGGATGTCATCTCGAAAGGCGTTTGATTTCACATGATGCGTCTAAGCAGACCCGCCATCCGTCCGGCTTCCAGCCATACGGCCAAATCTCCGGACAATAAGACGAATCCATTCTCCATTTCCTGATTTCATCAGTCCAAAGCGGCCAATTGGCATTAACGATCAAGGAACCGCGATAATTCATTATTCCAAGGATCATAGCAAAAGCCAGCAATACAAGAGGCACATTAATAAAAAATCTTTTACTAAAAGTCCCGACCGGAACAAGGCCTAATAGCATCGACAGGAGAATCACATTGGGCACATAACAATATCGCTGTCCTCTGAATGCTTCCAGCAGGCAGATCTTATTTTCCTGAGAAAACATAAACGACAAAGACATCAACAGTATAAAACTGCCGAATAAATATATAAACGGCTCTTTTTTTATTTTCAAAAAAATAAGATAGCCTAACCATCCTCCTATGATCAGCAACGCCACTCCGATCATTTGGAAAAAAATAAAATGGCTCATCCTTATTTCCACAAGCCATTTTGAAAAAAGGGGGGCTGCATCCGGCCCTAAAAGAGCCAGAAAAACAGTTTTGTTCCAAAAGGCCGCACTGATGACGGGGAGATCAAAGAAAAACCTTTTTTCCAGCCAGAACGCGCCTGATGTTAAAATAATCGAGCCCTGAACGACAGAACAGATAAAAAAAATTCCGGCATGAATCCATGATTCCTTATTATTATTTTTAAAGGCTTTGAACAAAAACAGCGGGGTTAAAAAACAGGAAACCGGCCCTGTCAATCCGCATAAACACAATAACAGGGAATAGGCATACAGGCGCATACGGGAGGCGGAAACAGCCTCCATGAGAATGAAAAAGGCAATGAGAGAAAAATAAAACTGGGAATTGATGGTATTCAGCCAGATTTCACCCGAGCATGGAGCAAAAAGAACGATACAGGTCAGACCTGTTTTATGAAGCCGGGAAGACCAAAAGGGACTGTTCCCCCAACAGATGATAGCAAAAGGGATTATTTGGATGAAGAAGGCAAGATAAGTAGTCACGCACGGCGCATATTCCAGCGGAACAGATCTGGAAGCAAAAAGGGTTGCCAGATTCGGGAATAAAGAAAAATATCCCA
>JAFGBW010000285.1 GCA_016932965.1 Candidatus Auribacterota bacterium
AGGGCCTATGACCCCTGCATCTCCTGTTCAGCCCATTTCTTAAACGTCCGTTTCATCGGCCGATAGTCAGCCTGTTGTCAATTGATTAAAAGAGATGATGTTGCGGAGAATTTTTTTATACACCACTTTCCCGAGCTATCCTTATAAAAAGATTTTATTGGCGCATTCATGGAAACATCATGTTTCCATGAATGCGGTTAATGTTTCTGTTAATCTTGTCTGAAAATTTTTTTTCAAGGGGTTTTATTTTGTCCGATCAAGATCTCACAGCCACTTTGCTTTTGACCTGTCCTGACAGGAAGGGGCTCGTCTCCCGCATATCGCATTTCATTTTTGAACGAGGAGGGAACATCGTAGAGCTTGATGAGCATGTCGAGTCCCAGGAACAAAGATTTTTTCTAAGGGTTGTGTGGGACATGAAGGATTTCAGCGTGATTCCGGCTCAGCTAAACGAGGTGTTTTTTCCCATGTCAAAAGAGTTCAACGCGGAATGGACCGTCAGACTCAATTCCAATAAGCCGCGACTGGCCGTATTTGTTTCCAAGCACGATCATTGTCTGCAGGAGCTTCTTTGGCGTCAGGGACTGGGGGATTATGACTGTGACATCAGACTGATCATTTCCAACCACAAAGATCTTCAATGGCTGGCTCAGCGTTACCAGATCCCGTTCCATGTGTTTCCTATCACTCAGGAGAACAAGATCGTGCAGGAAAAAAAGGAGTTGGAAATGCTGGAAAAAGAAGAGATCAATACGATTGTATTGGCCCGCTACATGCAGATACTTTCGCCAAAATTTATTTTCAGGTATTCCAACCGGATATTGAACATCCATCATTCATTTTTGCCTGCCTTTGCAGGTTCAGATCCATACAAACAGGCTTATGAGCGGGGAGTCAAAATCATCGGAGCCACGAGTCATTACGTCACAACACAATTAGACGCGGGGCCGATCATTGAACAGGACATCATCCGGATATCGCATAAAGACTCGCTCGAAGAATTCATTCGCAAAGGCCGGGATCTTGAGCGGCTGGTATTATCCAGGGCTCTTCGTCTGCATCTGCAGGATCGCATACTGGTTTACGGAAACAAAACCATCATTTTTGAGTAGAATCCTTGATGCGCCTGCCTGATTTATCTTTTTACTTGGATGGCGGATGCCTAGTCATTTTGACCGTAGGAAATACGTTGAGGTCCGATGACGGGGCGGGGCCGTATATGGCTTCAAAACTGCATTCCGCTTCAAATGTGAAAATCATCGACGGCGGCATGCATCCGGAAAATTCAATAGAACAAATCACTGCCTGGAAACCTTCTATAATTCTGATCATTGATGCGGCTGATTTTGGGGGGGGGGCCGGGGAAGTCCGTATCATTGAATCAGAGGCCATTCCGGAAAATTCATTGAGCACTCATGCCATTTCTTTGAAAGTGATAGCAAAAATATTAAATGATGACATCGGCGCAAAAATCATATTTATTGGAATTCAGCCCAAAGATGTTTCTTTCGGAGAGGGTTTATCTCCGGAAGTAAAAACCGCATCAGATGAGCTGGTCGAGTGGATGAATCGTCAGTTGCTGACAAAAAAGGAAAGGGATATGAACCATGCATGAAATGCATGTCGTAAAGGATTTGTTTTCAGATTTGCTCGCGCTGGGAAAAGAAAAACAAGCCCGGAAAATCACCAAAGTATACATAACCCTCGGGGAATGGACTGAAATCAACGAGGAAATCCTTCGTTTTTTTTTCGAAGAGCATGGAAAAAATACGATTTTGGAGGGGGCCGAACTTTCCGTCGATGCCAGTCCGAAAAAAAGGGAAATCAGGCTGGTTTCTTTTGATTGCGAATAGCATGAGGAAATGCAACAAGCATGTGTTACGCGATTCCTGGAAGAGTAACGTCCTTTAATCAAGAAACCGTCATCATTGATTATTTTGGGGAAGAAAAAAAGGCTCATAATGATTTTTATGAGCTCAAAGTTGGGGACTATGTCTATGCCCAGGGCGGGTTTGTCGTAAAAAAAATCCCTCCTGATGAAGCCCTTGAGATTCTTTCTGTATGGAAAGAAACATTTTTTGATCTGCAGGAAATAGACTTAAGGCTTTCCCGTCTGAATCTGGAAGCTCAGGGGATTCCCAGAAAAACAGGATTGATCCTCGATAAACTATGCGAAGGACGGCCTGCTTCGAAAGAGGAATTGCTTTATTTTCTGAATCTGGATGATCCGTTTCAAATTGAGTTGTTGGGTAAGTCCGCCAATTTTGTCAGGCAGAAAAACCTGAAGAATTCATGCTGTGTTCACGGGATCATTGAGATATCAAGCCATTGCAGTCAACGGTGTTCTTATTGCGGCATCTCTGCCCATCATCAGTCGTTATCCAGGTACCGGATGGGTTGTGAAGAGATTTATTCCGTGGCCTTTGATGCGGTTGAAAAATACGGTTTCAAAGCCCTTGTGCTGCAAAGCGGAGAGGATGCCGGCTATCAGACAGAGGAATTAGCCGGGGTCATCAGAAAAATCCGGGAGGAACTGGGAGCGCTGATTTTCATCAGTTTCGGGGAAATTTCCATTGATGCATTGGATGAGTATTACCAGGCAGGAGCTCGAGGATTTTTGATGCGTTTTGAAACTTCCAATCCTGTTCTATACGAGAAAGTCCGTCCGGGCAACCATCTTGAGACCAGGCTGGAACTGCTCCGGAAAGCTTATGAAGCAGGTTATCTCATCATCACCGGTGCCCTGATAGGCCTTCCGGGACAGACACCTGAAGATATATTGAATGATATTCATCTGGCCAATGAATTGAAAACAGAAATGTTGAGTTTCGGCCCTTTTATCCCTCATCCTTCCACTCCTTTTGCCTGTGAGAAAAAGCCGTTGGAAACAGACGTTCTCAAGACGCTCGCAGTGGCAAGACTCTGCTCTGATCCGGAGAGTAAGATCCTGGTTACGACAGGCTTTGAAACACTGACCCCTCAGGCAAGAAAAACAGGACTCATGGCAGGCGCCAATTCAGTGATGCTGAATGTCACGCCCATGCAATATCGAAAGAAGTATTGCATTTATCCCCATCGTGCCCATGAAGATGAAGAAATTGCGTTTCAGATTCAGGAAACCATTTCTTTATTGAAATCCCTTGGCCGGGCACCCACGGATTTAGGATGAGTTATCCTTGAGGATATAAAATATTAGAAACCACGAAAAGCACGAAACACACGAAAAAAAGATTTCCGTATTATCCTTAACCCGGTAAACCAACGGCACAGCCTTTGGACTCCAAGAGTTTGACAATTCTGGAAGTTTTAAAAGAATTAATTTCTACGTAACTCCGTGGTGAAAAAAAATATTATATTAAAACAAACTTCGATGAAGCGGTTCACATTTTAAAGCCACCGGCTCTGCCGGTCGTATATCCTTTTCAAAGCGAAGCTTTTGAAAAATTTTCGTGTAATTCGTGCATTTCGTGGAAAAAAATTAAAAGGATTCCCTTTGACTTAGGTTGACTATGTGCAGCTTCGATGGAGTTTAGATAAAGAAAATCACAGTCACTAGGGCAAATACCGGAAATAAAATCGGGATGGAATATTTGAGGATATAGCTGAAAAAATCAGGGGTTTTGTATCCCCATTCATCGGCAATCGCCTTGACCATGAAGTTGGGCCCGTTGCCGATATAGGTATTGGCCCCCATAAACACAGCTCCTAGCGAAATGGAGGAAAGCAGTATAGCCGGAACCCCCAGGACGGATCCTGTCATGGAAAAAAGACCCGGATTGTCTGTCGCGACTCCCTGGGCCAGGGAGAGAAAAGTCAAATAAGTGGGTGCATTGTCTAAAACCGAAGAGAGCGTTCCGGTGGCCCAGAAAAACTGCCATATTTTTGTTATCCCCAGGGTTGAACCTTGGGCCTTCAGAATTTCCAGGGCCGGGACCATGGCAATAAAAATCCCGATAAAGAGGTAGGTGACTTCCAGAATAGGGGCGAAAGTGAACTGGTTTTTTTTCCGTGTCATGGAATGCAACGGGGAGGAAATGAAAGAAAAAGCAGTGACAAGCAGCATGATATATTCCCTTAAAAACATCAGCGGTCCGTGGGAGATCCCCCAGGCTTTGAGCTGATTTGGAGTGAGGATGATCACGGACAATAATACCACGAACAGCCATAAGAAATTGATTTTCCCTCTTATCTTAATGGGTTTCTGAATGGAGATGTCTCTTTTTATATCTGCCAGACGTTCGTGTTTGTAACAGATCGTATCCCAGATATAAAAAATCACCGAGATCATGAAGATGGCGGCTATCCATTTCGGGAAAAGTTTTAATGTCCAGAAAAATGGCACTCCTTTTAAATAACCAAGAAACAAGGGCGGATCGCCAATCGGAAGAAGACACCCGCCGATATTACTGACTAAGAAAATAAAGAATATCGGAAGATGACCGGTACGTTTGCGTTCTGAATTGATCCGCAAGAACAGGCGTATCAGAAGCATGCTGGCACCGGTTGTTCCGACAAGATTGGCTAAAACAGAACCGATGAGCAGCACGATGAGGTTGGTCAGGGGAGTCCCCTGGATGTCTCCGTCAATAAAAATTCCTCCGGAAATAGCAAACAGGGAAAAAAGAAGCACAATAAAAGAAAAATATTCTTCCAGGCTGGTGATCATGGGGCCCCAGTGGCCCACTTTCATAAAAAGTCCGATCACAGGAAGCGCCCATAGAAGGGCGATGATCAGTTTATTCCGGTTGTTTTCCCATATGTGGGCGGGTTTTCCATGTGGGTAATTCGCTGCAAAAAACGACATGATCCCTATCGTGAGCAGAAGTCCTGCGAAAGGCAGTAATGACCATAGAGGCAGATTTATTTTGCTGGCATGCTCCATTTGACTTTAAGCTCCTTTCATGCTGACTGGATATCGTCAGAATGAGATGGAAGTTCTAGTATTTATATTCACGGTTGTCCAAAATATTATCTTGAATCATAACAATTTTTCCTTTGCCAAATCAGAAAAATATCAATATTTTTTCTTCTTTATTGGATAAAGAATTCTCTATGAATTTGCCTCAGTCTTGTAAAGGTTCATGTTCTCAATGTACCTCCCTTGGCAATGATCCAAACAAACCAGGCGGATCAAAGTCTGTTCCACCCTGGAGAATCTGGACCGGCGCGTTCGGATTGTTTGTCTGCCCGTTGATATTGGCATTGCTGGGCGCGGTGACAGGGCACAAAAAACCCGGAACTCAGTTTCTAGGAGCTCTGGCAGGATTGGGGATGGGTTTGGTTCTCTCTGTCGGGTTTAAATATCTTTTTCAATGGTTAAAAAAAAGAAATGATAACACATAATATCAAGGCGGGCCGGGGTGATTTTAAAAGGGGGATCCATCCGCCGGCTCAGAAGCAGTTGAGCAAAGACAATCCCGTTGTGCCTCTTCCTCTTCCGCAGAAAGTATCTGTTCCCGTGTTACAGCATACCGGGGCTCCTTGCGATTCAAAAGTAAAACCGCGACAGAAGGTGACATTGGGGGAACTCCTGGGGGAGAGTACCGCTTTTATTTCAGCCCCCATTCATGCTCCTGTTAAAGGCACGGTGGCCATGCCTGCTATGACCACCTTACCGAACGGCCGTCATATGGCCTGTATTCCCATTCAGTCGGATTCGGATTCTCCGGATCCCAAACATGTCTGGGACGATTTGATCTCTTTTTCCTGGCCCAAAGCCGGTCTGGATAGCTACGAGGCCGTTACGATTGTGGAGGATGTTAAAAAAGCCGGGATTGTCGGATTAGGCGGTGCTGCATTTCCAACCCATGTTAAACTGACCTGGAATGAAAAAAAACCGGTTGATGTTCTACTCATTAACGGATGTGAATGCGAACCATATCTGACCAATGACGATCGTCTCATGATGGAAGCCTCTTCATCGATTGTGACCGGAGCCCTTCTGGCGGCCCGGGCCGTTAAGGTGAAGACCATCATGGTGGCCATTGAGGATAACAAGCCGGAATCTATCCGGAAAATGAGAGAAACAGCTGATGGAACGGGAATTCAAATCATTCCTGTGCATACCAAATATCCCATGGGCGGGGAGAGACAGGTCGTCCCTGCCGTATTAGGGAGGGAAGTTCCGACGGGCGGGTTGCCCTTGGATGTGGGAGTAGTTGTGATCAACGTCGGAACCGCCTCGTCCATTGCCTGCGCGGTTATAAAAAAACAGCCGCTGACCCATCGTGTCATCACGGTTACAGGCCGGGGAGTGAAACAGCCGAATAATCTGTTTGTTCCGATTGGCATCAGTTATAAGGAGGCCATTGATTTCTGCGGCGGACTGACTCAGGATGCCAAAAGGGTCATTTCCGGCGGTCCCATGATGGGATTCACCATAGGAGATTTGGAGACTCCCATCACCAAAGGAACCAGCGGAGTGGTTGTTTTGACTGAACAGGATTTGAAAGACTCTGATGAATTAAATTGCATCCGGTGCGGACGATGCGTGGATGTCTGTCCCCTGAATCTGGTACCGACCAAAATAGCTTTGTCTTCCAAGTACAGGGACTGGTCACAGGCAAAACGCCATCACCTGATGGCCTGTTGTGAATGCGGATGCTGCGCTTATATTTGTCCTTCACAGATTCCACTTGTTCAATTGATTCGTCTTGGAAAATCCCTTCTTCCAAAAGAAGAGAAGAAAGGATCTCTTCCATGATTCATGTTTCCCCATCCCCGCATTATCCTGGAAAAAGCAGGACATCGTCCATGATGATGAGAGATGTGCTGATCGCCTTGATTCCTTGTGTGTTGATGGCCGTTTATGTATTCAGGTCTCATGCCGTTTTTCAAATAGCGGTTTGCGTTGCATCCTGTCTGGCCTCGGAAGCGATCTTCTCCCTGATGCGAGGAAAAAAAATCCCTTTACGTGATGGCTCTGCAGCTGTCACGGGTGTCATCCTGGCGCTTTCCTTGCCCTGGAGTGCTCCCTGGTATGTAGGCGTGATTGGTTCTTTTGTTGCCATTGGAATCGGAAAGATCATTTATGGCGGGCTGGGCCAGAATGTTTTTAATCCTGCCATGGTCGGCAGGGCTTTTGTGATGATCAATTTTCCGGTAGCATTAGGTGCATCAGCGTATGTTTCTTCCGGAACAGGCATTCATATCATCACACAGGCCACCCCGTTGACCGCTGCCAAACTGACGGCTCAAGTGTCTGGATTATGGCCGCTTTTTCTCGGTACCTGCAATGGATCGCTTGGTGAAGTCAGCGCGCTGGCATGCCTCATCGGAGGACTCTATCTTTGCTTTCGCAGGACAGCTTCCTGGGAAATTCCGGCAGGAATTTTTCTCAGCGTCATCATACTGGGTGGAGTTGCCAATATGGTTTCCATTCATAAGCAGATCACGGTGCTGCATCATCTGTTCAGCGGCGCTCTCTTTTTTGGCGCATTCTTTATTGCAACGGATCCGGTGACAAGCCCCTTGACACCTTTGGGTAAGTGGATTTTTGGAATAGGTTTGGGTTTTTTTATCATGATGATCCGGCTTTTCAGCGGGTATCCGGAAGGAGTCATGTTTGCCGTTTTACTGATGAACGGCTGTGTTCCGATCATCAACCGGTATACGATCCCTGTGCCTGTTGGAGGTCCGGTTCCGGAGAAGAAGGTTTCATGAAAAAAGAACATCCCCTATTTTTATGTATCAAGAACAGTTATCTGGGGCAATCCTGGCTGGTGATCCTGCTTTCTATTTTTTTCGGCTTTACTCTTTCAGGGGTGCAGGCTTTTCTTCAGGAAAAAATTGATACCAATAAATCGAATCAGTCTATGCGGATCGTCCCCACGCTTGTTCCCGGTGCTGTGACTGGAAAATCCGTCACCGTGGGTGATCTGACCGTCTATGAAGCCCTCAACCAAAATAATAAAAGAGCCGGATGGGTTATTCCGGCAAGGGGTCAGGGTTTCGCTGATAAGATTGAAATCCTGATCGGCCTGACGCCTGATGCATCCTCCTTATCCGGATTATCGGTCCTGAATCAGAAAGAAACACCCGGTTTGGGAAGCCGGATCACGGAATCTTCCTGGCTTTCTCAATTCATCGGGAAAGGAACAACAGATTCACTGACTCCGACAAAGAATCCGGTCCCTTCAAAAAATGAAATCAGGGCCATTACCGGTGCGACCATTTCATCCTTTAGTATTTGTCAGATTGTGAACGAGAATGTGAAAAAATTCAGAGCGGAATTACGTAAACAGCAGGCAGATCCATAAAAGGTATTTCATGTCAAAAGAAAATCCGACAGCTTTAGAACGTTTTATCTGGGGCATCATTCCTGAAAATCCCATTTTCAGGCAGGTGCTGGGAACGTGTCCTGCTCTTGCTGTTTCTACGGATATCAAGGCTGCACTCACCATGACCTGCGCCACTGCTTTTGTTTTGATTTGTGCTAATACCATCATCAGCCTGATCAGGCATTTATTAAAACCCCATTTAAGGATCGTGGTATTTGTTTTGACTATTGCCAGTTTTGTGACCATAGTGGATTATTTGTTGGCCGCCTTTTATTATTCCATGAGCCTTCAGCTCGGACCTTATGTCCCCTTGATCATTGTGAACTGCATCATCATCTGCCGCTGTGAAGTCTGCGCGTCAAAACAGTCTGTCGGGGTTGCCATCTCTGATGCCATCGGCCAGTCTCTTGGTTTTGGATTGGCTTTGGTCAGCATGGCCAGTTTCAGGGAAATTCTGGGCTCGGGAACCTGGTGCGGTTTCAGGATCATGCCGGATTCCTGGCCGAATTGGGTCCTCATGCTTCTTCCGCCAGGCGCTTTTTTTGTGTTCGGCTTTTTAATCGGCGCTGTCAATTGGTTCACGTCTTTGAAGAAAAATAAATCATCATGAAAAGGATTTACGGATTATGGATCTGATCGGACTGTTCCTTCTGGCTTTTAATGCAACCCTCATCAATAATTATGTTCTGCATTATTTTGTCGGGATCTGCGCCTATATCGGTGTTTCTAAACGGATTGAAATGGCTTTTGGCATGGGCTGCGCCGTCACCTTTGTCATGGGCGTTGCGGCGATGCTGAGCTGGAGCGCAATTTATTTTCTGTTACAGCCTGGAGCACCGCTCACTTCTTTTATTTTCAAGACCATACATCCCGGATCGGATTCTGTCGTTAATTTGAGCGTCCTGAACAGCATTGTTTCCATTTTTGTCATCGCTAGCTCTGTTCAGCTCGTGGAAATGTATATCAGGAAATTTTTTCCGGCGTTATACAAGGCATTTGGAGTGTATCTCCCACTCATCACCACCAATTGCGCCATTTTATTTGCCTGCATTGAGATCATGAAACATGTTGGGAAAAACGCCGTTGAACCCTGGGGACTGGACAAAGCTTTGCTCTTGGCGATTTCAGCAGGAATGGGATTCACCTTGGCCATTGTATTGATGGCGGGGATACGGGAGGATCTGGAAAATGCCGATGTGCCTGCTCCTTTGCAGGGTCCGGGGATCACGCTCATCACAGCCGGTATTTTTGCTATGGCGTTCATGGGATTCACCGGGATTGACCGGGGTTTGGCTGTTTTATTCGGCAGATGACAAGGAAATACACATGTTGTTAGAAATAAGCTTATTGGCAGGACTGGTGATGCTTCTTCTGGCTCTTTTTTCAGGCTATTCTCTTGGCTGGGCCAACAAGACTTTTCATGTTGAAGTGGATCCGAAAATCGCCCAGGTCAATCATGTTCTTCCCGGTGCCAACTGCGGCGGTTGCGGCTATATCGGGTGTGCGGATTATGCCTCCGCTATTGTTCTCCAGGGCGTTAGTGTAACGAAATGTCCTGTTGGCGGTGAAAGTTGTGCAAAAAAGATCGCTGATATCATGGGAGTAGAGGTCAAACAAAGTTGGCCGTACAGACCTGTTATTCATTGCGCCGCGAAATACCCCGACCGTTTGAAAAGGATTCCCTATGCGGGAGAAGCAACGTGTATTGCAGCTAATCTGGTATCAGGTATACAAGGATGTGTTTATGGATGCCTGGGATACGGGGATTGTGTTGCGGTCTGTAAATATGATGCCATTCATATTGTGGACGGACTTTCTGTAGTTGATTATGAAAAATGTATCGGCTGCGGCGCCTGTGCGAAGATCTGTCCGCGGAATATCATCACCATGGTTCCTTTTAAGATGGAAAATATCGTGGCTATTGCCTGTTCAAACAAGGATTTCATGAATGATGTCAAATCCGTTTGTAATGTTGGCTGCATCGGCTGCAAGGCGTGTGAACGTTTGAGTCCTATCTTTAAGGTTGCCAATAACCTTCCCTCCATTGACTATAACCAGTATGATCCGGGGGTCAGTTATCAGGCTGTAGTAGATAAATGTCCTCGTGAAACCATTATTTATGTCGGCAAACCCTCTCAAAAAGACAAGGATGCTGTTTCAAAGGAAGAAGTTCCTAAACCAGTTGAAGCCCAATTCAAAACCACGGTCGATTCCACTGAGTGGCGGGGTTGAGGGAATCAATTCCCCGGATTTTTTATGGACATTTTTCAACCACGAAATGCACGAAAGAAAGAAATAAAAATAAGAGAATCGCAACGGGCTTATTATTAAACAAATAAACCTGTTGCGAGATTATATTAATCTTTTTTTTCGTGTGTTTCGTTCATTTCGTGGTTTCTAATATTCATATTCTTATGGGGATAACACGGAATTCAGAATGCAGAATTCAAGATGCGGTCATTCAATGGTTGTCCACTTCTTTTTTTCCGGAAAAGACGGCAGAGGGAAGAGATATTCCATGAATCCTTTTGTATGATAAATGCGGCAATCATCCATGGTTCCCATTACCAGCATGGCATGAATTAAAGGATGTTTTTTTAGCCATACAAGTCCTTTGGGGCCTGAAATGCTTAACGCAGTTGCCCAGACATCCGCTTCGATTGCGGTAGGGGCGATCACCGTAACGGACGGGACCCTGTCAGCATTCTGATGTGTTCTTGGGTTGATGATATGACTGTAGCGTTTTCTGTTGATTTCAATAAACCGGTAATAATTCCCGCTGGTACAGACACTTTTTCCTTTCCTGGAGAATTTCAGGATTGCCCAGATTTCATTTTGAAAGGGATTCCTTACCTCCACTTCCCAGGCTGTTTTGCCGGGCAGAGGCTTGCCGTAAACCCTTAAATCACCCCCGACATTCACCATGCCTCCCTGAAAACCCATGGATTTGAGTTTTTCAATTGCCTGGTCTACCCCTAATCCTTTGGCAATTCCTCCCAGATCCAGTCTGACAGTTGGAGAGAACTTGACTGCTTTTTGTCCGTTAAGATGGATTTGTTCCCAGGAGGAACAGTTTCTGGCTTCCTGTAATTTGTCAGGATCAGGTAATCTGTTTTCTTTCCCGGCTTTATTCCATAAAGAAATAAGAGGATAACATGTCACGTCAAAGCGGCCGTGAGTAATGAACCATGCTTTTCTGGCCTCATTCAGAATAGAAGATAATTTGTCGCTCAGGATCATTTTTTGATTGGCAGGCAGAGAATTAAACCGTGAAAGCTCAGATTGTTCCAGATGCACACTCATCAGGGCTTCCAGTTTCCGCAGTTCATTTTCCGCTTCATGCAACCCTGTCATGGCTTTTTCATGTTCAAAAGAAGAGGCAATGACAACAAGAAGTGAATCGGTCCCCATGATCCCTGCAGGATGAGAAGAATAAAGGCGGACGGATTCCGTTTTCCGGAAAAACAGAACCGCGATGATGAGGGTTCCTGAAACTAAAAGGATGATGGATCGTTTTTCGATGAGGTTCATGACTGTCAGTTTAAATTTTTAATTTTTACTCATCAATTGGATAAAAGCTGATATCATTTCATGTATTATATATCCACAGCACATTTTAATAAATTTTTTGATGGAATCAAAGACGTATACGAAGTTTATATTTCTGGAAAGAAATGGGATCATCGTTATCATCAAAAATATAACGGAGTGAAGGAAGGCGCAGTCATAGGCGAGATAAGTGCAGGGGACCCTTATTTCTGTTTTAAAGGACCACGGCCGTTCGTACAGTTTCAAAATTTTTTGTTGGAGAACGCGAGGCTGGAAATCAATTTTTTCACTGCGGAGCGGTTTGAAGTGGTCGCTTTGATATCGAAGACAATTGTTGAGAAGGGTTTTCAACAGAATTTGTCCCGCGGGACAAATTCAAAATAGAATCCTGTTGACTTTGATTAACCTTTCCCCTAATTTCATTTTACGGTTTTTCGAGGGTTGCAGAAAGATTCATCATGTTGTCTTATACAACGGTAAAAAGATATGCACTGGGGCTTTTGGAAGCAGTCAAACATACCAAAAACCCTGAAGAAATTTTGCAAGAGTTGAAATCCGTTTCTTCCTTTTTTAAGAAAGTGGATGGACTGAATGAATTTCTTGACTGTCCCAAGATTCCCCCGGAAGAAAAAGTCAAGGCATTGGGTCTTTTGTTTAAAAAACGTCCTCTTTCTTCCATGACAGAGAATGTATTGAGACTTTTATTTCAGAACCATCGTCTTCCGCTATTGGAACAAATCATCAGGGAATGTGAAATCCTTTTTCTTGAAAAACAGGGAAAAATCAATGCTCTGATTACGACTGTCATTGATCTTCATCCTCAGGAAAAGAAGCAATTGGTTTCTTTTTTGGAATCCAGGCTGCAAAAAAAAGTGGAGCCTGAATTCGAAAAAGACCAGCAGATCATTGCCGGGATCAAGATTCGCGTGGAAGACCAGGTCTGGGACGGTTCGGTCCGGAAAACGTTACAAAATCTGGAAACCGATTTGATCGAAGGGAATTGAAAGGTTGATTTTTAACATTATTTTTCGCGTCTCAGCACGAGAATAAAAATATGATATCAGGAGATAACAGATGGAAAAAATATCAGAAGAAATAGTGGGGGTTCTGGA
>JAFGBW010000038.1 GCA_016932965.1 Candidatus Auribacterota bacterium
AGACTGCCTGCCAGGTCCTGGTTTGAAAACAACGCATCGGAATTAATTTTCAAACCGGAATAAAAATCATGGCCGTCCAGCTCCGTTCTGATGAAAAAACGTTTCTGCTCGTATTCCCCGATATCAAAATCCGAGTATCCAGCAATCAGTTCCATCGAAATCTCTTTCATCTCATATTGCCCTTTAAAAAAAGTGCTGGTCCTTTTGGATCTGCCGCCGTCCATGTATCCATCTGTTTCCGTGTATTGCGGGATGAAAAGACATCCGACCTTTCCCAGATGAAAGGAAGCATCCAGGGAGGAACGAAGGGTCTCATGACTACCGTAAGAGGAACGGACAGTAAGAGAAGGCTCAACGGAGGGATTTTTGGTTTTCATGTAAATCACGCCCCCCAGGGAGGACCCCCACAGAGACGAAAGCGGCCCTGTTACGATCTCAAATTTTTGGACCTGATCAAACCCATAAGCCGACAAATCAGCGGTGCCGTCCAGCTGCGTATTCAGCTCGATTCCGTCCATCACCACCTTGGTATGTGTCAGGTCAGATCCCAATACGGTCGGGATGCAAGCCTGAATGAACTCCCCTCCGTAACTCATGGTAACCGAAGAAAGGAGATTCAGAGCTTCGGAGGCATTCCTGACCGGAAGCACTTCCATGTCCTGGTCCGTGATAACCGTCACATCAAATGGAGTATCTTCACCGGATTTTTTCATCCTGGCCACATGATAAGGTGCTGATTTTTTCTGTTTCAGATAATCTTCCGGAGCAGCCAGCCAAAATGACAGCCCTTCTCCTTCATAATCAGCAGACCCGGTCTCCTCCTGGCAAAGCAAGGGAAACACCGCCATATACAGCCATGAAAAACAAATCAATCCTGTTTTCATCAGGCATCGAAACATGCGTGCCCTTCTTTTTCGATACTCATTTTTTTCATCTTGTACTGAAGGGTATTGCGGTGAATACCTAGTCTTTGCGCTGCTTTGACTCTGTTCCATTTACACTCCTTTAAGATTTTGATGAGATACTCCCTCTCCACTTTCTCCATTAGATTTTTCCTGGCATCCTCTTTGTCGGAAGTCATCTCTCCTTCCTGAAACATCGGAATAAAAAGGTCAACCGGCAAATCCTCCGGGGATAGAATCTGATTTTCCGATAAGACAACGGTACGCTCAATGATATTCTGAAGCTCTCTAATATTGCCCGGCCAATGATAACCTTTGAGAACCTGAAGAGCATCTTCACTCACTTCCAATATGCTTTTATTGAACTCAATACTGTATTTTTTGAGAAAAAACAGGACCAGCGATTGGATGTCTTCCTTTCTTTCCCTAAGGGGAGGAAGATAAATGTTGACCACATTCAACCGGTAGTAAAGGTCTTCCCTGAAACGGCCCATGCTCACTTCTTTTTTTAAATCCGTATTGGTGGCGGCGATGATCCTGATATCCACTTTCAACGGCTGGGTTCCGCCGACACGGGTAAACACTTTTTCCTGCAGCACGCGCAGAAGCTTGATCTGGAGATGCTGCGGCATGGTGCTGATCTCATCCAGAAACAAAGTACCGCCGTTGGCGTACTCGAATTTACCGGACTTGGTGGAATGCGCGCCGGTAAAAGCTCCTTTTTCATGCCCGAAAAGCTCGCTCTCAATGATTCCTTCGGACAAAGCCCCCATATGAATGGGAACAAACGGCTTGTCCCTGTATTTCCCGGAATAATGAATGGACCGCGCAACCACTTCCTTGCCGGACCCGCTTTCACCTGTTAAAAGAACCGTGGAACGGTTGGAGGCCATCTTGGTCACCATTTCCCTGATATGCTGGATGGCTGCAGATTTTCCGATCAATAAATCCTGCGTGGCTAAAGCTTTTTTTTCCTCCCTGAACAGGTCTACTTCTCTTCTCAGCCTGATCTGCTCAGCCGTCTTGTCCGCCAAATGCTTCAGCCTACCTATTTCATAAGGTTTGGTGACATAATCAGCAGCGCCCATCTTCATGGCGGTAACCGCAGTCTCAACGTCATTGGCGGCGGTCAGAATGATGATCACAGCCAGGGGATTGATCCGTTTCATTTCCTTCATAACGTCCAGCCCCTGGATATCCTTCAGTCCCAGGTCTAAAAAAACGAAATCAACGGGATTGGTTTTAAACATCTCAATAGCCTGTTGACCGGAATCAGCGCAAAACACTTGGAACTGTTTTTTAAAAGCCAGCTCCAGCGAGGTTAAAATACTTTCCTCATCATCAACAATAAGAATGCTGCAAGACATCAGACTCCTTATGGATTAAAGCATTTTATCAATATACTTCTTCTTTATACCAAAATGCAACATTTATTGACAAAAAATATATCATAAAGTATCTATAAAACGATTGCACTGAAATACCCACGAAGATTGAGCTTGTTCAAGAACTCATCATAGTAGTTGTATTCATTGGGAGTGTCGTACTTGCATGCACAGTAAAACGGGCTTTCACACTCCAAATACACGATCAATCTAATAAATATCTTGAGTTCAATAATGCCTGATGCCGTCGAATTGATTCCACTTCAACCTTTCAAACGGATTGCAACCGATTGACAGTGAGCAGGAAGCTCCTCCACGCTTGAAAGTTTTTCTATTTGACGGCCGACACGAAAGAAATAGTCCTTTGAATAAGAAAGGCTGCTGCTTCTGCGATAAAAATCATAAACAGAAAGAGGCGACGAAAAAGCCGCCCTGCCTCCGGTGGGCAACACATGATTGGTTCCCCCAAATACATCACCGACAACAACAGGCGTGTGACTGCCGAAAAATACTGCTCCTGCCTTGAACGGATATTTTCTGATTTTATCAGGCAAAGGATTCATCATGACTTCAAGATGTTCAGGAGCGATCGAATCAACACGGTTTAAACACGCCTCCAATGTCTTACCTAAAAGAAAATGGAGATTTTTATTTTCCAGCGCCTTTTCCACGATGCTTTTTCTGGAAAGACTTTTCTTCTGCAGATGGACCTGACGATTCGTCTCCTCTAAAATCTTTGCAGAAGTGGAAATCACATGCGCCCTGGCATGGGGATCGTGCTCCAGCTGAGACAAGACATCTGCCGCAATGAATTCCGGTCTGGCTGATCCGTCAGCTAAAATACATATTTCACTGGGGCCTGCCAGCATGTCTATGTCTGCTGTTCCGAAAAGTTGCCTTTTGGCCTCGGTAACATAACGGTTGCCGGGCCCCACTATTTTTTGAACCGGTTCCAGTCCCTTTATTCCAAATGCCAGGGCGGCAATCGCCTGCGCGCCGCCTAAGAGAAGAATCTGGTTTACTCCAAGCTTTTGGGCAACATAACATATATACGGATTCACACCGCCTTTTTTATCCGGAGGAGTGCACAGAACAATGCGTTTCACGCCAGCCAATTTTGCGGGAATGACTGTCATGAGTACCGTGGAAACAAGCGGGGCGGACCCGCCTGGAACATAACAGCCGACAGAATCCAAAGGAATCCACCGCTCTTCCATCCTGACCCCGGATTCCGGCTCAAACACGAATCCCTTCATTTTCTGTTTCTCATGAAAAAGGGCGATATTCTTCATGGAATGCAGGACTGCCTCTTCAAATTCCGGGTCCTTCAACACTATTTTAGAGCGGGAAGAAACAGAAATAACCATGTCTTTTTCCCTGAGACGGATTTGATCGAACCGTTTTGTCAGTTCGATACAGGCTTTCACGCCCTGTTCGCGCACCTGTTGAATAATCCTGCGGACAGCCTCTTCCAGCAGGAAATCCTGTTTTCCTGAACAGGCGCTGCTTTTTCCCGGGCCTTTTGACTCAGTCTGTTTCATCATGCCTTCAATATAAGATTATTATGAACTTCTCACTGTTTGAAGAAATAATTATAGGTAACTGCCGAAAAAAAAACAATCTTTATTAAAAACTAGCGATTGTCTCCCGAAAATCACAGCTAATATGAAGTCACCTTTACAAAAGGCAAATAATATGTTAAAAAAGACACATGTGTTATCGCCCATTCATATTCTATATTCTATTTTCAGTATTCGCAGTCTGGACTATCAAAACAACTCCTGCCGCGGATTCCCTTGCCCCTGTATCTGCATTTCAGCCAAAAACAAGAGAAGCTGAATTACAAGAAATCCTTGCAAACAGATTGGGCATACCGGATCCGTTAGACGGTCATACCATCAATGGAATGCCTCTTCAAAAATGGCTTATCGAAAAAAAGCTGGTGAACCAGTTATTTAAAAAAACAACCGGATCTGACCGGATGACAGCCGGAATAAATCCGTATGACGATTCAGAAATCGGCAGAGGATATGACAGGATCGTAAGCTACGAAAAGTGGAAAGCCGTAAAAGAAAGGATCACCCGATACGCTACCACTTATTTATCTCCGTCAGAAGCAGAAACCATCCTTACCAGATTAAACGCTAAAGGCATGAACAGCACAATCTGGGCCTATGTAAAACAAGAATACAAAGGGAGAAGAAGATCCAGGGAACCAGCGGATATAAATAATATGAAATTCATAAGGGCTCAATTGTCCATGGCACTCAATGCTCCTTACAAACTGAGCTATCTTTCATCCCAACCTTTACGGAGGCTCCCCATATTTGCGGAACAGCGGCCGGGAAGGATTGCCATTCAGGAGAATCTGTGGATTGCTGATCCCGGCAAACCTTCTGAGTGGCAAGAAACTGCCAGGAGCTTTTCTCAAATTGCAAGCGTCCCTTTACCTGCAACACAATCAGAGGCTGAACAATTATTAGCTGATGTAACAAATCAGCAGCCGTCTCTCCGGACGGGCGATTCTCCTCCTCAATATGCACCCAGAGTCAGAAGAGAGAACGGGCACATCATCGTCAGAAGATTCGATATGGATGAAGCTGGAGAAATCGCCATAAAGGATATTTCTTTCAATTCTCTCTGGGAAGCCGTTCATTCAACCTATGTCCGCGAGATTGATTCATGCCTGGAAACTCTGCAGATGATCAATGAAACGATTACGTTTATAGAAAGGAGAAGTCAATCTGACGAAACTTTTTCCGAATCAGAATTCCAGAACCTGCCCCTGGTTTCCCAGATGGCGAAATCCCCTAAAAATGAAAGATGGGGCAAAAAGAAACAACAAATCCATGAGATCGTCCAGGAAGCCATCCGCGGAGGGGATGCAACACCTTTAAAAGAAAAAATGCAAAGGATAAGAACAGCCCATTGCGATATGATAAGACATATTCGTAGCAGAATCATACCTGAACTGCATGAATTCGCAAAGAGGAGGGACCA
>JAFGBW010000286.1 GCA_016932965.1 Candidatus Auribacterota bacterium
CCGTCCGCCTCCACTGCCAGGGCGATGTCAACATGATCATTGATAATGAATGTGACCCCGTTTTGCCTGGTGAGTCTGCGGTATTCTCGGGCCAGCGAATAGATTTCAAATGCCGTTTTATTCTTCTGCCTTAGCTGAACGATTTTTGCCCCGCCTTTGATGACTTCCTCCAGGACAAATATCATGCTCCTGCCGCTGCAGAATTCCTCTGTGATGACCGGATACAGGCCAAAAGAAAAATCCTTCATCCTCCCCCCATGAAACGGATCAACTCCACCCGATCCCCCTCCTTCAATTGGGAAGAGCCGTACTGCTCTTTAGCGAGAATAATCGAATTGACTTCGGTAACGATAAAGGAAGGGTCCAGATGATACCTTTCCAGGAGAGAGCTGACGGGCGTCCCCTCCTCCACTTCGGTTTTTTCACCGTTTATGACGATCTGCATGATTTGACTCCGGCGAAATCCAGTTCCCAGTCCTTGATGACCGGATCGTATCCTTTTTCTATAACTCTTGCCAGCATTTCACCCAGTTCACGCGTATCGGAAACAGCGAACTGCTCTCCTGATTTTTCTAAAAGCGCATAGGCTCCGGGACTGGTCCTGGAACCGGCACTGATCTGGGTGATGCCTGCCCCCAAGAGCTCGTCCCGCAATCCGGACCTTTCCCTGGTGGAAAGAACAAGACCTGCTTCAGGAAAGAAAAGCCTCATGCTGCAGATGATCTGAAGCAAATCCCTGTCGGAGACAGGATGAGGAACATTTGAGATAATATGAAGGGGATTGAGTCTGGGAAAGCTGAAAGTGAATTCGCTTCGCCAGTATTTTTTCTGCAGATTGATAGCATGCTGAGCCAGACGGGGGACATCGAACCTCCAGTCATAAAGGCCGAGAAGAACGCCCATGCCGACTTTTCTGAATCCGGCTTTGAGCGCCCGTTCAACAGATTTGAATCTCCATTCATAGCTTTGTTTAGACCCTTCAGGGTGCATATTTTTATATGTCTCTCGGTGATAGGTCTCCTGGTAAAGCGTCAGACCGTCCGCGCCGGCAGCCACCATTTTTCCGTAATCTTCTTCGGTCATGGGAAATACTTCCAGCCCGACAAAGGAAAAATATTTTTTCGCAATGGAAACCGCCTGAAGCAGATAGGAAACGCCTGCTGTTTTTAAAGATTCCCCTGTCAGAAGCAGGATCTGATCAAACCCTTTCTGCTTCAGGTTTCGGCAATTGTCCTCGATTTCAGACGGGGTGAGGGTTTTTCGGTCAATCAGGCGTTTTTTATTGAACCCGCAGTACACGCAGGCATTGTCGCATTCATTCGACAAATACAGCGGCACATAGAACTGGATGGTGCGTCCAAAACGTTGTAACGTCAGTTCACGGGAACGCTGAACGATTTTAAAAAGATACGGGCCCGGCGCGGATAAAACCTGAAGGAAATCCTGATAAGACAATTTCGATTTATTGAGAATAGCATCCATATCCGGGGATTCTCACGATATTTTACTGATCCCGTCCAAGGGGCTGGAAGCCTGTCCGCGGGATTGTTCCTGCGGAAGTCCGCAGAGATAGGCTTTTCTGCCTGACTGAACAGCAAGGGAAAAACTTTCCGCCATCAAAACCGGGTCAGGCGCAGTGGCAACAGCGGTGTTGATGAGAACAGCGTCAGCTCCCAGTTCCATGGAGAAGGCGGCGTCTGAGGGGCATCCGATCCCCGCGTCAACGATGACCGGAATACCGGACATTTCAATGATGATCTTCAGCATTTCAAGCGTTTTCAAACCCTTATTCGATCCAATGGGGGACCCGAGCGGCATGACAGAAACCGTGCCTGCTTCTTCCAGTTTTTTGGCCAATACCGGGTCCGCATTGATGTAGGGCATGACTTTAAACCCCTCTTTCACCAGAACGGCCGCGGCTTTCAGGGTTTCCTCCCCGTCAGGAAGAAGATAGCGCGGGTCCGGCGTGACTTCGAGTTTGATCCAGTCTGAAATCCCGCTTGCTTTGGCCAGACGGGCCAGGCGGACGGCTTCTTCCGCATTCTGGGCGCCGGAGGTATTGGGCAGGATCACGTATTGTTTCGGGTCGATGAACGACAGAAGATGATCGGAGGTGTCGTTCAGGTTGACCCGCCTTAAAGCCACTGTCACCATTTCTACGTTCGCGGCCTGGACAGAGCGCATCATGATCCGGGGAGAGGAAAATTTTCCCGTACCCAGAATCAGGCGGGAACGAAACGGCTTACCGTCTATGATAAAAGGATCATCCATATTTTATCCGTATTCTAAATTTGATTTTATCCGCCACGAAAAGCACAAATGGAAAAAAGAGTTATGAGTGTTGAGTTTAAATTTTGAGTTCAAATGAAATCTGATCATCCCAACTCATAACTCAACATTTAAAAAACTCTTACCCGCCGTGTCCTTCGCGGCGAATGATCATTCCCGTATCAATTTAAGAATGCTTCCTGCGCGGACCTTTTTTTGTCTGTTTATTTGCGGATGAGGAACTCTTTTTGGCTTTGAATATATTGCTGAGTTTCAGCTTGATGATCTGATCCAGCATTTCTGAAAAAGCCACCTCTTTCCCCTTGGTTTTGAGGAATTCTTCAATTTTGGATACCGGGATGCGTTTGTCATAATTTTCAAACAAAACGCCTGGGTCTTTCACAAAACTTTTAAGCGATTTCGGCGCTTTCTTATCAAAAGCCCGTGTGACTTTACTTTCCATTTTTCCGACTTCAACGGACATCTTATGCACGAATTGGCTCAATTTTTCGATCAGTTCTTTCATGACTTTTATTGCCTCCTTAATTCACTCCCTGTAAATATCATTCGTTCTCTCCCGATGATATGAATTTTCTTTCATTTTATCAATTTCAAAGGCTCCGGGTTTCAATTCCCGATTCCATGTCCGGCTTTGTTATCTTTTTTCATTAGACCCCCCTTTATTGTCTTAAACGATATTTCTTCATGTTTAAGCCGGACATTCGTGATATTAATTATTAATTCTTCAATAATAAAATAAATAATGATAAATAGACGACATTAATTTTTTCATGTCTTCCTATATAATGTTGTATCAGCCATGATTGATTATTTATCAGTTGAAAAATACGCGGATGATCTCCTGCGTTCTCTGCCTGAGACCTTGTTATATCATAACGCCTCTCATGCTCACGAGGTCTGTGACAATGCTGCGAGTCTGGGAAAAACAGAAAACATCTCTGAGGAGGACATGCTGCTTTTAAAAACAGCGGCTCTGTTTCATGACATAGGATTTCTCGTCAAGTATCATGACAATGAAAAAGATGCCGTGGAAATGATCCGGCCGAAACTGCCCGTGTTCGGTTACACGGACGGCCAGATTGAACAAATCAGCCGGATGATCCTGGCCACAGCCATTCCCCAGAATCCCCGTTCACTCCCGGAAAAAATCCTGTGTGACGCAGACCTGGATAATCTGGGCCGCGACGATTTTTTCAAGAACACTCAGGCCATATGGAAAGAGCTGTGCTCGTTCGGCGTTGCGACCGGGGAAAAAGAATGGTATCTGAACACGCTCAGCCTGATCCAGAGCCATTGTTATTTTACCGAAACCGCCCGGCAATTGAGAAACCGGGGCAAGGAAAAAAACATCGCGCAGTTGAAAGCCTGGATCAAAGAACGGTTCGGCGGATCAGCCTGATGACAATCTAAAATAAAGGACCCCGTGATTGGACATCCCTTGATTAAAAAACTCTTTTCAATTATAAAATATTCATTAAAATAATCCCTTTTTATCAACAGATTTTTCATTTGATGCCGGTTCATCATACAGGATCATCAACCAGATAAAGGAGAAACCATGATTGCAGACGCGTATCATGTCATCGCAACAGCGGCGCAACAGGCTCCTCAGCCCGATCTGATGAGGACATTCGCCATGATCCCCATTTTTATTTTGATTTTTTATTTTTTTGTCATCCGTCCCCAGCAGGTGAAAGAAAAAAACAGAAAGGCCATGATAGCCGCTCTTAAAAAGGGGGACCGTGTTTTAACATCAGGCGGGATATTCGGCCGGGTCGTGGACGTGAAGGACTCGTATCTGGTGATTAAAATCGCCAATGAAGTGAAGGTGGAAGTCACAAGAGACTGCGTGACTGTTGTGGAAGACTCCGCCGACCGTCAACAATAAGGATAGATGGAGGTATCATTATGCTTAAGGATATTAGGACCAGACTTCTTTTAGTTCTCATCATCACCGGTTATATGGCATACATCTCATTTCCTCTTTCCAAGCTCAAACTGGGGCTGGATTTAAGGGGCGGTGTTCATATCGAAGCCTGTGTGGACATGGAAGAAGTCGAAAAAAAAACAGAGGGTAAACTCACCGAGCATCAGAAAAACGAATACCTGGAACAGGCCACCATCGTGGTCCGCCAGCGAATCAACCAGAGCGGAGTTGAAGAAGCGGAAATCCGAAAAGGAGGGAACGACCGTATCATTCTTCAAATCCCGGGCTATACGGACATCGAATCAGCTGAAAAGCTTCTCACCCAGGTGGGATACCTGGAATTCGCCCTGGTGAGTGAAGACCGGGGCAAACTGAGTCTGGCTGAACAAGGTAAAAAAATCGGCGGATACCGCCTGCTTTACCAGAAAAGCGGTCGGGGAGGCGAAGCCATTTCTCAGCCTTATCTAGTAAAAGAAAAACCCGAATTCGACGGGACCTATCTCGAATCCTCGGTGGTGTCCTTCGGGCAGATGAACGATCCGCAGGTGGGACTCAGCTTCAATTCAAAAGGTGCAAAACTTTTTGCCACCGTTACCCGGAAAAACATCGGACGCCAGCTGGCCATCATTTTAGACGACAAAGTCGTTTCCGCTCCCGTGATCCAGACCGAGATACCCAGCGGCCAGGCTGTCATCACCGGCAAATTCACGCTCGATGAAGCCAAACAGCTTTCGACTATCCTGAATGCGGGTGCCCTTCCAGCCAAAATAGAAGTGGTTCAAAAACAACTGGTCAGCGCCACGCTCGGAAAGGATTCCATCGAGCGCGGATTAAAATCTTCCATTCTCGGATTGATCCTGACCGGGATATTTATGATCAGCTATTACCTCAAATCCGGAATGATTGCCGTCATCGGGCTTTTATGCAACGCGGTTTATGTTCTGGGCTGCATGATCTCGGCCAATGCCACCATGACCCTTCCCGGTATTGCCGGATTGGTTCTCTCTCTCGCCATGGCTGTCGACGCGAACGTGCTTATCGCGGAACGCATGCGCGAAGAACTGGCGCTGGGCAAACGGGTCAAGTCCCTCATTGTAGCCGGCTATACCAAGGCTTTCACCGCCATATTGGATTCTAACGTGACCACTTTGATCGCCTCGATCATCCTATTTTATGTCGGAAGCGGACCGGTGAAAGGGTTCGGCCTGACACTCACGCTTGGTATCATCACATCGCTCTTTTCCAGCGTCTATGTGACCCGAGTCTTTTTTGATCTTTTTTCGGAAACTGCTTTCCTCAATAACCTGAAAATGATGTCCCTCATCCCGTTAACCAATTTTAAATTCACATCCCTGCGGAAAAAAGGCTATCTGATTTCGGGATGCCTGATTCTTGTGAGTTTCATCGTCTTTTTCGGCAAAGGAAATACAAAATACGGCCTGGATTTCACTGGGGGATCGGTCCTGGAGCTTCGCTTCGACAACCCCGTCAAAATCGATGAAGTGCGCTCGGTCCTGAAAGACTATCAGCTTTCCATCCAGTATATCGGCGAAGGAAACACCAACCTGCTTCTAAGGGGAAAAAGCGGCCTGAGTTCAACCATCAAGGAAACCATGAAACAAAACAAATAC
>JAFGBW010000039.1 GCA_016932965.1 Candidatus Auribacterota bacterium
GGCGGAAATATCCCGTCCGAATATATCCCGTCCTGTGAAAAAGGATTTCTGGAAACCATGGAGAAGGGCCCTCTGGCCGGATACCCCATGATGTGGGTCGGTGTGAAATTAACGGATGGGCGTTATCATGTAGTGGATTCATCCGACATGGCATTCAGGATTTGCTCCCGTGATGCTTTGAGAGAGACCATAAGAAAAGCCTCTCCGGTTATTTTAGAGCCCATCATGAAGGTGGAAGTGGAAACGCCTAATGAATTTCAGGGTTCTGTGATCGGCGATCTTTCCTCCAGAAGAGGGGTCATACTGGGTTCTGAAACACGCGGTGACGATACGGTTATCCAGGCTTCTGTCCCTCTGGCGGAAATGTTCGGCTATTCAACGGATTTGCGTTCTGCCACAGCCGGAAAAGCCACTTATACCATGGAGTTCGAACGCTACGCTCAAACTCCGAAGATGAGTCAGGAAAAAATTATTGCCGAAAGACAGGCCAGAAAAGAAGCGGAGAAGAAGAAGTAATATTGAGAATTGAGAATATTATTTGTAATTTTAAAATTGAATATGCGTTATGTTGTCAATATTTTATTAGCTTTATCATATAAAAATACCCATTATAATTCTTAATTCTAAATTCTCAATTATCGTTTCCACATCTATAATAAAGTATTATAAATCAATAACAGTTTATTTTTACTTTTTCTTTTAAGTATTTAAGGACACATCATGTTTTGGGCTGTTATCATGGCAGGCGGTTCAGGAGAACGTTTCTGGCCAAAATCGCGTAAAGCAATTCCCAAGCAGCTGCTGCCGATCACGGGAATGAAAACCATGATTCAGCTTACTGTGGAACGGCTTCTCCCTGTTGCTTCTGCCGAGAGAATGATCATCATTACAAACAGGGATCAGCGCCTCGAAATGATGAAGCAGCTTCCTGAAATTCAGGAGAAAAATATCATTGCTGAACCCGTAGGCAGGGACACTGCTGCCTGTATCGGATTGGCTGCTGTTTTGATTCAGAAACAGGACCCTCATGCCATCATGGGAGTTTTTCCTGCGGACCATGTGATCCATCCCAACGACCGTTTCAATGAATGCGTGAAGGCTTGTGCTGATTATATTTCACAAAACGGTGGCCTCATGACGTGCGGAATCAGACCGGACAGGCCTGCTACCGGTTACGGCTATCTTCATGCCGTTGAAGGAGTATCTTCCTCATCACTTTTTACCTTCATGAAAGTGAAACAATTTGTCGAAAAGCCCGATGAAATAAAAGCGAAAGCCTATTTTCAAAGAGGAGAGTATTTCTGGAACAGCGGCATGTTTTTTTGGAAGGTTTCCACTATATTGGATGAGCTGAAACAAAAAATGCCTGAATTGGCAGACGGGCTTAATGCAATCCGCCAAGGTTTGGGATCTAAAGATTTGGATAAAATGTTGGATGATATTTATCCGAATCTTCCTAAAATATCCATTGATTATGGCGTAATGGAACACTCAGAAAACGTTTGTCTCTGCGTGGCTCCGTTTGACTGGGATGATGTAGGGTCATGGGAAGCGATCGGCAAGCATTATTCCGAGGACACAAACGGCAATGTCTGCATAGGTCAGGTCAGATTGATCAATTGTTCAAATATGCTGGTGTATAATCTTTCCCATGATGAAGGTCTCATTGCCACAGCGATGGATCTCACAGATCAGATCATCATCCAAACCGATGATGCTGTTTTGGTTTGTCCGAAAAAATCTGCCCAAAAAGTAAAACAAATGGTCGATAAACTAAAACAGGACCAGCTTCAGCATTTTCTGTAAACTGGAAGCCTTATCCTGTTGGGACGGTCTGTCAAGTGATTGAAGCTACCTCAAGCAAGCTTTCGGGTGTTTTCGTTCGTAAGGATGCATCAGAGCTGTTTTTTTAGATCTATCTTTTCTTGCAAGTAAATGGTTTGCATCGGGCGAATTCATTCCGATTAAGGTGAGGTTCTGTGATAGTGTTACGTTACGCCACGTATAATGATAAAATAGGATTAAAAAAATACATGACAATTGAATCCGCATATTTTTTAATAGAGTCCTGTTTTATCCGGAATATTTTATTTTAAGACTGGATCCAAATGCGAAAAGACAGACCATTGGTTTTATTGGGGATTGGAGGCGGAGTAGCCGCCTACAAGGCAGTGGAAGTAGCCAGCACCCTTGTAAAGGAAAAGGTGGAAGTCCATGTCCAGATGACTGAGGCAGCTCTTTCTTTTGTGACTCCTTTGACTTTTTCCGCTGTGACAAACCATCCTGTCTATTCTTCCATGTTTCCTGATAGGGTCCTTGAAAAGAAGGAAGATATTTTTCCTCATCTGTATCCGGCCACACAGGCTGATGTCTTTGCAGTCATGCCGGCTACAGCCGATCTCATCGCGAAATTCAAGGCTGGCCTTGGTTTGGACCTTGTGACTGCAAGCACGCTGGCTCTTTCCTCTTCGTGTGTGCGGATTTTTTGTCCGGCTATGAACGTGAATATGTGGAACAACCCCATCGTTCAGGCAAATACTAAGAGTCTTGAGAAGGACGGATGGATACGGATCGGCCCCAATAACGGTTTGCAGGCCTGCGGCGCTGTTGGCATGGGAAGAATGGCTGAACCCGATGAAATCGTCGGGGCGATTTTATATCAGTTGAAAAAAAGGCAGAGTTTTTCCGGTAAGAGAATTTTGATTTTATCCGGGCCTACCCGTGAATTTCTTGACCCGGTTCGTTATATAGGAAATCCCTCCAGCGGCAAGATGGGTAAGGCCCTGGCTCTTGCAGCCTTGGAGTTGGGTGCACAAGTGGATCTTCTTACCGGGCCTGTAGCTTCTTCTGATCTGCCATCAGGGTCCGGCTTGAACATTTTTCATGTGACCTCAGCTGGACAGATGCTGGATAAAGCGAGAAAGCTGTTCCAACATGCAGACGGAATATTTTTTACGGCTGCTGTGTCTGATTACGCCCCCTTTGAAGCATCACCATTAAAACTTCCTAAAAAGGAAAGACTGACCCTCATGCTTAAAAAAACTCCTGATATTGCAGCTTGTTTGTGCAAGGAAAAACAGATTCGTCAGGTTGCTTTTGGGTTTGCTCTTGAAACTCATGAAAATCTGGACAAAGCTCAAAAGAAATTGAAAGAAAAAAAACTGGATGGAATTGTATTGAATGATTGTGATTCATTCGGGTCCGAAGAAGGACGTTTTCAATTTTTAGGTAAAGGGTCAGCCCAATGGGAAAATTGGGGCACCATAACGAAGAAACAATGCGCCAGTCAGTTGATGGAAAAAATGAACGCTTTGTTTTCATCAAACCGTAAATAAACCAGATGAAAATCGGCATTTTCGGCGGGACCTTTGATCCGGTGCATGTTGGGCATGTTCAGTGCGCCCGTTTTGTTTTGGATGAACAATCTCTCGATGAAATCCTGTTTGTGGTTTCAGGAAATCCTCCGCACAAAAGACGAAAAATCACCTCGGTCAGTCATCGTTTGAGGATGCTGGAATTATCGCTTCAGAATGATCCGAAATTGGCCGTTTCTCATATTGAGATAAAACGGTCAGCCCCATATTATTCCATCGAGACCATGAGACTGTTTAAAAAGGAACAGCCGCAAACCCGGTTTTTCTTTATCCTCGGAGATGACAACATGGGTTCTATCCATACCTGGCATGATTACCAGTCCTTTATTGAAGAAAATGAATTTATATTGTTGAAAAGAGAGACGGATTTCCCTGAAAACTTCCGCCTGACAGAAAAGGAAAAGGAAAAAATCAAGACCCATGCCGTGAATTCTCCCACCATGCCTTGTTCCTCAACCATGATCAGGGAAAAAATCAAAAGAAAAGAATCAGTATCCGAATGGATTGATCCAAAAGTATTTGACTATATTCTTGCCCATCACCTATACGGAGTTTAATCCGGGGGTAAGGTTAAGTCGTGAATTGATGCAGAAATATGCCTAGAGCAACCACGACATTCAGGGATTCCATTTTTCCAGAACCGTTGATCCTGAAACGATCATCGCTGACATCCAGGAGTCCTTGCGAAAGGCCATTGGCCTCATTTCCAACGAGGAGAACCCATTTTTCATGCTTTGTTTTTTGAATCGGATACCCGTTTAAATCAGATGCAATGATGGCATATCCCTTATGCCTGATTTTCAGGATTTCTTTTTTCAGATCATGAACCATCTGAAACCGGATGCCGCCCAAGGCCCCCATGGAACTCCGGACCACTTTTTCATGAAAAGGATCCACGCTTTGAGAATCCATTAAAAAATCACGCACTCCGAACCATAATGCTGTTCTGTATAGAGCCCCCATGTTCCCTGGATCATTGATTCTGTCCAGCGCAATGATTCGTTTTCCGGTCAACGGTCTTAGAGGCGGTATTTTTAATACCGCGCCTATCCCCGGAAATGTTGACGTGCTTTTGATTCTTGATATATCCTTCAAACGGCAATGATAAATACGTGCTTGATAGGCAAGCATTTCCTGGGGTAACGCTTCACCTTCTTTCAACACAAAATATTCTACCTCTGTTCCGAGGTCGATTAAACTTGATAGCGTCCTCGTTCCTTCGGCCCAATATCGTTTTGTTTCATAGCGAAATTTTCGATCTCTGAGGTTGCGGATCATTTTTATCTGTTTTAGCGTCAGCATAGGTTGCATTGGGGCATCTCCGTTCTTGACTGAAGAGGTGATAAAATGCAATTTTATTTTCTTTCAGGGAATAAGAAAAGAAAAACTCTTTCCGGAGGATGAAATTTGATGGGTCTATTTATCATGAGTATCAGCATTGTCATTTCTGTTTCTGCTGTATGTTCTCTTTTTGAGGCGACACTATTGAGCCTAACTCCGGCACAAATCGCTGAATTATACCATCGCCGTCCTAAAGTTGCCAAACTGTGGCAGAGGTTTAAAACTGAAATCCATCGGCCTATTGCCGTTATTTTATTTTTGAACACATCCGCTTATACCATAGGAGCCACCATTGCCGGAGCCCAATTCAGGGATCTGTTTCAGGGAAAAGGTTTGGCTGTTTTTTCCATCGTATTCACTTTCATGATGCTGCAGTTTACTGAGATCCTGCCTAAAACACTTGGTGTGCGTTATAACAGCCGTATCGCACCGGTCATGGCCTATCCCCTGGCTGTTTTCATCCAAATTTTATCCCCTTTTCTTTATTTTCTTCATCTAATCAACAGGCCTTTTGCTCCGCCGCGTTCGAAAACCGAGAGTAATCCAACCATGGAAGAAATTTCGGCTTTAGCTGGATTAGCCCGTCTTTCCAACATCATCGGTTCTCATCAGGAACAGATCATCAAAGGCGCCGCCGGGCTTTCTAACATCGCTGTGAGCCAAGTCATGATTCCTGTTCACCAGATTACTTTCATCTCCACTAACCAGACTCTGACCGAGGCGATTCTGACAGCCCACCTGGATCCACATACGCGTTTTCCCATCCATGAAGGAGACAGTCCGGATCAGATATTAGGTTATGTGAATTTCAAGGAAATGGTTTATCTTTTACGCACCAATCCGGTCAATGCATCTTTACGCGGAATCATCCGTCCTGTTCGTTTTGCCTCTTCTTCTACAAGCTGCTCGGAAATATTAAAATCCTTTGTGGAAGAACACGTCCACATGGCTGTCGTTCGTTCTGGAGACGGACATGTTTTGGGACTGGTGACGATGGAGGATATTGTTGAGGAATTAATCGGAGGGGAGTTGGAGGATGAATTTGACCGTTTGCCAAAGATGTTTCATTCGCTGGAAGGTGGAACCTGGATGGTGGGGGGGGGGTTGCCTGTTTCCAAACTTTTTGCAAGTCTCGGAGTGGAGATGAAGGAAGTTTTATCTGGTACGGTTTCCGACTGGCTGGTAAAGAGGATGGGGCGTGTTCCAAAAGTGAATGAAACATTCAAGGAAAAAAATGTCGAATTCATGATCCGCCGTATTCGTCGTGGAAGGATTTTTGAAACTGCCGTGACAAAGACTTAAAACTCACAGCATGTTAAGAGGCATCAGCCAGAGCCATAGGGCGAGTGGACTCCATCATTTTTGACAAAGCGACAGCAATGGATTCCAGAAGATTATCCGGAATACCGTCGAAATGATGGGATTTCATGCGGAAGTCAATCGGATCATTCACATAATCGACAACCACCAGTTTGTCATCCGTCTGAACGGCAATTTCAGATGAAAAAAAGTTCAATTTGGATATCCGTGCTATCTGCTTCATGATGGAATTGATTTTTTCAAGAAGAGGCGGTTCGATGCCGTTTTCATGGAGTTGCGTGTAAAGACGATTCTGTGGATTCCAAAAACATAGAAATGTTTCTCCAAAGACATGGAATGTGCGAAACCACAATGGATGTATGGCCGTGTTTTTAGGTACAATGGTTTGTTGAATCAGATAGTCATCATTCTGGAATTCCTTGCGATAATAATGAATTTGATTTAATTCCGTGAGCCCCACATGAACCCCTTCTCCACCTCCGCCGTGAGACGGTTTCATGACAAAAGGGATCCCGATATCAGTCAGAGTAAAAAAAGGCAGTTCCGTTTTTTTGCTGAAAGGCGGGAGAATGAGAGTCTGGGGAACAGAGATACCGTGTTTTAGAAATAATTTATGAAGATAGGCCTTATTCAATATTCGCTGGACCCTTCTGGGCGAATTGATTGCTTTGAATTTGAATAGCTGGCACATTTGAATGAGTGGAAGAAAACGTGGGTCCGATTCTGATGCTCTGTCCAGATACCAGTTGAACCGTATCTCGCCTTTGCTGACCTTGTTTTCCACAAAGAGAACATTGTCTATATTGACAAAGAGAATGGCCAGATTTTTTTTACTGAATTGATCCTGAATAAGACGATTAAACGGTTCGTCAAAAGGCCATTCCCAGATTATTGCAAGGTCATACGTTTTCACAATCTTATTGATTTTTCATTTGTTGAATCAATTTATTCATGTTTTCTGCGCGGTACAGTGTTGTTCCAGCAACTACAATATCCACTCCGGCATCCCTGACAAGGGGGAAATTATCCATGGTGATACCGCCATCAATTTCAATTTGATAATGATAGCCCTTTTCTTTTCTTATTAAAACCAGTTTTTTTATTTTTTCAAGCACATTAGGAATAAAAGTTTGACCCCCAAAACCAGGAAAAACAGACATGACCAAAACGATGTCGCTTTCGGGAAGAACAGGAAGGATTTCTTCTATGTTTCTGTCTGGATTCAATGCCGGACCGGCCTTGACTTTTTTCGAGCGAATCATCCTCAAAGTTGATGGCATGTCATGGTTCGCTTCCGCGTGAACGGTGAGATAGGATGCTCCGGAATTGATAAAAGCTTCCAGATATTGATCCGGATGGGAAATCATCAGATGGACGTCCAGAGGAATGGAAACAGACTGTTTCAGCATGGAAACAACTTGCGGCCCAAAGGTGATATTCGGAACAAAATGACCGTCCATGACATCGATATGCAGCAAATCCGCACCGGATTTTTCAGCTTTCACAGCCTCTTCCCTCAAACAGCCGAAATCAGCTGCTAGAATCGATGGCGCAATTTGGATTTCAGACGTCATGATGTATTATTTACCTATTTCCCGAAGGCGTTCAATTCCTCTTTTTAATTCGGAATCAGAATTCGCAAAAGAAAGGCGAAAATGAGTGTTTTTTTGTGAGAAAACACTGCCCGGAACCAGAAGAACCTCTTTTTTCAGGGCATTCATAACCAAATCGTCTCCGTTCATGCTGTGATGCTTCATGAAGAAATAAAATGCCCCGTCTGGTTTTTGAATATCATAAAAGGGACTGAGTGCTTCCATGACAAGATTTCTTTTTTTACGGTACGCATCCCGTATATGATCAGTAGAGATGTCCCACGCTGTCAGGCAGGCATGTTGCGCGAAGGAAGGAGCACAGACAAACGTGTACTGCTGAAGATTGATCATGGCATCGATAATCATTTTCGGTCCTGCGGCGTATCCCATTCTCCATCCCGGCATCCCCGCACTTTTGGAAAAACCGTTCAAAGTCAAGGTCTTTTCATGATATTTTCCAAACGAAACCAGCTGGTTTTCATAATCGAATGCTTCGTATATTTCGTCTGAAATAACCCACACCGGTGTGCCACGGAGAATTTCGGCAATTTCTTTCATTCTTTTTTCGTTCAGAATCCTTCCTGTGGGGTTGGATGGATTGTTCAGGAAAAGTATTTTCGTTTTAGGGGTGATGACTTCCTTTAATTTTTCAGGATCCAGCCTGAAATCGGGATAGGTGTCGATTTTGATCACTTTCGCGCCTATGAGCGGAGGGAGCTGATCGTACATCACAAAATAGGGGTCTGGTACCAGGACTTCATCACCGGGATTTAAAAGCGCCATGAGGGAAAGCAACAGTCCACCGGAAACGCCGGAGGTGAGCATGACCGATTCCGTGATCAATCCGCGCTCGTTTAAACTGCTTTGTATTTTATCTCTCAACTGCTGGATTCCGGCTGAAGGGGTATAACGGTTGTTGCCGGCCTGAATTTCCCTTATGGCTGCTTCTTTAACAACAGAAGGGATATCAAAGTCCGGCTGTCCGATGGACAGATTGACCGGATTTTTCATGCTGGAAGCCAGATCAAATACTTTTCTGATTCCGGATACGTTTAATTGTTGGCAGCGAAGGGAGATAGTCATTTATGTTATATCGTAACGATTGGAATGGTCTGTTAGATGATGGGATATATTGAAGTTATTTCCATATAAAAATAATGAAAAACATAATAAAGGATTGACTGTTCGCAGGAAAAATAATCAATTTGTCTGCTCCTTATTTTGAACTAAATGAATCACAGGATAATGAATTATTCTTACCATTGCCGGGGCCTTTCTTTAATATCCTTTTCTGGTATAACAAAATATCATGGAAGTTGGCTAGCAGAGAGTTTAATCGTCTGATGAAGAAGAAAATCTTTGAAAACATCTATCATCTGTTATTGAAGACCTACGGTCCTCAGGGTTGGTGGCCTTTGATACAATGCCGTCAAAAAAACGCTGTTAAGAACGGCCCCCTCCGGGGGTATCATGAAAATGATTATACCTATCCCAAAAACAGCCTTCAGCAGTTTGAAATAGCTATAGGAGCTGTAGCGACACAGAACACCAGCTGGATTCAGGCGGAGAAAGCCATGATGAATCTTCATGATTTGAATCTATTGACCCCGAATGAATTATCTCGAATAGATTTGGCTCGACTGGGCAGCGCACTCAAGCCCGCAGGATATTTCAATCAAAAAGCCAAAAAAATGAAGATCCTCGCGGAGTTCTGGCTGAAGTTAGCCCGCAGAGTTCCTGAAAGAAATGAATGGCTGAAACTGTGGGGAATCGGTCCTGAAACGGCTGATTCTATTTTATTGTATGCTTTTCGGAAACCCGTGTTTGTTGTGGACGCATACACGAAGAGACTATTCAGCAGGCTGCGAATTTTTCGCGAAAGTCTTTCTTACGATGACGTGCAGAACATCTTTGAAAACAATCTGGAATCTTCCTATAAGATTTATCAGGAATACCATGCTCTGATCGTGGAACATGCTAAAAGACACTGTAAAAAGAAACCGGTATGCCAGGGATGTGTCTTAAAGAGATATTGCCGTCCCATCTGTCACGCAGAATAAATGAATGACATGAATAAACCCAAAGCCATCATTTCAGCCTGTTTGGCCGGAGAGAAATGCCGTTATGACGGCGGAACCAAGACCACCGTTTTATTGGATGAATTGAGAAAATCCTATGACCTTGTTTTGGTTTGTCCGGAACTGCTCGGCGGGCTTTCCGTACCTAGAGAAAAAGCCTGTATTTTGGGAAAAGACGGGAATCATGCCGGGGGGATGTCTGTTATTCAGGGAACTGCCAGAGTCTTAATGGAATCAGGAAAAGACGTGACATCTGATTTTATTAAAGGAGCTAAAAAAATCATGGAACTCGTGAAAAACAATCAAATTAAAACCGCATTTCTGAAAAGCAGATCTCCTTCCTGCGGGTATGGAACCCTTTCCACTCCCAATGGGCTCATCACCGGAAACGGGATTTTGACCGAGATGCTCCTTATGGAAGGAATGGATGTCAGGGAAGTTCATGAATGAATTAATCATTTGTGATTAGATTTTTCGTGTATTCAGAGTGTTTCGTTGTTAATAATAACATGATCCAAGATTCGAATATTATTCCTCATGAATCCTGATGGGTATTGAAGTTCTCTGCGCCGGGCTTTTGGGAATCTTCATTCGTAAGGATGCTTGGGGGTTTTTTGTTCGGCCCTTTCCCCGTTCCAAGCAAAAAAAGGGGGGGTGCGGCCATTGATTCAGGTTTACAGAAGGAAAAAACCGATGGATGTTTTTAAAATACAAGGCGGAGTACCTCTGAAAGGAGAAGTCACTGTTTCAGGTTCTAAGAATGCCGTGCTGCCTCTCATGTGCGCCGCTCTCATGGGAGATTCTCCTTCCATCATAAGAAATGTCCCCAGACTCAGAGACGTGTTCAGCATGATTGAAATCCTGAATTCACTTGGTGCTGAAGCAGAATTTATTGAGGATTCTGTGTTGAGGATTGATCCATATTCTGTCAATAAATATGAAGCACCATATGAGCAGGTCAAAAAAATGCGGGCTTCCATTTGTGTTTTAGGTCCTTTGTTTGGAAAATTCGGGGAAGCTCGGGTTTCCATGCCCGGAGGGTGTGTGATAGGCCCCAGGCCAGTGGATATCCATTTAAAGGGATTAAAAGCTTTGGGTGCGGAGATTACCATAGAACACGGGTATATCGTGGCCAAGGGAAAACCTGTAGGGGGAGAAATTTTTCTGGGAGGAAGATTCGGGTCTTCGGTTACAGCCACTGCCAATATTTTAATGGCCGCTGTATTGGCAAAAGGGAGAACGATCATCGAGTCTGCTGCCATGGAACCGGAATTGGGGGATTTGGCTCAATTTTTAAATAGGATGGGGGCAAAAATAACCGGACTCCATTCGCACGTTCTTCAGATAGAGGGCGTCTCCCGTCTTCACGGGATTGAATATTCGGTCATTGCTGACCGCATCGAAGCAGGAACTTTCATGCTCAGTGCTGCCATCACGCAAGGGGATGTTTTTGTCCGGAATGCGCAGGTTCGGCATTTGAGAGCTTTGATGGATAAACTGATTTTAAGCGGAATCCAGGTAAACGAGGAAAAAGACGGGATCCGTGTGGTATCGGAATTAAGACCCAAATCTGCCGAAATCATCACTTTTTCTTTTCCGGGTTTCCCGACTGATCTCCAGGCCCAGATGATGGCTCTCATGTCTGTGGCTGATGGAATATCCGTGATTACGGAAAAAATTTATCCGGAAAGGTTCATGCATATTTCCGAACTCAACCGCATGGGAGCGGAAATTTCTTTGGAAGGCTCAACGGCTGTCATCAAAGGAGTTTCAACCCTCAGCGGGGCTCCTGTCATGGCGTCTGATTTGCGGGCTTCTGCCGGACTGGTTCTTGGGGCACTTGTCGCAAAAGGGGAAAGCCTGATCTATCGGGTTTATCATATCGACCGCGGATATGAGCAGATAGAAAAAAAATTGTCTGATTTGGGAGCGGTCATTATAAGAGAAAAAGAGGAAGAGCCATCAGTTTAGCTGGAATATAATCAATCCAAATCCTTTTAGTTCTATTTCGTATTGATTTGATTTTTTCTTGCGGAGAATAGACCCTTTTCCAAGCCATTTTTCTTCATATGAATCGAGTCGTTTTATCCATTTACCGATAGGGAATTTCATGGTGCATTTATCCTGACGGTCGGAAAAATGAGCCACGATAAAAATTTGGCTTTTATTTTTAGAGCGGTGGATGGCCATGATGCTTTTATCTTCCATGAAATGCACGGATAAGGTTTTCTTGCTAAAATCAGACAAAACAGGAGTGACCCTGCGGAGCCGGATCAATTCCCTGTACCAGTTCAGTAAAATGCTGTGCGGTTTTTTCGTTCTTTTCTCCCACTGGAGAATACATTGTTCGAAAGTCCAAGTATCATAGGGATCAGGCGGGTCTTTTTTCCAATGGAAGGCTTCGAATTCTTTTTTTCTGCCATTGCGAACAGCCTCAATGAGATTTGGATCCTGATGACTGATGAAATATAAAAAGGGAGCGTTTTCCCCATATTCCTCTCCCATAAAGATAAGGGGTATAAAAGGGGAAAGAAGGGTCATGCCTGCGGCCAGTTTTAATCCGTCAAAATCAACTAGATTTGACAGCCGTTCACCGTTCATACGGTTCCCTGTCTGGTCATGGTTTTGCGAGAAAACGACAAAACGGCTGCCTGAAATTCCTGCAGCTGAGTTGCCGTGATTGCGTTTTCTAAATGGAGAATACTGCCCGGAATAGACGTAATTATCAGTCAGACATTTTTCAAGTTGTGTCAGCTTGCCGAAATCCCCGTAGTAACCTGTTTTTTCATTTGTGAGAAGAGTATGGATGCAGTGATGAAAATCATCGTTCCATTGGCCGTGTATTCCGTATCCGTTGTTTTTTTGGTCCGTTACGAGGATTGCATTGTTCAGATCACTTTCTGCAATCAGATAAAACGGACGGCCCTGATCCTTGGAAAATTGGTCGGTTTTATCAGCCATTTCCCGGAGAATATGCTTTGCGCTGAAATCGTAGATGCCATGTACGGCATCCAGTCTCAATGCGTCGATATGAAAATATTTAAACCAGTACAGGACGTTGAAAATAAAATAATCCCTTACTTCCCGGCTGTATTCCCCGTCAAAGTTAATGGCCCAACCCCAGGGCGTTTTATACCGGTCGGTGAAATAGGGAGCGAAATCCCAGATGGTATTTCCTTCAGGCCCCAGGTGGTTGTAAACGACATCCAGAACCACGGCCATTTTTTTTTGATGACAGAAATTGACCAGTTTTTTTAATCCTTGGGGTCCTCCGTAAGAATTTTGAACGGCAAAAGGATAAACTCCGTCATAACCCCAGTTTCTGCTGCCCGGAAATGATGAAACCGGCATGAGTTCAATGGCATTGACTCCGAGCTCCTTCAAATCGTCAATACGTTTGATGATGCCTTCGAAGGTTCCTTCTTTTGTGAACGTCCCGGTGTGAAGTTCGTACAGGACCATTTTTTCCAATGGAATCCCATGCCATCGGTCATCGGTCCAGTTGAAAGCGGAGTGATCGATGACTTCGGATGGGCCGTGAACGCCTTCCGGTTGAGAAAACGATAAGGGATCAGGGCGGTCTCTGTCCTTGTCGATGTTGTAGAAATATCTCAGTCCGCTGCAAGGGAAATCGAGCTTAGTGTGCCAGTAGCCGTTCTGATCTATTTCCATTGGGATGATTTTTTCCTCAGGAAAAACGAGATGCAGATCGATCGATTTTTTTAAGGGAGCAAATACGCGAAAATGGATACAGTCATTTTTTTTGAATGCACCTGGTTCCATGGGATCAATTTCTTTTTAAATAGAGAGTTTGGGTTGGGAAAGCAAATTCGATTGTATTTTTTTCAAATTCTTCTTTGATCGCAAAGTTGATGGTTTGCTGGATGTCCATGTACTTATTGTAATCAGAACTCAAGATATAATATACGATCTCATAAACAAGGCTGAAGTCTCCGTACGAAGAGAAATGAGCCCTGTCAAAACGGGTATCGGGGATATTGAGGATGATGTTTTTGATCATGTCCGGAATGGCTTTGACTTTATCGCTGGGGGTGTCATAAACGACTCCGATTTGGAACACGACACGCCTTTCTTTCATGAGTTGGTAGTTTCTCAGCCTGGATTCAGTGAGGTCGGTGTTCGAAAAAACAAGCAGTTCTCCGCTCAAGCTCCTGATTCTTGTTGTTTTGATCCCGATATGTTCAATGGAGCCGAGGAATTCGCCTACAATGATGAAATCGCCTACAGCAAACGGCTGGTCCAGGAGGATCGAAATATAGCTGAATAAGTCTTTTAAAATGATCTGGGAGGCAAATGCAATCGCAATACCTCCGATGCCCAGTCCGGCGACAAGAGTGGAGATATGGAATCCAAGGTTTTCCAAAAAGAATATAGTAGCTATGATCCAGAGTGAGATTTTGATGATTTTTGAAAATCCAGGCATTGCGGTCTTGATGGCGGGTTTCAGGTCCTTTTTCTTTAAATTCTGTTTCAGCAGCCAATCAATGATGCTGGTTGAAAGCAGCATGATGGTGCTGATAAAAAGGATTTGGCCGAAAATGTGATAGGCTTTCTCCAGATAGGATGTCAGATTGAGAAATCCGAAATTGAGATAGAAAGCGACCCCATACAGTAAAGGTATTCCATATCCGTCAATGAATCCCAATACCGGTTCGCTAACAGGCAGGTTTTTATTTTTAAAGAATTGTTTGAGATATTTCAGGCCGTTCTTTTTGAATTTCTTAATGAGATAGAAAAAGACCAGCAATCCTGAGAAGAATAAGACCCATATGGTAAGCGGATTCCCTATGAATGAATAATTCATGATATTTTTCATAATCGATTACTCCTTAATATAAAACCAGTCCCTGATCTTTTGCACTGTTTCACCTTCATTTCAATAAAAAAATGCAGATCCATCCGGCCCAATCCTGTCAGTAAACGAAAAGAAGAGGCGTGAGGCTCTTCATGAGTTTCATTTTGATCTGGCGTGATTCATGTAAGATAAGGGTCGGCCAAGATATTCCCGGATGCCGGAATTTCTTTCAATGGGCGTACGGATCGTATTCATAAGAAGGCTTTTTTTACCGACGATCCACAGGCGTTTTTTCGCGCGGGTGATTCCCGTGTACAAAATTTCGCGGGTCAGAACCGGAGAAGGTCTGTCAGGAAAAACAAGAAGAATATGATCCGCTTCTGAACCCTGACTTTTATGAATGGTCATGGCGTAAGCGGTTTCGTAATCCTGAAGCCGGGAGGGGGGGATTTTTCTGAAAATCATTCCGTCCTGGAAGACAACGCGAAGCCCATCCCCATCCACGTCCAGAACCATTCCCCAATCCCCGTTATACAGAGAATTTTTATAATCGTTTTTTACGATTAAAACAGGCTGGCCGGGATAAATCCTGTCTGCATCTGCATATGACTGCATGCATTTTTGATTGATAAAGACCGTTCCCCAGGGGCCGTTTTTTATCGCGCATAAAATTTTAAAATTTTGATAGATAGAAAATATCCGCCTTATTTTTTCCCGGCCTTCTTCTTGTTCAAAATCCATCCGTTTAAATTGAAAGGATTCCTTTTTATCAGATTCCGGATATGGGACGCGGATTAAACGAGTCAGCATCTGGTCTGATGGGGCCGTCTTGTCCGTATCAAAGAATAAAACCGGGGCTGAAGAAAGGGGGTTGCCCATCTCTTCCTGCTGCATGAGTGAGAATGCTGCATCCGCATCTCCCCTGTTTACAGCCTGGGCTAAATCACTGATTTCTTTTGCGCAGCGTTTCATCTCGCTTAATTCCGTAATATGCCCCGTTAGAGCATGTGGGCTGATATCGCGATGCCTCGGCAGCATGTCGGCCAGGATAGTCCCGCTCTCAACAGAGGGAAGCTGGTTCTTGTCACCCATTAGAATCAGTTTCCCATTTTCAGGAATCGACTCCATTAGCAGGGCCATTTGTCCAGCATCTATCATGGATGCTTCGTCAACAACGACTGCATCAGCAATCAGTTTTTTCGGGTGCGATTCATTGATGGAAGAAAGCCCTTCCTGTAAAAGACGATGCAGGGTGAATGCCTTTTCAGGAAGAGCTGCATCGATTTTCTTCTGCAAGGCGTTCCTTCCCTGGAAAGCGGCAGAAGCACGGATTTTTTCCATCAATGTGTCTGCAGCCCTGCCTGTCGGAGCCGCGAGTAAAATGACATAAGGTCTGGTTCCGATTTTTTCCTCCATCAGATGAGCATAAAGCAATGCCCTAAGGAAATTGATCACAAGAAACGTTTTTCCTGTTCCAGGGCCTCCGGTCACGATGGAGAATTTTTTTTCGAGGACCGTCTTGAGGGCTTTTTTCTGTTCCTCATTTAGACTAAATGAAGTGCTGTGCTCCTCATGTTTGAGAGCCATTTCCATGGCCTGTTCCTGGACCGATTTTGAGAAAAAATCCTGTCTGGATGAAAGAAAATTCCCCAGACTTCGAAGGATCCTTTTTTCGTAATGATAGTATTTGTGCAGATAGAAATAAGGGCCGGACATGATCACGGGTTTTTCTTCCTCGTCTTTTCCAAAAATGTCCGGATTGGTTGATAGCATTACGGGCAAAGCATGGACCATTTCTTTAATTTGTTCATGAAAGCGTATCCGGACATCCTTTGAATGATCTTCAAGCCAGTAGTTGAATTCCTGCTGTATTTTTTCTGAAAAAGACTCGTCCGCCGGATCCATGAAAATTCGTAAATGGCCTTCCCGGGTTTTTAATGCAAGATATAAAAGAAAGAATTTCAGACTGAATGACCCGTCCCCCCGTTTGCCCCCCATGTAATCAGCAAAATAATAAATCACAGGCGACAACGACAGGTTCTCCATCTCCCGAAGAAAACCATTATCTGTTGTTTTCGAAAGCATAGGTCGTTGGGGGGCTGAATCTGAAGGCAAACCTTTCTTTTCCAAAAGAAAGGTTTGCCTTCTAATCAGATCTTATTTCCCTTCTTCTTTTGCTGGGAATTTGATGGTAGAGAGGTATTTGTACAAGGCCCAGCGGAGGTTGACATCCTCCTGGGCTTCGGCGAAGAGGTGTTTCATTTCTTCGGGTTTGGTTTTACCGAGCATTTTGAACCGGGTTTCCATGTTGAGGTATTTTTCAACCGGAATTTCCGGGTCTTTGGAATCGAGCTGGAAGGGATTTTCTCCGGTCTTGATCCGGTCCGGATTGAAGCGGTAAAGCGGCCATTGTCCGGAGGCCACGGCGGCTTTTTCATTCTGGAGCCCTTTGGCCATGTCGATGCCGTGGGCGATGCAGTGGGAATACGCAATGATGAGGGAAGGGCCTTCATAGGCTTCTGCTTCCAGGATGGCTTTCAGGGCGTGGTCATCGCGGGCGCCGATGGAGATTCTGGCGACATAAACGGTTCCATAGGTCATGGCCATGAGTCCCAGGTCTTTTTTAGGAGCAGGTTTCCCGGCTGCGGCGAATTTGGCAACGGCTGCACGTGGAGTGGATTTGGACATTTGTCCGCCGGTGTTGGAATAGACTTCCGTATCCAGAACCAGCATATTCACATTTCGTCCGCTGGAGAGCACGTGGTCCAGTCCGCCGTAACCGATGTCATAGGCCCATCCGTCACCGCCCAGGATCCAGACACTCTTTTTAACCAGCATATCGGAGATGGCGAGAAGATGTTTTGCCTCCGGCGAATTCATTTTTTCCAGTATTTTTTTTAATTCTGCCACCCGTTCACGCTGTTCATAGATTTCAGCTTCGGTTTTCTGCTGAGATTTTAAGATGAAATCTGCCAGCTCCTGTCCGACCTGACTGGATAATTTCATCAATAATTCGGAGGAAAACTCGATCATTTTATCAATGGTCAGGCGGAACCCAAAACCGAATTCGGCGTTGTCTTCAAAAAGAGAATTAGACCAGGCAGGTCCACGGCCTTGAGCGTTCACGGCCCAGGGAGTTGTCGGCAGGTTCCCTCCGTAAATGGAGGAGCAGCCGGTCGCATTGGATGCGATCATGCGGTCTCCGAACAGCTGGCTGATGAGTTTCAAGTAGGGTGTTTCCCCGCATCCGCCGCAGGCTCCTGAAAATTCAAACAAAGGCCGCATCAACTGCTGTTCACGGATTACATTGGTTTTAAGGAGTCTGGGATCGGCATCCGGAAGAGAAAGAAAATATTTCCAGTTTTCTTTTTCCGCAGCACGCAAGGGGGGCTGCGGGGCCATGTTGATGGCTTTTTTGGACGGATCAGTTTTATTTTTGGCAGGGCAGGCATCCGTGCATACAGAACAGCCGGTGCAGTCTTCCGGGGAAACCTGGATGGAGCATTTCATGCCCTTGGAAGCGCCGGCTTTGACATCAGCGGATTTAAATGATGGTGGTGCTTTTTCCAGGAGTTTCGGATCGTATGTTTTCATGCGGATGACCCCGTGGGGGCAGACAATGGAGCATTTACCGCATTGGATGCAGGTGGCAGGGTCCCACACCGGTATTTCCAGCGCGATATTTCTTTTTTCATACTGGGACGTGGCTGTTGGAAACGTTCCATCCGCAGGGAACTTGCTGACAGGAATCAAATCCCCACGGCCGGCGATGATTTCACCCAGAACTTCTTTCACGAAAACGGGCGAGTCTTCTGCAACAGCAGGCGGCATGGTGAATGTGCTGGTGACTTTGTTAGGGACTTTGACCTCGGACAAATGAGCCAGGGTCTGATCGACGGCATCCATATTTTTTTTCACCACGTCGTCGCCTTTTTTGCCGTATGTTTTCTTAATGGCTTTCTTGATTTCTTCAATAGCCTCGTTTTTTGGAAGGACCCCGGAAATGGCAAAAAAGCAGACTTGCATGATGGTATTGATCCGCTGTCCCATGCCGGTCTCTTTGGCCACCTTATAGGCGTCGATCACATAGAATTTCATTTTTTTAGCGATGATTGTTTCCTGCACTTCTTTCGGCAGATGGTTCCAGACTTCATTCGGCCCGTAAGGCGAGTTCAACAGGAAGGTTCCCTTATCTGCGGCATTAGACAGCATATCGTATTTTTCAAGGAATAGATTCTGATGACAGGCCACGAAATTAGCCTGGCTGATCAGATAAGTGGAATGGATTGGGTTGGAACCGAATCTCAAGTGGGAAACCGTGACAGCACCGGCTTTTTTAGAATCATAAACAAAATACCCTTGGGCGTAATTATCCGTGTTTTCTCCAATGATTTTGATGGAATTTTTATTGGCGCCGACGGTTCCATCTGAACCCAGGCCGTAAAAAATAGCCCGTGTTACTTTGTTCGATTCAGTTGAAAATTGAGGATCATACGGAAGGCTCAGATGGGTGACATCGTCCTTGATTCCGATTGTGAAATGGTTTTTCAGATGGCCGCTGTCTAAATGGTCAAATACTCCCTTGATCATAGCGGGTGTGAATTCCTTGGAGGAAAGACCATATCGGCCGCCAATGATTTTGGGCGTGTTTTTCATGCTTCCCCATCCGAGCAGCTGAGCTTCATGAAAAGCATTGACACAATCCAGATACAGGGGTTCTCCCGGGGAACCGGGTTCTTTTGTCCGGTCAAGCACCGCGATTTTTTGTACGGTAGCGGGCAAACTGTCAACAAAGCGTTTCATATCAAACGGGCGGTATAAACGTACTTTTAAAACACCGACCTTTTCACCCTGGGAAAGGAGGTGGTCCACTGTTTCATGGACGGGCTCGCAGCCCGATGCCATGAGTATGATCACTCGTTCCGCATCTTTTGCTCCGTGATAGTCAAATAAATGGTATTCTCTGCCGGTTTGCGAGGCAAATTCATTCATTTTTTGCTGAACGATGTCCGCACAGGCATTGTAATAAGGATTGCAGGTTTCCCTAGCCTGAAAAAACACATCAGGATTCTGGGCTGTTCCACGGATAACAGGATGATCAGGACTCAATGCCCGCTTGCGGTGTTCCAGGATTTTATCGGTATCAAGCATTCGTCTCATCACGTCATCAGGAACCACTTCTATTTTTGAGACTTCATGGGATGTCCGGAATCCGTCGAAAAAATGAAGGAAGGGGATCCTGGAGTCCAGGGAAGCAGCCTGGGCGATGAGGGCGAAATCCATGGCTTCCTGAACGGACGCGGAAGCCATGAGGCCGAATCCGGTGGAGCGCACTGCCATGACGTCACTGTGATCTCCGAAAATAGACAGGGCATGTGTGGCCACGGTTCTGGCCGAGACATGGATGACAACAGGCGTTAATTCTCCGGCGATTTTAAACATATTCGGGATCATCAGTAACAGTCCCTGGGAGGCAGTGAAAGTGGTGCCTAATGCGCCTGATTGGATGGCTCCATGGAGCGCACCGGAGGCTCCGCCTTCGCTTTGCATTTCCACTACACGCGGAATGGTTCCCCAGATATTGGTTTTGCCTTCTGCGGCCCATGCGTCAGCCCATTCTGCCATGTTGGAGGAAGGGGTGATCGGATAAATGGAGATCACTTCATTGATGCGGTATGCTACATAAGCAACGGCTTCATTGCCGTCGATGGTTGTAAAGTTTTTTTCTTTCATATGTACTCCTGATTGCTGTGATAGGTTAAAAGAATAATAAAGTCTTCGTTGCTAACTTGGAACAGCGGGGACTATTTTTAATAGATCTTGTATTATAGCCCTTTGTTAGCTTAATATGAATAAAATTTTGTCTTTTCATTGAAAAATTTTTTAAAAATAAAGAGGAAAACATGACCCAGTTATTTATCTATAACACCTTATCCAGGCAGAAAGAAATTTTTAACCCGGTCAAGCCCGGGGAAGTATCCATGTATGTCTGCGGACCTACGGTTTATGATTACTGCCATTTGGGGCATGCCAGGGCTGCTGTTTCTTTTGATACGGTATTCCGGTTTTTAAAATACTTGGGATACCAAGTGACGTATGTCCGGAATCTCACGGATGTGGATGATAAAATCATCAAACGTTCAAGAGAAGAGATGCCTGATTATGAACATGATCCCAAAGAGGCGTGCAGGCTCCTGTCAGAAAAATACACGCATGCTTTTCATGAAGACATGTTGGCCTTGAATCTTCTTGCTCCTACGATGGAACCGAGAGCCACGGAACATATTCAGGAGATGATCCGCATGATAGAAGTGCTGCTTAAAAACGGTCAGGCATACAATGTGGGTGGGAACGTGTATTTTGATGTTTCCTGTTTTCATGAATACGGGAGTCTTTCTGGGCGGAACATGGAAGAGATGGAAACTCATTCGAGATTGGAAGAGGATCCGGATAAAAAAAATCCACTGGATTTCGCCTTATGGAAGAAAAGCATTCCGGGTGAGCCGTTTTGGGAAGCCTCTTTCGGGAACGGCCGGCCGGGGTGGCATATCGAATGTTCCGCCATGAGCACCAAATATCTTGGCGATACATTCGACCTTCACGGTGGCGGACAGGACCTCATTTTCCCTCATCATGAAAATGAAATATGCCAATCCAGATCTTTTTCCGGGAAAAGATTCGCCGTTTACTGGATGCACAATGGCATGATCACCATCCACAGGGAAAAAATGTCCAAATCTCTCAAGAATTTCAAGCTGCTTCGGGAATTGTTTATCGAGTTCAGGCCGAGGATCATTAAGTTTTATCTGCTTTCCACCCATTATCGTTCACCGCTGGATTTTGATCCCGGATTGATAGCCAAAGCCGGTGAAGGATTGGAACGAATTGATAACACACTTTCCAGGGCCAAGGCTTTCCTTTTACAAAAACACGGGACATCTATAGTCGGGGAAGGGGAACCTGATCCGGAATGGGTGGAGGCGTTGTGTGATGATTTCAATACCCCAAAAGGATTGGGGGCGGTTTTTTCCTCCTGTACCCGGTTGAATACCTTGCTTGCTCAGGGCGTTGCCCCATTGGAAGAAATCAAGAATTATTTCGCCAGCATATTGAAGATGATGTCTTTGTTGGGGTTGGAGGCGGAAACGGATCAGATTCATACGGTCTTGCGATCGGATTTTCCTTCCGGTTTTGATGCCGTGATGGAACTGCTGGCGGCAAAGAAGCACGATCTCGCTGATCATGAAATTCATCTGCTTGTTGCCGGAAGAGGTCTGGCAAAACTAAGGAAGGATTTCAAGCTGGCGGATGAGATAAGGAACCATCTGACTTTATCTGGAATCGAACTTCGGGATGCTGCTCAAGCCTTTTATTGGAAGAGAAATCATTAATCTTGATTCCCTTTTTAAAAATTTATGGTAATATAGCGTCATATCTTGAAAATCATGATGAAGGATGGTTTTTTTCAGGGTGAAATGATGAATAGAATCAGGAAAAGTTTTTTATATGGCTTTTTTTTATTGTTGCATCTTCCCGTAGTTGTATCCGCTGACTATGATTCCGGTTTGAAGGCATACAGCAACGGGGATTTTCAAAAAGCATTGAAGGAATGGAAACCGCTTGCCGAACAGGGTGATGCCCAGGCTCAGCACAATCTGGGGGTCATGTATGGGAAAGGCAAAGGGGTGCAGAAAAGTGATGCGGAAGCTTTCAAGTGGTTTTTAAAAGCTGCGGAACAGGGTTATGCCAAGGCCCAATCCAACCTGGGGGTTCTCTATGCCACCGGAGCAGGGGTTGAAAAGAATCTGGGGGAAGCGTTGAAATGGTACACCAAAGCCGCGGAACAGGGCGTGACTCAGGCCCAGTATAATTTGAGCGTGATGTATTTCAAGGGAGAGGGCATTAAACCTGATTTTGTGAATGCTCTGTTTTGGGTCATGTTGGCTGAAAGTGATTATGGGCCTGCCGTTGATTTGCGGAAGGAGATTCTGAAAAATGCTACCACAAATCAGATTGAGACAGCCAAGCAGAGGGTGAAGGAATGGAACTCAAAAAAGAGTCTCGAGTAGTCCGATGAATTTTTTCCGGGAGTTTCATGCGGGAAACGGGTTTGATCGATGGGGAGAACTGTGATCATTCGACAGTGACAGACTTGGCCAGGTTTCTCGGTTTGTCGATCTGGTTTCCTTTATGTTTCGCAAAATAATAGGCCAGCATTTGAAGGACGATGACATTCAGTATCGGGGACAATTCTTCGGCGGTCTCGGGAATATAGATCACTTCATGCGAAAAGGACTTGACTTGTTCATCACCTTCTGTGGCCAATGAAATGATGATGCCTTCTCTGGCCTCGACTTCTTTGATGTTTGAAATCATTTTTTCATAAGTTTTAGATGCGGTACAGATGCATATCACCGGCAAGGCCTTGTTGATGAGAGCAATGGGACCGTGCTTCATTTCCCCCGCGGCGTATCCTTCGGCATGCATGTATGAGATCTCTTTATTTTTGAGTGCTCCTTCCATGGCCACGGGAAAATTCAGATGCCTTCCCAGATACAATGCGCTTGTTGCGAGATGATATTTTAAGGCGCATGAACGGATATGCTTTTCCGCCTGCAGTACTTTTACCACTTTAGATGGGAGATGGAAAATTTCTTTTAAAAGAGGATTCTTTTGTTTCCTTTTAAATTCTTTTCTGATTTGCGCGATATGGATTGAGAGAAGCAACAGGGTGATCACCTGGCTTGTAAGCGCCTTAGTTGAAGCAACCCCGATTTCAGGACCGGCATGAGTGTAAACAACACCGTGACTTTCTCTGTCTATTGAGCTGTTCAGCACATTCACAACGGAAAGGACTGTTGATCCGTGTTTTTTTGCTTCTAGGATGCTGGCGAGTGTATCAGCCGTTTCACCGGATTGAGAGATTGCAATAACTAGATTGTTTTTATTGAGTTTCGGTTTTGCGTATCTGAATTCAGAAGAAAGCATGACCTCCACAGGGAGATCCATGAATTCCTCAAAATAATATTTTCCAATATAGCCCGCATGATAGGCCGTGCCGCAGCCGGTAATATATATCCGGTCAATGGAGCGGAAAAAATCATCCGGGATCTTTAGATCATTGAAACACATTTGAAAAGCATTTCTGTTGTTTCCCAGCCGTAGCCGGATAATCCGTTTCAATATTTCCGGCTGTTCATGGATTTCTTTATGGGTATAGGATTCATGACCGCCCAAGCCTATGGACAAATTCTTAATATTAAGGCGGGTCGTCCTGATTTTTTTGTTTCGGCCGGATGAGACATTGAATAATCGGGAAGATGTGCCGTTGAAAATAAGGACGTCGCCTTCATCAAGGTAGAGGACTTCACGGGTACGGGTTATGAAAGGGGACGCATCTGAAGCCAGAAAAACTTCGTTATCCTTGAACCCTGCAATAAGGGGAGACCCTTTTCGTGCGGCGTAGATGGTTCCTGGAGTGTCTTTAGCGATCATGGCAATAGCGAATGCTCCTTCCAGTCTGGAGAGTGTTTTCATGAAAGCGTTTTTCATAGACATACCCTGAGAGAGGTATCGCGCGATCAAATGAGGGATCACTTCAGTATCGGTTTCTGAGATAAAATGAATGCCTGCGTTTTTCAGCTCATGGCGCAGAACATCATGATTTTCAATGATGCCGTTATGAACAATACAGATCTTTTTGTCTTGTGACAGATGGGGATGGGCGTTATTTTGTGTCGGTTTCCCATGGGTTGCCCAGCGCGTATGGGCTATACCGGTTTTGCCTTGAAGAGGCCCATTTGAAAGGGATTTTTCCAGCATGTGAAGCATCCCGCATTCCTTGCGGATCTCGATATCGCCGATCGGGTTGACGACGGCAATCCCTGCGGAATCATAGCCACGGTATTCAAGGAGCCTCAACCCGTTCATCAAAAAATCAACACAATCCTTTTTTCCTGAATAAGCCACAATCCCGCACATGGGTTAATTTCCTTTTTTGTCTGGGGGCAGAAAATCTTGGATTTTGAAAAGAGACCGCATGGGAATGCCCAGTTTTTCAAAGGCTTCTTTTCCTCCCTGGCTGCGATCCACGATGCAGAGAACGACAGCCACTTTAAGCCCTGATGCCAGGGCTATTTCCGTCGCTTTTAAAGCGGAACCGCCTGTGGTGATCACATCATCCACGATCGTTACCAAGCTGCCTTCCGGAGGAGGATTTTCCATCTGACTGGTTGTTCCATGATCTTTTTTTTCTTTGCGGACCAGAAATCCCTGGATAGGTCTTTTTTTTAAGTGGGAGACTAAAGTGATGCTGCTGACAATCGGGTCCGCTCCCAACGTCAAGCCGCCCACCGCGATGCAATCTTCAGGAATAAGCTCAAGTAAATTTTCCCCCACCAGATAGGAACCTTTTGCGCTTAATGTTACCGGCTTGCAATTGATGTAGTAAGAACTTTTTTGCCCGCTGGCTAAAGTAAAATCGCCGAATTTTAAGGCATGATTCAATAATTCCTGTTTTAATTCAGACAAAGAATCCATACGCTGCTGTCCGGTATTTATTATCCTTGTTTATTTCATTATTCTTCGTTTTTAGAATCCAGAATTCAGGAGTCAATTTCGTTTTTGCCTCTGATTTCCATCCCTAGTAGAAGGGTGAAGCCCGTCATCTGTTACGGCCGTTTCATATCAACGGATTATATTTTTCATCTTCTAACACCGGTTATATGCATAAAAACATTTTTTAATCATATTCGCAGTATTGATGCTGAACGTCCATCTTTTTTTAAATTGCCAGTTTTTTCAATCATTAGTAATCTTGCCTCACCATTTTCTGGATTTAACAGATATCATATTTGAGAGTCATTTCATGCCCCAGAGTAAACTTGGTTTAAAAGAGGCCGCTGAATATCTTGATCTTTCCGTCAAGGATCTTCAGTTTTTGGTGGAAAAGGGAAAGGTGCCTCATGAGATGGAACGAAACAAGTTCGTTTTCCGTAAAGGGGTATTGCGAGACTGGGCCAATCAATTCCTTTTTTCTGACACAACGAACCTGTCTGGGAAGAAGCATCACGGTTCTTTCAAATTATGGTCTAAGGCGAATCTCATTGAAAAAAAACTCGGAGACTGGCTGTTGAATGAATCGATGGAGCCTTTTTTACCGGCCAGGACCAAACCTAGCGTTTTAAGAGAATTAGTGAATGTGGCGGCAAAAACGGGCATGCTTTCAGATCCGACCAAATTGTTGGGGTTGTTGAGAAACCGCGAAGAATTAGGACCGACAGGATTGAAAAACGGCATAGCCATTCCTCATCCCAGGATTCATACACCGGACTTGTGTTATGAATCTTTCATGGTTATTGCAAAAGTTCCCGGCGGGATCCCTTTCGGATCCCTGGACGGAGAAAACAGCGATCTTTTTTTTATGCCCTGTGCTCAAACTGAGGAAGATCATATCTTCATGCTGGGACGTCTGACTTCCATGATAAAAAAGACGGATCTCTGTCAGTCTTTGAGAGACGCAAAAGACGCGGAAGAAATGATATCGTATTTTCAAGCTTGCGAAGAGAAACTCATTTGAGTCTCGTCCAGATAAAACGAAATAGCCCCTTAAATTTTATTTTGCTTTCAATGAGATTCGTTTTAATATGGGGCCATGACTACTCCTTCCGCAACAGAGCTGAAAGCTTTGAAACAAGGAATTGTGCGCAGGATTTCTCTGGGATTGAATTTGCTGACGCTTTATCCTCCGATCCATCCGGAAGTAAAAGCTGGAATTCATAATCTGATGCTGCATTTGGAGCCGTTTTTTTCCATTGAAAAGGAACTTTGGATTGGGATCGAGCCGAAAGGATGGGTGATCCAGGGAGTGGATCTTTCCAAGGAAAATATACAATTCGGTGCCACTGCCCGCGAGCTTCACCGACGCGGCGTGTCAGCCTTTGTTGTTTATCCTGGTGTGACGGAAGTCACGCTTTTAAATTTTTTTCGGATTGCTGCATTGCCGGTGGCTGAAGTCGAATCCAGAGGTGGGCTTATCAAGATTGCCTCGGAGTTTTCGCTCCCTTTCATCAATTTATTCGCTTTGGATTATGAAAAATTATTTTCTGAAGAATCTTCAACGGAAGATGATCAGCTATTTGAGGAAAATAAGTGGAAGAATCTGATAGATCGTTTTATTACTGCCGGGGGAAATATTCTTTCAAGCGAATCCACGGGCCCTCGCTTCCAAACGGCGGAGGAACTGGCGCTCTTACTCAATCGGATTTATAAAAAAGGGGGGCTTGAAGAAACGGAGAAGATGATCTCTTTTTTAAAATTCCTAGGTACAGCCTGTCTCACCGAAGGGAATCAAAAAAAACCCAAGATTGAAAAATTCTGTCAGTTGATCTCCCAGCTCAATCCCGATATCGTGAATAAAACCGTTTCTTCTATCAACCGATCAGAAAAGCAGTTTGATCAGTTTGATGACAGGCTGCTTCAGACCTTTAATTTATTTTTAGATTCTTCTTCCAGGAAGGATGAACAGCAGATTTTTGAAGATAACAAAGAGACTGAGTCCTCATTTCAAGAGGCTCATCTTCTTCATGATATTTTTCAGAAAAGGTCAAAGGGGATTGCTTTTTCTGAAGCTTATAAAGGCTCCATCACCCAGATGATTGAAAGGATGGAACCTCTTATAACCAGGGACGCTGACGCCCGTTCGGACCAGAAAAAGTATGAATCAGAATTACAGCCCGTGATTCTGTCTCATCATGTTTTTCGGGTTATTCTGGACCTCCTTGAACTCGAAAATAATCCCGTTGATTATATGAAGTTGATTTCCCGGCTGCCTCCTTATTTTGAAAGAGTATTTCAGTCAAGGAACCTGGATCTCATCTATGAAGCCTTTTCTTTTCTGGACAGGCACAGTGCGCTCAAGGAGGATGATTTGATCCGTTCCAGTGCTGATCAAACCTTGAATCTGGTCTTTTCCGGTGCCGTTGTATTGGAATTAACGGAAAAGTATCTTAAAGAAAACAATAAGGAGTCTTTAATTCTTGAAAAACTTCTTTTGCGCCTCAATCGGTCCATGGTCATCACACAGATACGTCTTTTTGGGTCTACGTTGACGGATGAAGAGACAAAGGGCCGCCTTTTTTCGCTTCTTTCCAAGCTCATGTATTCAAATATTCCATTACTAGAGGCAGACATCAAAAATCCGGATTCGAATGTGGTCAAGGATGCGATTCGGATCATGCGTTGCATGCCGAATGAATCCTGTGCGGATATGCTTGCGTCTTTATTAAATCATGCAGAAGCGGAAATCAGACATCAGGCATTGGACGCCTTGATGAATCATGGGACCCAGAGGAGCCTGGAATATCTTCTGCCTTTGCTGAAATTATCCAATAAGGATTTGTTTTCGAAAGCCGTTAAATCGATAGCCTGTTATGCCAAGATGCCTATCCTGCAGAAAGTGAAATCATTTTTGATTTCCCAGGATATGTTCGAACGTAATTATGACAAAAAAATGGACATCATCGCTGCGTTGGGGGATCAGAGAAATATCCATGCAGTGGCGTTGTTGACGGACGTGTTTAATCATACCCCTTTTTTCCGGGAGAAAAAGAATACAGCCTTTTGCGCAGCGATATTAAATGCTCTTGCCAAAATCGGAACCAATGACGCCTTGATAGCTCTGTCTTCCCTCAGCAAGAGTGGCAGCACAGTTCTTCAATTAACGGGCAACATCCTTTTGGAGAACAGAAAGACCCCCTCCCCATGAATATAGAAACCAGTTTCACTCTATTTGAAAGATGCCTTCGCTGCATGAGCGGTTTGCTCCAGGATATGAAATTTTATCCGGACAATCACCCTACGATCAGGAAAAATACCGGTTTACTCATGGAACAGCTGTTTCAATATTTTAAGCTTAAAGATGAACTGCAATTCACCGTGATTGAGAATGAGATCATTTATGAAAATAAACCGCGGGTTGAACTCAGCGAATCCCTTTCCCTTTTCATCTCATGCATTTCCGGTAAAAAGATATCCCGGATTACTTTTCTCAAGACCTTGCCTGAAAGGGAATTGGCAGAATTCTGTAAGATATTATTGGGCACGGATCGGTTCCCCAAGCATGGTATTTCCTGGAATCATTATTTAAAGAGTGAAGGAATACATCATATATCATGCGATTTTTTATCGGTGGGAGTCCAGGAGGCGACAGAGCTAGAACAAACAACTGGTCCGATACCTGAGGATATTTTTCAGCAGGGTCTGGAGAAATTAAATGAATTAAATGAGGCCATGCTGAGCGGCAAGAAGATGGATTATGATTATCTGTTCCACATAGTCAATTATCTGACACCTCAGGTGTTGAATCATTATGAGGAACTGATCTATCTCGGAACTGTCAAGGCGCACAACGAATACACCATGGAACACATGATGAACGTGGCGATTTTAACGGCTTTGCTTGGAGCCGCTTTGGGGCTTTCACGGGCCGTCCTGGATGAATTGTGCGTGGCTGCCCTCCTTCATGATATCGGAAAAACAGCTATTCCAACTGTCATCATCGATAAGCCGGAAAAATTGACAGAAGAGGAATGGAAGGTCATGCAAACGCATTCCTTTGAGGGGGCAAAAAAGATTTTTCTTGAGGGACGTTTTCCGGAGATGGCCACAATTGTGGCGCTGGAACATCATTTGAATTATGATGGAAGCGGATACCCTAGTTTGTATCGGGAACGTCCATTGAGCCTTGCTTCCAGAATTGTTACCATTACGGACTTCTACGATGCCTTGCGCGGAACAAGGGTTTATTGCGGTGAAATGCCTCCTGAAGAAGTGTACCGTATGATGCAGGATTTGAAAGGAAAAAAGTTCGATCCCCAGCTGCTGGATATTTTTTTTCAGACAATAGGCGTGTATCCGCCGGGCATTGAAGTGGAATTGAATACAAAAGAGATAGCCATCGTTGTGAAGGCGGACCGAAATGATATTTTTCGTCCCATTGTGAAAATCATAACGGATAAAGCAGGCAGCCAAGTGCCCGCTCCTTTTTCAGTTGCCTTGACGGAGCGGGATGAAAAAGATTTCATCCGTTCCATTGTCAGATCCATACCTCCAATCCAAACCGCTGATAAGAAATGAATCCCGGTGCTCCATTCCCCCTTTGCTTACTGCGGGAAAATGACCCAAGAATAATGGCGAAGCATCCTGACAGACGAAAATCCTAAAAAGTCAGATTTTTGGAAACTTCCGATATTATTTTCTCAAGCGGGAGATGATCAGCATTTCCAAAATGAACATGACAACGACCATCCATAACAAAGCCTGCCAGAGATTAAAAAATCCGCTGTGCTGTTTCAAAAACAGATCCATGTCTTCGTTTGTACTGCCGATAAAAAGTGGAGGAGACGCCACCGGGAGCCATGTCTGTTTGGGAAGGTAGGTTAGCTGCGATTCGGAAGGGATCGTATTGACGACAAATTGCCTGACGGTTTTCTGCTCCTTGATGATTTTATACATTCCGGGTTTTTCAGCGTAAAAAAACAGATGATCCGCATCCTTTTTATGCAGGACGGTTTTTCGCATGTCCGGATCAAGACATGTCAGGATATCCGTACCTTCTTTTGAATCAAAAAAAATACGGTCTCCAATCCGTGAATAAATTTTTCTTCTTTTACCTTGAGTTAGAAAATCAGCCATGCGGTGGATCAACGGTACAAAAACGGGTTCCAGCACAAGAGACGTCCCTTGAGGTGAGGGATCGGTCAAAAACCACGCTGCGAACCCTGATCCTATTTTTCTGATCATGAGGAAAGGTTCATTTTCTTCATTTTGGATCCATATCTGATTCGATCCGGAAATTTCTTTCGTGTCGATTTCCAGCATTCTTGAATAATAGGCGGACCGCCAGTAGAGGGGATCGGACAAGGCATCTAGAAAGCGTTCTCCGTCTTTTGTCACAATCAGGCGAGGCTTTTCTTCAGATGCTTTCACCCGGAGGAGCTTGACTGCGAAAGCCCCGTCTTTTTTATGCCAGAGTGCATTGATGGATTCCAAAGGAGTGGACAATCCGAAACCGGCCAAAAGGCCGCCGCCTGATCTGACAAATTCCTCCAAAAGATGGGTTTGTCCTTGCGACAAGGTGCCGGCGTCCGGAAGGATGATCAGATCGTGATTGGAGAGATGGGAAATCTCTTCCAGGGAGGAGGCTGTTTTGACGATGAAAGAAGTTTTTCCTTTTCCGTCTTCAGATGCAAAAGGATCCAGAGCCCTTTCAAGATAAAAAGCTTTATTTTCGTCTGCGGACTGAAGAATCAGAATTCGTATCAGCGGAGGCCCCTTAAATAATCCGTAACAGGAATTGTCTTCTTTGAACTGATCGCCTGACAGGACAGCGTTTATTAAAGTATCTTCGTTTTGATTCCGCGGGATCAACAAGGTTTGAGTGATAACGCTGCCTTCTTTTACTTTTAAAGGCATTTCCTTCAGAGGCAATCCGTTCAAACTGACCCTAAGCAGTGCGGGAGAATGGGGTCCGCCGCTGACAGCGATTTTGATTTCCACGGGAACGGTTTCCTTTTCCAGATAGGAGACAAAAGGGATTTGGATATCTTCGAAGTAGAAATTATTCACTGAAACACCGCTTGTATTTTCGGGGAAAAATAGAAGTGTGGGGATAGGATTTTTTATGTTGGATAGATGATCCAGTAAAGGTTGGGCGCTGCTTTCCTGGAAATCCGAAAAAACAGCAATGGCTTTTTCTCTCGAGGCGATTCTTTCCAATAAAGATTGGGCCCTTTGATAGGTTTGAAGCAAGTCGGACTTGCCGTATCCGCATTTCAAGGTCTGTTGAATCCGGGTGATGTTTTCCGAATTCATCCTTTCGAAATGGTTGCCTAGTATGGATGAGGCTGCATCCGTGCTCAAGATGGTCACCCGATCCCTTTCCCCAACTTTTTCCAGAAAATGAATGGCCTTTGCAGACATTTCTTCGAATAAGGTAGTATTGTTTTTACCGGCTTTCATACTGAGTGAATGATCCAGGATGAGGATATAATCCGTCACTCCTGACGAAAGAAATGCCCATTTGGATGGAATCCGAATCACAGGCTTGGTAGAAGCCAGAGCGAGAAAAAGCACGATCAGTATCCGGACCAGAAGGAGAAGCAATTGGCTGAATTTGATCTGCTGATGTCGTTTACGGATTGTTTCCTTGAAAAGGAAAATAGCGGGGAAATAAAACGATTTGGTTTTTGCCCTGATTAGAAAATGAATCAAAACAGGAAGTGCGACTGCAAACAGGGCCGGAAACATTTGAGGGGCCTGAAATTCGATCATCGGATTTTCTTTCGTTTGGCTAGATAGGAGGATAGAACGTATTCAAAAGGAACAAGGGTGTTCACAGGGATGTAATCTGTGTTCATTTTAGAAAAACCTGCCTGATAGTGTATTTTGAACTTTTCAATCGCCCGTAGATAGTCCATGCGCAGGGCAATGGGATCCACCGTTATTTTTTGGTGGGTTTCCATATCCACAAACGTGCTCATCTGTTTATATGGGAAAATCCATTCGGCATTATCCAGAACATGAAATACCATTATCTCGTGTTTTCGGAAGCGGAATTGTCCCACGGATCGCAACACCGTTTCAGGGTCGTCCAAAAGATCGGAGATGAGGATCAGGAGGGATCTTTTCTGAATCCGTTCAGCCAGATCTTGCAGCACGGCCGAGGTGTGGGTTTTGCCTTCAGCCTGGATGGAAGAGAGGTTGTTGATCATTCTGGCCATGTGGTCAGGATGATGTCTGGGAGGAAGTATTCGGGTGATCTTGTTATTATAGGTCACCAGGCCCACCTGATCCTGCTGTTTGTTGATGAGATAGGCAAGGGCGGCGCAAAGATAGGTCCCATAGGTCAGTTTGGTCAGGCCAAATCCTCCTGAAAAATTCATGGATTCGCTGGTATCCAAAAGCAGGTAAACCCGCATATTGGTTTCGGCTTCATATAGTTTGACAAAATATTTTTCTGTCCTCCCGTATACTTTCCAGTCCAGGTGTTTGATTTCATCCCCATGTGTGTATTTGCGATGTTCGGCAAATTCCAGACTGAATCCCTTATATGGCGATTTATGATGCCCCGCCACCAGTCCCTCAACAATGCCCCTTGCCACAAGGGAAAGGTCCTTGATTTTAATGATTTCTTCGGGTTTTAAAAACCCTTGTCGTCTCTGTGTTTTTGTTTGCGGCATCGTTTTTATTCAAAAGAATTGAGGATCGAGTAAAGAGAATGGAGTATGATGAATGAAGACTTTGTGATTCCTGAAAAAAATATTTTTTTCTTTATTTTGTTCTCAATTTTCAATTTTCAATTCTCAATTCTTAATTCTGGTATTATTCCTTGGTTTTTTTCGCCCTTTGACTGCATCCATCATCTGGATGACCTGTTCAGGGAAAGAGGCTGAAAGTAAGGCGGTTCGTAATGTTTTCCGGCTTAGTATCTTGGAAATGGTGGAAAGAATATCCAGATATTCATTGGCGGAACAAACAGGGCCGATCACCAGGAAAACAAAATAGACCAGACCTCCGTCTGATGATTCCCATTCAATTCCCTCTTTGAACCGGGCAAAGAGAATGCCTGTTTTGTTTACGGCATCTGTCCTTCCATGCGGGACAGCGAGGCCGTCACCCAATCCTGTAGAGGTTTTCATTTCTCTGGTTAGAACAGTATTGATAACCAGATCACCGATGTTCTCGGGAAGAGAACGGCAATAATGCCGTGTGAGGCATTCGAGCACTTCCCATTTCGTGCCTTTTCGTGACTCCAGAAGGATTCCCTGATCAATGAGATATTCACTTAACTTCATTTTTTTTCCATAAGTCGTTATGTGAAGGACAATCCCCCTCATCTAATAAAGAATATAAGGATGTCTATCAGAGATTAAATGATTTTAGAGAAGATGGTCAATCTAGAAGTAGCTTAAACCATCTCCTTTTCATCACAAAGGAGTTGACGCGTGGAAGCAGCAACTATCTATCATTTACTAAAATAGGTAGATCACCGTTAAAGTTTTTTGAGTTGTGCAATTTGACAGATACATGAGTATCAAAAATTAGTATTTCACCACGGAGAACACGGAGGGAATTAGAATAAAATTGAATTGAAAGTTTTGAGTGATGAATTGGAATGTGGAATGTCATCCTTTGAAAGATCTGTGCTTCCTGCTGTTTGTTGAAAAAATGGGAATTAACGTTTGGAGAACTGGAAGCGTTTTCTGGCTCCGGCCTGACCGTATTTTTTTCTTTCCTTCATTCGCTGATCCCGGCTCAGCAAAGAAGCTGATTTCAAGGGAGTCCTCATTTTTTCATCGAATTTACATATGGCTCTTGAAATCCCAAGTCTCAAGGCTTCAGCTTGACCGGATTTTCCGCCACCGGAAAGAGTGACATTAAAATCAAAACGTTTTTCAGATTTGGAGATGGTCAAGGGAAAAGAAATGACTTTTTTGAGTGATAAGCTCGGAAAATAGGTCTCCAGGGAAACACCATTGATGTTGAATTTTCCTGAACCAAGCGTCATCCTGACTCTTGCGCTAGCCTTTTTTCTTCGGCCGATGGTCACTACTTCGTTATTGGATTTAGACTCTCCCACGTTTTGCCTCCGCTATTGGTTTACTTTAATGTGTTGCCTTTTTTGGCTGCTGCGCCTGATGAGGATGCGCTTCCCCTTCATATGCCCGCAAACGGCTGAACATTCTTTTGCCGATTTTAGTCTTGGGCAACATCCTTTGTACCGCATGTTCCAGAATTCGTCCCGGGTGCTTTTCCAGCATTTGTTCGTATGTAACTTTTTTTAGACCCCCAATATAACCAGAATGATGGTGGTACGTTTTCGTTTCCTTTTTATGACCGGTTATCCTGACCTTTTTGCAATTCAAGACAATCACGTGATCCCCTCCGTCAACATGCGGAGTATACTGAACCTTATTTTTTCCGATCAGAAGTCTTGCCACTTTGCAGGCAAGCCTCCCCATGACCTGGTCTGTCGCATCAAGGAAATGCCATTTCCGTATGATTTCTTCTTTTTTCAATTCATATGTTTTCATTGCATGATCTCCAAAAACAAAAAGAGGAAACCTTTTATCTTATCCTCGGTATCTAGTCAACAGGAAAATTCTGTATCTATTATCGTCGGAAAAAGGCTTCAGATTTCCGAATGATTTATCCATGGCGGATGAACAAGAGACGCTGGATTTCGCGCCCCGTTTTCAGGCCTTATCCAAGTTCTCAGGAGCTGGAAGAGTGTTTGAAATTTCTTCGTTCTTCTGAAACACGCGATAAAAAGCGCTGGATCGCCGCAGGATTTTTCCCGGAAAGCAATTGCCGGAAGACTCGGAACTGTTTTTCAAAAACAGCCGTGGTTTTGAGGATTTCCCGGCGGTTTTCCTGGAAAATGCCTGTCCATAGTTCGGCGGAGCTGGCCGCGATTCGCGTCATGTCTTTGAAAGAGCCTGCGGCGATATTCAGGAGATCCGGCAGCCGGTTTTTTTGTTTTAAAAGGGAGTCCATGAGAACAAAAGACACGACGTGCGGGAGATGTGAGATCCATGCGACGGAAGTGTCGTGTCCTTCAGGAGTCATGATGAAGACCTTGGCCCCGAGTTGTTTCCAGAATTTTTCAGCCCTTGGCAATGCCCAATCCGGGGTGTTTTTTTCCGGGGTCAGGATACACGGGGCCCCCCGATAAAGACCTGGTACAAAATTATTAAAACCAAATTTTTCCGTTCCTGTCATAGGATGGCAACCCAGGAAACCCGCCTGCTTTCCCACAATGCGGCTGCATGCCGAAACCACGGGTTTTTTGACACTCCCCACGTCCATGACCAGTGACCGGGACGAGAGGAAAGGCAGGATTTTTTTTAACAGTTGAGGGATGAGACTGACCGGAGTGCACAGGATCACGATTTCCGCGTCTTTTACAGCCTTCTCAATGCAACGGGTGGCAACATGCGCCAGTTTCAACCGGATCAAATCGGGTATGACTTCCTCCCGTCTCACCAGGCCGCAGACTTCTTTTGCCAGTTTATAACGGATGAGGGTGTGCCCCAGGGAGGCCCCCATGACGCCCATGCCGCATATCGTAACTTTATTGAACATTTTGATTTTTTCTTTTAGATTTGATTTTTGCATGAAAAATGGTCAATTGGCGATAGAAATTTTTAACTTTTATTTTTTAGCATAATGTCTTAAATATGTCCGGAACAAAATAGATAGGGAAGACGCATGATCATAGGTTTGACAGGCCGTAACGGTTCAGGAAAAAGTACGGTGGCTGAATTTTTGATTCATCGGGGTTTTCAATATTATTCATTATCGGATATCATCAGGGAAATCCTTTCAAAAGAAGGAAAGGAATTTTCCCGGGAGAATCTGATTGAAACCGGTAACAGTCTTCGTTCCACCATGGGGGCGGCCGTTCTTGCGGAGAAGACGGTTGAAAAACTGATGCCGGATCGAAATTATGTCATTGATTCCATCCGGAATCCGTCAGAAGTGGAGCGGCTGAGAAAGGTAAAAGGTTTTAAACTCATCAGGGTGGAAGCTCCCACCCGGGTACGGTTTGAACGCTGTAAATCACGCAACCGAGAGAAGGCGGATCAAGATCTGGACTCTTTCAAAAAGCTCGAGAAGAAGGAGCTGAAAAGTCCTGATCCTGTTTCCCAGCAGCTGGAGAAGACCGGAAAAATGGCGGATTATATCCTGAGAAACAGCGGTTCGCTGGAGACTCTTCATGAGCAGGTAATCGAAATCTTGAAAGAGGTGACAAAAAAAATTTTCAGGCCGGGCTGGGACGAGTATTTCATGAATATCGCGAGAGTGGTGGCCCAGCGTTCCAATTGTGTGAAAAGGCATGTGGCTGCGGTCATCGTTCGTGATAACCGGATCATATCTACGGGCTACAACGGCACTCCCAGAGGGATCAAAAACTGCAATGAGGGAGGATGTCCCCGGTGCAACAGTTTCGGGGTATCGGGGGAAAATCTGGGAGAATGCCTCTGTTCCCATGCGGAGGAAAATGCCATCACACAGGCAGCTTATCATGGGGTGTCCATCAGGGATGCAACATTATATACTACCTTTTCACCCTGTCTCATATGCACTAAAATGATCATCAATTCCGGTATTCGGGAAGTGGTCTATGACTCCCGTTATTCCTTGAATGCCCTGGAGCTTCAGCTTTTGAAAGAAGCGGGGATATCCGTCAGAGCGCTCAGAGAGCATCGGGATTTCCCCGATCCGTCTGCCGGCAGATGAACGATGATGAATCCTGATTCTTTTGTTTCATTGATTGAAAAAGGGGAAATCTTCATACAGGATGGTTTCCTGCAGGAATTTCTTTCGTTGACCAGGGAACATCAGGTCTTATTTTTAAGGGAATTGATTCGTATTTCGGAACGAGACATCATCCCGGGCAGTTTCAGGACCTACGATTTGAGGATTGAAGCAGCCCGTCTTCCCAATCATGTCGTTTTTTATCTGGGGTTAAAAGCAGGGCCGATATTTAGAGAGATGACTCTGGGTCCGGACGGAAGATCGCTCATGATCGGAGTAGGCAGAGCGTTTGAAAAGGCCAGGCCTGGAAGTCATCGGATTCAACGCTGCTATATGAACGCATTGGCCCTGACCGGAGCCCGGGTCGTGGACCTGGGGGTCACAACCACCCCGGATATTTATTTCGGACTCGCGTACCTGCTTCATCAGGGGCTCCACGTGGCGGTCAACGTGTCGGCCAGCCATAATCCGAAAAAAGACACCGGACTGAAACATTGTATCCGGGACAGGGAAGGGTTCATTTACTCCATTTCCTCTGATCAGATGTCCCGGCTCAAAAATCATGTTCTGCCCGGGAAAAAAGAAAAAATACAGAGTGATGCCTTTCTTTTAGACACGGATTTTCATTCGCTGGAAGTTTTTTCCGTTGATCATCAGATGCTTCCTGATGAAAATACCCTGAGCCGGTTTCATCATGCTTTCATTGTCGCCTTCGGACTCCTGGGGAAAAAAGCCATGAATGAAATGACCGTCCGTTATCAGGGTGATTTTTACCGGGTTCTTTCTTCACTGATTCCCCCGGAAAAACCGGATCAGTTGATCCCCGGATTGTTGAAATGGTTTGAAAAGCCGTCCGGGGAAATTCGGAAATGGCTGGAGTTGTCTCCGGATGTTTCTTTTCCCGGTGCCTGCGGGGAGAAGCCGTTGAAGGACATGGTTGTGGTTTTAGATCACGGCAGGGGGACGGCTTTCAGAACCATGGAAATTTATTCTGTGCTGGGCGCCCATGTCATCTGCGTGGATGAGGAAAGGGGGTATAATCCGTTGGAGTCGGGAAACCAGATGCACTGGAGAAAAGCGGTTCTGAAAGCTGCCGGAGATTTTCCCGGCAGGGAAGTCATCGGCCTGGCCCATGATGAAGATGGAGACCGTCTCGCGGTCATGCGTTCTGACGGGATCAACGTGGAAGGAGACCGGCTGCTCGTCATTTCCTGCAGGCAGATGGAACCCTCGGAAAAAAAACCGATTGTGATCACAGAAGTCAAATCGAGACCCGAGACAAGGAAGGCCCTGGAGGATTCCGGCGTCGTTCCTGTGATTGCACCGACAGGGTTCGCCTTCATCAAAGAGACGGCCATTATACTGGAGAAGAAATTCAGGGAATTCCATGCCTGTTCGGAAAGCCCGGCGATCCTGAGACTTCACGGAAAGGAAATCAACCTGACAACAAACCTGCCTGTGCAGATGTGGGCGGAACTCAGCGGGCATTTCGGATTGAGCCAGGGATTGTCCTGGTTTTTTGATGATGCAACCCTCATGGCTGTGGATCTGCTTTTGGGTCTTGAAAAAAAAATTCAATCCGGAACCAGGCCCGGACGGGCGCTCATTTCTCTGGATGAAAGTTTTCCAAGGCATCCGAGTTCAGGTGAATTGAATATATTTCTCCGGACAACAGATCCGGAGTATGTTCCGACTTCCGAAGAAAAAGAGGCGTTTGTAGCCTTGTTTGCAGAACTTTTTTCCGCTGATCCGGCAGTGGATCATCTTGATCGTACGGATGGGGTTCAGATTTTTTTTAAAGACAGTCAGGGGGAATACGGCGGATGGATTCTGATTAGAAAATCCAACAATGAGGACAAGCTGGTTGTGGTGTCGTCAGCCCCCACAAAAGAACAACTGCATCATGTGGAACAATGCTTTCTGGAAAAAGCGCGTGCTCTTTCTCTTTCTCCTATTTCCGGGCTTGTGCTGACCCAAGAAGAAGAACAGGGAACAACCCGGAAAGCGGAACCGTATTTTTTGAATCGCTAATCTTCGGTCACCACAGGTTTTGGACTCTTAAAGTTTGACAGATACGGAAGCATCTTAAAAATAATTATCACCACGAAGAACACGAGGGGTAAAAAGAGTTATGAGTGTTGAGTTTTTTTAAGTTTTGAGTTTAAATAAAATTATATTAGTAAACTCATTACTAAAAATTTTTTCAAATGTACTTCGTGTTCTTCGTGGTGAAATAAAAATATTTAAATATAAAATAAATATGAATGTTATACCATATTCAGTGGCTCATATAAAGAGGCTATGAGCTGATAATAATTATAAGCTACATAAAAATAATTAAAGAAATTGTTTGACAGAGGAACTATCATATAATATAATCTATTTCTAACATAATGAAATGAGTTTTTTGCAATAAGAGATTTGGAGGAAACAATGACAAGGATCATGACAATTGGCAGTCGGGCAATCCGTGAAAGGGGACAATATTTTCATAATGATGAAAATGAATTATCCAGGCCGGTCGCGCAATCAGCAGGCTCTCAACAAGACTCAGTGACAGGCGGCGGTGAGTCCATTGCTGAAAAAAAATCGTTTAGTCATCAGGAATTGATGGCCAAACAGGCTGAAGTAAGAAAAGAACTCATTAAGACCATGTTCAGGAAATATCAGGAATACCGGACCCTGCAGAAAGTGGCTTCTGATTATGGGTACACCCGTGAGCGTATCCGTCAGTATTTTGCCATAGGAAATAAACTGGGGATCATTGATTACAAGCCTTTCAACCGGCAGAACTTTCAGAGAATAAAAAATGAACTGACCAAGGATCGCCTGATCAAATATTTGAATGAAATGGGGACAATCCGCCGTATTTCCGAGGAATTGAATGTGGCAGTCAGTCATGTGAATCGCCTGATCAAATTATATAAATTGAATCTGTCCCAATTCAGGAGGAATTACCTCAAAACCGAAATATGCAAACAGTATTACACCATGGTGGAACAGCTGGGAGGCAAGCACCCATCCACTTACGATCTCTTGCTCATTAAAAACGGCCGGAATCTCTGGGCAAAAATTTCAAGGAATTGGGGAACCGTAAAAAAATTCCGGGAAGAGCAGCATATCCAGCTGGCAAGAAAATCAAGAAGAAGAAGAAAGAACAAGAATCTTCCTCCGGCTCAATGAGGTTATATTTTTCTCGAGATTTTTAAGTCTTGAGAGATAAATGATAATGAATTGAGAAATATTAAATTTGCCCTCTTTATCCCCTAGGTGATAAAGAGGGCTTTTTTATGCCTGTCTGATTTTGATAATTCTTTTATTTTCATGAATAGACTGAAGCGGAATCGGTCTGTTTGGAAAAAGAGTGAATCTCCGAAATGATTGACCCCTTGACAAAGTAGATATTTACAAGTATTATTAATATGCTTATGTTTTGAATCTATTGTCAGAGAAAATTATATGATAGGTCACAAGAATTTTTTTATTTGCATGATTGCCTGGTTTTTATCGACCGGATTTTTATGCCAACCGGTTCAATGTTTTTCGCAATCTGTGGATTCTTCTTTTCTGGCTCCTTCGCATTCAGCCCAAGACCTGACCCCCATCATGGTATTAGCCGGAAAAATGCAGGGAAATCAGCCTGTTATCTGGGATGTTTCTGCAACAGGAGTGAATAAAAAAGTAATCATTGTTGTTAAGAGCAGAGAGAGAGTGCATGTTCACTGGGGTAAAAGCCGCTACGGGAATTGGGAAATTCCCCCGGAAGCCATTTGGCCGGATCACACAACAAAGATGGATGATAAGGCGGTGCAAACAGCCTTACAGCCTGTTTCGGATAATATCCGGGTTTTTTCAGTCACTATTCCCAACTCCATGGAATTCAATGAACTGGAATTTGTGCTTTTCTATCCTGACCGTCCCCCTCACAATCAGTGGGTTAAAGACGGAAACAGGAATTATAAAATTACCGTTAAGGACGATCCTGGACTGGAAGAAATGGCTGGTGAAACCAAGAGTTGGATTCACACCATGATAGAAGGTGAAAGAGGGGAGCATGGCCGGAGTCTGATGCATAGAAATAAATTTGTTTGCGAATTGCTTGGCAGATTTCCTCATTGCAAAGAATTTTTCAGCACCCTGGCAGTGTACATGAGATACAACCGGCTTGGAGTCCTGCCGTGGCAGAGAGGTTATAATACGACGCCAAGAGAAATGACTGCGAGCGTTGACAGATTGAATGAGACTATTTCAAGATTGATGATCACGGATTCTAAACATTATTCGATGGTCAGATTATTGATGAGTTTTTTAACCCTTGGCGGAGAAAATGGACAGCAAATCCGCGATAATATTTTGCATATTTTACAGAATAACGGGGTCCGGGGGACTACTTTTCTGGAACAATGGCACCAGAAATTACACAACAATGCCACCCCTGATGATATTGGAATCTGTGATGCTTATCTGGCTTTTTTAAGAAGTAATGGAGATAAAGGTACATTTTATCGGGTCTTATGGGAGGGGTATGGAATTTCCAGGGAAAAACTGGCAAGTTATGAGAGACCCATTACGGTTGAGCCTGAGTTTTACGGATATGCCAAAGATGGTTTGATCCGTGATTTTGAAGCTTATCTGGAGCTCAACAGGAAAGTCCATTCCAGGGGTGATTTATTCCGGGCAAAAGCAAATGCTGAAAAATATGATGCGCCAGGATTGAATAAGCCGCTGTGGGATTTTTTTACTTTGAAATATCAGGTGGAGACCTCACAGGTGGAGCAAGGCTGGGTTAAATTATTGGACAAGCTGGTTGAAGTGCGGAGAGAGCTGCGGAGACTCATTTTTGCGGGAGGCGACTGGTGGTATCTGAGGGATTTAGTATTTTTGGATTTAAGTCTGGAAGAATATTCCAGGACCATTTCTGACAAAATCTCAGAACAAGTTAACGACCAGGAAATCATGTGGGAAGCAGCTAGGAATTTAAGCCTTCAACTTGAAAATATTGTACTCAGTTCTGATGCAGACGATTGGGATATGCTGGAAATCAATATCATAAAAAGAGAATGGGACAAGATTCAACAAGAGCCGATTAAAGACGAACAATGGCATTTGCATTCCAAAGCTATTCTGGACCGTTTGCAGAGAGTCATTGGAGACCGTATTCAAAAGGAGACTGAACTGCTTCAGCCCAAGGCTGAACTATTAGGAAACCAGGTCCTTGCAGAAAAAGACAAATGGGCCATTCCTCTTTTTAGCGAAGAACTGGTCCGGGGTTCCCCTCTATTTTCTATAGCCAATATTTTGAAACCCCTGCGCAAGGCAGCCAGACAAAAAGCTCTCTTGCCTCCCTGGGATGTCATTGTGCCTGGCAGAGTTTCTGCAGAAGTGAGGAAAGCAAAATCATTGAAAGAAATTTTGGCAGGAATACAACCGGGAGACAGGATCATTGCTGTTGTCAAAGACCTGGATGGAAGCGAAGACATTCCTCCCCAGATAGCAGGGATTATCAGCCAAAGGGAAGTGGATATCACATCGCATCTGGCTGTCAGGGCAAGGAATTTAAAAGTTCCCTTTGTTTTCATTGATTCGGAAGAAGAATTTCAGACCGTTTATCAAAATGACCGTCCTGTCAAACTTCATGTTTTTGAAGGCATGACAAAACCCTGGCAGGTTTATACAGGGGATTTAAGCATGGTCAGTATCCCTGCCGAAATTCCTGAAATCACCATCCCTTCTGTTGATCTGACAGCAGAACCTGCCTGTCTAAAAATACAGGAATTCACAATGGATAAGGTCGGGCCAAAAGGTTCCCAGATAAAGCAATTGATGGAAGACGTGAGTGAGAAGAAAGACGTGACAATTCCTAATTCAGTTGATGTGCCGTATGGAGTTTATCAGGCAGTGCTTAAAGATAAAAACAATTTAGAAATAGCACAACAAATACAAGAGTTAATTGCAAGAGCGGACGCTGAAACTGCAAGAGATGCCGCCAAGCAGTATATTGCGGAGATAGAGAGATTGACTAAAACATTAGTGATACCTGATGAGATTTTAAAGCCTATTTTAGATGCGATAAAACAAGAGATAGGAGAGGATAAAATTCTGATGGTGCGTTCTTCAGCTAACGGGGAGGATCTGGAAAAATACGCCGGCGCAGGTTTATATGAATCTTATTTTAATGTTTCATTGGATAAGGTGGAGCAACATATCAAATGGGTGTGGGCTTCCAAATGGACGGAACGCGCGTACTGGAGCAGGCGCGATATGAAAATTGACCATGACCAGATCCATGTTTCAGCGCTTATTCAGGAATGTTTTCATTTTGATTATTCCTTTGTGATTCATACGGTCAATCCGGTTAACAATGATCCGGATGAAGTCATGATTGAGGTTGCCCAGGGGCTGGGGGAAGCCATCGTTGCCAATTATCCGGGGAGCGCCTATCGTTTCATTTATAATAAAAAAACACATGAAGTCAGGCGCATCGCCTTTGCCAGTAAAAGTCTGAAATGCATTATCAAAGACGGCCAACTGCAATTGGTTTCAGTTGACTACAGCGATGATTTCCTGGCAGGACCAAAAGAGCAATGGGAGGAAGTGATAAGGTCTATCGGTGAAGCAGGATGTTTGATTGAAGAAAAAAGGGGAGGGAATGCCCAGGATATCGAAGGAGGGTATTTTTCCAGGTATGCAGACAAGCCGGATATCCTGGGTTTGGTCCAGACGAGGGACCAGATGATTGTAGAGATTGTAACGGAGAAGCCTGTTGGACCAGCGGCGGAACCACCGGACGCAGTTTTGACTGCGGCATGATGAGAATGTGTCATGGATAATAGCAAACCAATTCAGAAACGATTGAATCTCCCGGTTTTTCTTTTAGGAAAAGCTGGAAGAATCAGGGGTCAATCAATTTTTTTAATCCTATCCGGTTTCATCAGCAGTCTTCTTATTTTTTTCCATACACCGGCGTTTGCTGACCTCTGTTTATTCTGTCTTGCCCCACAAGAGCAGACTTCAAGAGAAATGGCGGTTTTTACTTCCATTTCGAAAGAGCTGAACAGGGAAGGGCAAGTGGCTTTCAGAAGCATTCAAAGACCAGGCGAGGTCGATCTGATTGCTGCGGTGAAGTCAAGTGAGCCCGTCTATCTCCACTGGGGAGTTTCCCGTTTCGGGAAATGGGAGATGCCGCCTGAAGACATCCGGCCTTTGGATTCAATACCTAATCAAAAAGGGACATCTCTTCAAACCCGGATGCAGTCTTTATCGGGTGATATCCGGTTTGTAAAAATAACTGTGCCTGAACATGTTGATTGCAGCGAAATCGCTTTTGTTTTTTATTATCCGGAACGGGCGAAGGAGCAACAGTGGGTTAAAGACGGAGACAAGGACTATTATCTGGCAGATATTCACACATTCCCGGAATTAATTAGCTGCAATGAACAGACAAGGACCCTGGAATTCAACAAACATGAACTGAAAAAATGGATCATTGGATTGATTGAAAGAGGACTTCTTCCCATGCTGTTTTTTGATTTTGATGATACGTTGAATCTGGGGTATGGCGGATATATGCCTGACGAATCCATTGGGGCTTTGGATCAGCTTGTCAATGCCGGCGGGATCATTGCCATTCATTCAGGGATAGATTTATTATGGGGAAGCCAGAAAATTCTCCGTTTGACGCAATCCAGATTTCCGTTTCATTTTCTGGTCTTGAGCACGGGTAAAGATATTTTTGCCTGGAGTCATCAGCATAAGGCCTATTTAAAACTTCCATTCTCAGGAGACAATAAGAGCGATGCTTTAATGAAACTGGCCTCTTTTTTAGGAATTCTGCCTCATCAAATGGGGTATTGCTGTGATTTTCCCGGAAGCGGTGATAAACAGGACGGGATTGATGATCCGACATTATCTTCAAACATCGGTTTCATAGCCAATGTAAGTCCGTTTGGAAGAATGATGAAACTTCCCGCTGAATCTTCAACCAGACTGATTCAGCCTGATGATAACCCTTTGACAAGGCAGGCTAAAGGCGCCTGTAATTACATGGCTGCGGCAAGCGATGTGTTGCGACAATATGGTCAAACACCGAATCAAGCCATCAGTGATATCAACACCAAGTTACTGGCCGCTGGTTTTAAACTGCCGGTCCTGGAACCCCGTGTGGATCAATATACTGTCTGGACCAAGGACAATCAGGTGTCAGCTATCCCTGAAGGACATGTTCTGCGTGTTGAGACTGACAAACCCGGAATGGTCTATGCCGGAAAAGAAGGAATCAGCGGCTGGGAACGAACGTACGCTATTCCCCTAAGATTAGAAAGCGGTAAATGGATAGCTGATATTTTAGACCCTGAAGTCAATACCTTTACTTTTATCGAGAACGATCCTCTTGATGAAAAAAAGGTCGGGTGGCTAGGAAAAAAAGGCGCAAATTATTATTTTTCCAGATACGCTGTTCCATCCGGGACGTCTCATGGGTCCCAAGCTTCGTTTTCAGCCTGAAAATATCCCAAGTTTTTCTAACATACGATGTTTTGTTTTGACAAAACATCGTACACCTTTGTTAAGAAATTCAACACCAGTACAAATGCGAACAGCATTTTTCGTTTGAATTCGATAATTTTCTGGTCATTAAGAATATATAACTTATTGCTAGTGAACAGGATATAAAAATGTCTATCTCAGATATTGCTCTTGGCACAAATATTGTTTCTTTCTGGTCTGCATTGGAAATAACAACTAAGGAAACCAGCCATGATCATGACCATTTTAAAACAGACCATACGGTTTCATCTGGATGAGAAAGAACATGAAATAGCCAGTGTTTATGCAGAATTATACAGCAAGATGGTCGTGCAATATGTCAATAAACGTGAACAAGCCCTGGCTGCATTGAAAGATCTAGCCTATGAATTTCATATATATGGCCATCATCGCAGTGCGTTAAAATATTACCTGGAAGTCAAAAAACAGTATGGGGATTCAGCCTTAAATGACCAGGATATCCTTTATCTGGCCGAAAGCTGCGAAAAATTGGGACAGGCCAACGAGGCGCTTTTGGAATATCAGAGGCTGATTCGATATTATCCTTATTCTCCGCACGTAAAAATGGCCTATGAAAACATCAGCCGGATTTATCAGTCGTGTTCCAATCAGAATAAAGCGGAAATGTTTAAGAAAATGGCCCTGCTTGAACCCAATTGGGATGCAACCCCTGTTCCTGCAAAGAAAGTGTCCTGAGCAGGCAGGCTTAGAGTGATTTGGCTTTGATTTATTTTGTTCTTTTCTCAATTCTCAATTCTTAATTTTTTTCTTACAATGAGCTTTAAACGAACTATAATCCGTTATACTCCCGGATATTTTTTAAAAGAAATATAAAATGCTTTTGATTAAAAATGCCGAAGTCGTTTCCTCCAATAGAACCGACACTGCCGATGTCTGGATTGAAGGAACAACTATTGTTCAGGTAGGGGGGAGTTTAAAAACCATTCCTGTTGAAACCATTGATGCAAAAGGATTGATGCTCATTCCAGGCGTCATAGATACACACGTCCATTTCCGTCAGCCTGGAATGGAATGGAAAGAGGATATTAAAAGCGGCTCTTCTGCAGCCGCCGCCGGGGGAGTCACTACGGTCTTTGACATGCCTAATACGATACCTCCCACAGTAGATGAGAGTTCATTGACCGCCAAGAGAAAGGCTTTTTCTGAACAATCCCTGGTTAATTACGGAATTTTTATCGGCGCCGCTTCCTCCAATATGGATTTTTTAAACACGGCCGAAAATGTTCCGGGAATCAAGGTGTTCATGGGTTCTTCAACAGGTTCGCTTCTTCTGTCAGACGAAAAAGAGCTTGAAAAAGTGTTTGCCTGCGGGAGCCGTTTGATAGCCGCGCATGCGGAAGATGAAGCGCTTCTCCTTTTGAACAAGGAAAAATACCGCTCTGCAAACCAGGCTTCCTTCCATCCCCTCATACGAAGTCCGGAAACCGCTTTAACGGCCACAGTGAAAGCGGTTCAATTCTCCCAGAAGTACCAGCGGCGTCTTCATCTGCTTCATTTGAGCACTCAGGAGGAGGTGGAATATTTATCAGGGATCTATCATAAAAAACATATCACTGCGGAAGTCACTCCGCATCATCTGGTTCTGTCTTCGCCGGAATGTTATGAACAATTAAATACATTTGCTCAGACGAATCCGCCTGTCAGGGAAAAACGGCATTCACAGGCCCTCTGGACTGCTTTGAAGAAAGGAGTCATTCATACGATTGCCTCTGATCATGCACCCCATTTAGTTTCAGAAAAAGAGAAAGGTTATGGCCTGGCCCCTTCCGGTGTACCAGGTGTGGAGACGTCTCTTCCCCTGATGCTGAACCAGGTCAATAAAGGACAATGCTCCGTGCATGAAATTGTCAAATGGATGTGTGAAAATCCAGCCCTGATGTTCCGCCTTAAAAATAAAGGATTCATTAAAAAAGGATTTGATGCCGACCTGGTACTAGTTGACATGAAGAAAAGAAAAAAAGTCCAAAACGGGCGATTGTTCACCAAACCCAACTGGAGTCCTTATGACGGCTGGACGGTTCAGGGATGGCCGGTCATCACTTTTGTGAATGGACAAATTGCTTTTCGTGAGGGGGAAATCATGACCAGCACACTGGGAAAAGAAGTGGTTTTTAATAAATATGAATTCAGGAGTCAGTAGATTAAAACCGGCTGCCTGAATTCTTCGTTCTACCTCTCCTTTCTAACCGCTTATTTTATTGTTTTATTCTTTCATCTCATTCACATTTCAACATTCCTTATCGCATAGCCTTACAAAATGGTTCCCTATTAGGAATTCGCCGGCTGCAAATCCCTCTGCTTGCTGCAGGGAACTTCAATTCTGGCTCCTGAATTTTATTCCCTGGTATATTTATTGCTTTTATCTGGCTTGTCGGTTTTTACTGCAATTAAGGAAATTTCAACATGAAATGGATGCTCAGGCCCTTTATTGTGGCATTGTTCACAGCGTTTTTACTGCCGGTATGGTCGGAATTTGACGGGTTCGAATTTGATGTCAGTTACTGGAGAATTCTGAACGGCGAGACCAACTTTTCGAAGCAGACAAGGGAAGAAGAGCAATCTGAACCATCGGGGATATTTGATACGGCTGAAATTTCGACCACTTTGACCCGGTTTAATGTCAAAACAGACGCCAGTAAATATCTTTTTGAAGGACGTTACCGTTTTGTGGACACCCTGCATCGTTTAACTTTAGGATTTCAATATGCCACAACGGGAAATGCCAAAGTGAGTAATATCTCCATTGCAGGTCAGCCTGCCGATATCATCAAGGTTTTTACGGATTTTTCAGCCAGGAGCATGAAATATTTTCACGGTTATGCGGCTTACAGACTGCTCCCTTTGAATGAGGACAAAAATCTGGATAGAAACGGGATTGACGTGTGGCTGAGCTGGATTCAGCAGGAACAGGATTTCAGGGTTCCTGGCCGAGCTTATACCCTGACCAGTGAATCCTGGGGAGTGGGTCTTGGCGGGGAGCACCGCATCGTGAATGATGATTTTTCTCTGAAAGGTCGTATCATCTATCTGCCGTTTTTAAACATGGACGGAAGCGGATGGGACATTGAACTCAGGCTGATCTACCATTTCTCGGATTATCTTTTCATCTATCTCGCCGGCAAGGGATTCCATCTGAACAGCCTGGAAATGAATAACACCATCCAGTTCACCAATCTTCCTAAATTTACCGACCTGACTCCCTTCAACGTTCTTGACACCAAACTTGAAGGCTATGTCCTTGGTGTCACTTTTAGGTTTTAAGCAAGTCATGAAGGAAAATCTATCTTTTTGAAAAGAAAGGTTTCCTTCATGATGGTTTTCTTAAGAAAATAGATCTATTTTTTTTGTGCATATGGTGGAGGGATGATCAAGGGAAGATTCAATTTGACATTACCATCATGCGGGTTTCCCGGACCTTTCAAAAAAATTCTTTAGATTTTATCCAACGAATTCAGGCGTTCGGCGAGGGTTGGGTGGGAGTAATAGAAGAAGCTATACAGGGGATGGGGGGTGAGGTTGGAGAGATTTTCCTCGTTGAGTTTCAGAAGGGCTTCTTTCAGGTCATTTGGTGAATGGGTCACTTTGGCGGCAAAAGCATCCGCCTCGAATTCATGTTTTCTGGACAGAAAATTCATGAAAGGCGCCAGCAGAAAAGAAAAAGGGCCGAGCAGCATGGGAAAAAGAATGAGGGACGGGAAAAGATGCTCTCCCTTTAATCCAAACGCTTGATAGAATTCGGGAGTGTAGAGTAAAAGATTCCAGATATAAAAGCCCGTTCCTGTTAACAACAAGGACAGGATGAGAAATTTCCGGATATGCTTGAGTTTATTATGCGCCATTTCATGGGTGAGCACTCCCACCAGCTCGTTTGTCGAAAGGGATTTGATCAAGGTGTCGAATAAAACGATTCGCCGGTTTTTGCCGAATCCGGTGAAGTAAGCATTTGAATGCGTGGAGCGTTTGGACCCGTCCATGACAAAGATTTCAGATATGTTAAACCGAATCTCCCTGGCAATATTCATGATGCGCGAACGCAGTTCTCCGTTTTCCAGTGGAACAAAACGGTTAAAAAGCGGAGATATCCATACCGGATATATCCACATGATGAATAACTGAAAACCGGTCACCGCACCAAAGCCATAAATCCACCATTTATCCCCGGTAGCCCGGATCACCCATAATAAAAATACGATCAAGGGAGCGCCCAGCAAAAAGGAAAGGAGGATTTTTTTTATAAAATCCTTGATATAAAGGCTTGCAGTCATTTTGTTGAACCCGTATTTTTTTTCAAGAATGAAGGTGAAATACAGGTCAAAGGGCATGTCGATGATTTCTTTTCCAACGATGATGGTGAAACAGAAGATGATGCCCTGCAGCCATTCGGAAGAGGAAAAATGAACGGAAATATTTTCAAAGAGGGTGAAACCGCCGGAAAAAAGGAACGCAAGAAGGACTAACAGATCGTAGGTTTCAGAATAAAAACCAAAACGGGATTTGGCGAGTGTATATTGTCTGCTCTGGCTGTATTTTTCCTGCGGCATCCGGCTGGAAAAACGTTCCGGCACAAATGAATTTTTTTTAACTTCATTGGCGTTCAGATAGTGAAGCCAGAGAAAGAAAAAATATTCCGTCAGTTTGGCCAAGAGAAATAATAAAAGAAAAAAGGAAGGAGACATCATAGGCATAAGATTCATGATTCCATATGTCGGTGTGCGTATTCCATGTTAATACTTTCTTTGGCAGTAATCGGGATCAGGAGTCAGAATTTATTTCCATTAGCTTAGTTGCCTATAGATGTAAAGAGAATAAACTGTCTCCGTACGGGAGCTTAGATCGTTCATTTTATCAATAAGTCTGTTTACCGATATAAATACAGGGCTTTTGTTGATTGGTCGAATATCAGAAGTTCTCCGTCTCCGAAGGCGGCTAAAGCCCCTGATCTGCTGCCTATCTCTTTTTTGATAGAAATTTCTCTTTTCAGGTTACCAGAAGGGTCATATTTGAATACCACTCTGCTGGAGGGGTCTAAAATATAAATGTTTCCGAACAGATCCACGCTCAGGTGTTTTGCCTTTGAAAAAGAACCCTGGATGATCTTCATTTCCTTGGAGGAGGGAGAATAGATGAAAACCGCTTTTCTGGATTTGTCCAGGAGATAGACCAGCCCCTTTACATCCACATAAAAGGATTCGCAATTAAGCCATTCATTGTTTTTTATCGGCGGGATTTTAGGGGAAAGATCTTCCGTCTTGATCTCTGAACCCAGCTTGGAAAAGATGGTCAGGGTAGCGGGTGTTTTCAAAAGATAGGTTTGCTTCCAGCCGTCTACACCGATGCCAATGATTTTTTCCTTGGAATTGAGGGGAAAGGCAATATCCCTGATCGGACGTCCCTGAAAGTCATATACCCTGATCTTGTTGGTTCCCTTATTGACCAGATACACGTTTTCTTCTTCGTTCTCAGCCTGGGTATCCACTGCCATGGCAAGGAGATTTCCGTCGTTCTTGAAGCTTTGATCCACCCATCCGAAACAATTCAGCCTTTTGATCATCGAATTTTTGCTTTGGAAATAGATGTTACCGAGACGGCCGGCGGCAATGACAGTGGAATAATAAGGATCTTCCTGCAGAAATTGGGCTTTGAGCCTTCCTTTTGAATCAATCAATAGAACAGGGCCGGGTTTTTCCGTGGTCACGATCAATTCTCCATCCGGGTCTAAAGAGATGGTTCGAAGGGGATTTTCTTCCGTTCCCTGAACCGGAGCTATTTTTACTGCGGCTTTATCCCGTATATCCAGCACCGTCAGATATCCTACTGCTTCGGACCTTGAAAGGGTTTTTAGATTGCCTGAAAGGATGATTTTTCGCGAAATGTCATCCAAGGTCAGGTCCCGGTATGTAAAACGTTCGCTCAGAGAAAAACTGTCTTTCAGCTGAAATCGTGAATCATAGGCTTTGATTTTCAAGTCTCCTTCGTCTAGGACATACAGGGTGCCGTCTTGAGAGAGTTCCATGGCAATGGGGTGAATCCATTGGTTTTCTGTTTGCCCTTTATGCCCGATGCTGCCGGTTAAATAGCCGTTAGCATTGAAAAGAAATATCCTGCAGAATACATCATCCAGAATATATATGGTTCCATTGCTTCCTATTTCCAGATCACTTGGATTAACGATTTCGACCCCGTCTTCTGATTGGGATAATTTTTGAGTTTGGCAGAGGAGTTTTCCATCCAAGGTGAATTTGAATACGGTTTTCTGTTCCTTGTCCAATACGAAAACATAACCTGAATCCTTATCGAACTTGACTTTCAGCCCGTTTTCAAAATAGCCTTTCAAAAGTTTTTTCAGCACTCCGCGGGAAGAAAATATTTTTACATTATTTTTTTCAAGAACCAGGATCGTCCCTTCAGGATCCACGAGGCAGTCCTGGGCAGAAGACCGCAGATGGTTTTTAAAATAAGTGTTTTTAAACTCATACAAATCCTTTGAGCTTTTATTTTGAACCGTCACGATTGCATCATGGGAAGCTCGTCCGCCGAAGGCATCCACGGCAGTCAGAGTCAGTTTGACGGTTCCGTTTTCTTCAGGAGCGATATAATAGTTGAAACCGCTTCGTGTCTTGGATTTCATCCAGTGTCCTTTGTCTGATTTCCATTCGATGGTAAAGGAGTCATTTTCCGCATCCGTAGCGGTCACTTGCGCCCATATTTTTGTTCCCTTGGGCACGGAAGTGTTGGACAATTTAAGCGACAGGAATTTAGGGGGCCGGTTGGAAACCCATTGTATTTTGCATCCCCTTTTGATGGCCAAGGGTGTGATTTCTGAAGCGATCTCGAATGAGGATGAACCGGAAAAAGGGACTACCCGGATCTCTCCTACTTTAAGCCATTCGTTCACGATGGCCACTTCCGTTCCGGGAAGCGTGACGACCCGGTTGGGGGAATAAACGCAGGCGGCCAGTTCTTTTTCAGCGTTTTTGATCTGATCCAGACGGCATACGACCTTGTTTTCCTTTCGTTCCACGATTTCGCCGTCGAATTGAAAGGATTCTCCGGCAAGTAAAGTGGGCAGACTCGATAGGAGGATAAAACAGTTCCCGATAAAACGAGTGAGGGCCCTTTTATTTGTCCGTTTCATGACAAATATCGCGTTGTTCATGTTTGGATTCATGGCGCCTTGATGTTAAGGGTGAGTTCATCGGGAGGAATTTTTCCATAGGAAACCTTTAATTTTCCATTGCTGATCTTTTTTTCCAAATTCCACTGTCACGGAACGGTTGAAGAGAGTATAAAAGGAAGTGTTATTTAAGAACATGGCTTCCAGTTTCCATGATAGCAAGACCTCTGCGCGGGACTCATCCACATGGATTCTCAATAATTCAAAAGAATTGCTGATTTCTGACGACAAATCAAATAAATTTTCCAGTGAATTTTTTTCTCTTTGATAAAAGGATTTATTCTCTGAATCCAATAAAAGCAGGCAATTTTGGAGCTTTTTTGCTGTGAGCGCTTTACCGAATTTGGAAAATACGTCCTTTATTTTCTGTTCATCCATTTTTCCATCCTCGATTGTTCTTTGTTCACGGATTTTGAATTGGATTTTTTCTTCCAGTTGATTGAGAGATTCGCTAGGTCCGTTGATTGCCTTGAAATCCTGAATCTGGCGTAAGGCCTCGCTATATTCTTCTTCTTTGCATAAGCGAACCGCCTGTTTCTGGATGCGTTCTATATTTTCCTGCCTTTGTTTTTCCTGTAAATGTCTTTTTGCATCCTGGAGTATTTCCATGCCTTTTGGATCCAGAGGATAGAGCTCAAGAAATCGTTCCGTTTCAAGAATGAGTTTTTTTTCATTGGCCCCCTCTTTGAGACGGATGATACGGGTCAATGCTTTTTTTCTATTTCTTTGCTGCAGATGTTTCCGGATGAGTGAGAGTTGAGATTTAAGGAGAAGGGATTCTTTGGGGACTAAAATGGTATCCAATGGATGAATGCTGGAGGGAGGTAGATCCTGTTCATTTTTGTTTGCAACAGGATGGACGGGATCCATTCCAGGAGAAGGGGCGACAATTGGGGTGGAAATGATAGATTGATTTCCTGGTTTGTCTGCATCTTGGTGCCGGGTTCTTGGGATATGTTTGTTGGATTCGAATTCAGAGATGTCCCTCTGCTTGATGAAAATTTGCTGCATGATCAGGACGGAAAGGAGGATGGAAATGAAAGTCATTCCAGGAGTGAACATTTTATTCTGGAGAACGATCCAGATGTCGGTTTGCAGTTTTTCCAGTAAAGAGGGACGGAATGTGAGATAATCCGGCCATTTTCCTTCCAAAGCCATGGCCATGTCCTGACAGGAGTGAAAACGGAGGGCTTTATTTTTAGCCATGGCTGCCATCACACAACGGGAAAGCGGTAATGGAATCGAATCATCCAGGTGTTTCGGCGGCAGCGGTTCTTCCGTAATGTGTTTCATGGCCACACTGATCGGATCGTTTGCAATAAAGGGAAGCTGTTCTGTGAGACATTCATATAAAACCACTCCCAGACTATAGATGTCCGCGAGGCCGTCTAAGGGTTCCCCCTTGATTTGTTCCGGAGACATGTAACTTGGCGTTCCGATTGCTGAGGCTGTGGTATTGGTGCTTTGCATGATTTTAGATATGCCAAAATCCATCAGCTTGGCTTTTTTCTCTTTGGTGATGAAGATATTGGCGGCTTTCACGTCACGATGAATGATTTCGTGACGGTGAGTGCATTCCAGGGCTGAACAGATCTGGCTGATGAAACCGACCAGTTCTTCCCGTGTTACCGTGAGAGCCTTGTTTCGGATGATTTTATCTAACGGGATCCCCTCCAGGTATTCCATGATGATGAAAAAAAGAGAATCTTTTTCCTCGATGTCATAAATCTGGACGATGTTTTCGTGATTGAGTTTTGCGATGAGCTTGGCCTCTTGAATAAAACGGCTGACGGATTGCTTGTCTGAGACCAGGTGCGGCGAAAGCACCTTGATGGCCACTTCTCTATCCAGGGATTTATGATACCCTTTATAGACAATTCCCATTCCTCCCCGGCCGATTTCAGAGTGGATTTCGTATTTGCCTATGGTTTTTCCCAAGAGATCATCTATCATAACTTGTCTCTACCAAAATCTAACGGTCTATTAATTAAGAATTTAAAAATTAAGATTAAAAATGAAAAATATTCATTAATAGTGTATGGAATGCAAATGGGAAAGGAATGAATGGTTACATTGTTCAATGTCTTAATTCTCAATTTTAAAATTTTATTTTTGTTCTTTTTCAATAAGCTATAACAAAACTATGTCGAAATAGAATCACGGATTTCTTCAGATCCAAGACATGTTATCCCTCCTGGACTGCGGCAAAGCCTTCCCGGCCAGGTATCCTTGCTTGCTTGATGGGCAGTGAGGGTATGGATGAGGGGCTGTTAAGGAGTGTTCCCAGCGGAATAAATTGTCCGCCCTCAGCATGGATTTTTTCAATGAAATCTTCAAAGAGACGGAAACAGGCAATCCCTTCTGCTTCGGCATGGATGGTGAGGACATTCAAATCCTGGCGTTTCACTAAGGATATCAGATGCTGATTGTAGTTCCCATTCGTGATTCCATTCCGGCCTATCACTTCGTCATAGGTGGGAAGTGTGGTCGGAATCTGCGGCTGTTTTCCGGATTCCCCGTTGATGAAAGGATAGAACATGTTCTGTCCACGGCAGTCGCTGTTGTAGGAAAAATCATAACTTTCTTTGACCCGGAGTATTTTATCCGTGCATTTCCACGCCGGAGCCGCAGAGCATTTGGGAAGCTGACCCGTGATTTTTTCTAGCATTTCCATTCCCATTTGAATCTGGTTTCGGATGAACGGTTCCCCTGCATGTTGCATTTTGGCCTGCCACGCATAATGATCCCATGCATGAAGGCCGATTTCATGACCTTCTTCATAGGCCTGCCGGATGATGTGACCTAATTTGGTTCCGATGAGCGGTCCTCCCCAGAAGGTTCCTTTGAAAATGATATCCCAGCCGTACAGGCTGGTGGCCTTGGTTTTAAGCATTTTGAATAAGAATTGAGGACGAAAAAGCCGCCATAGATTCCGTCCCATGTTGTCCGGCCCTACGGAAAAGAAAAAAGTCGCCTGTATTCCTTTCTTTTTCAGAAGGTTACATAACGCAGGAACACCATCTTTGGTTCCGCGGAACGTATCCACATCAATTTTTAAAGCAATCTGCATACGAGCCATGTCTATCATAATATTGAGTTGCCCCTATTGACATATTCTATGTATGTCAAATATGAAATATTAGAATATTTTTCTATTGAATAACAAATAAAAAGCATGCCGGTATGATGAATAAGCATCCATGGATAGGGTGAATCAGTGTCTACATGATATTTATTTCTGTCTGTTGCTCAGATCGTTTTAGTCACGGACACTCAGAATCCGTGTCAGACGTGAATGTTCTTGCTCCTGTTTCGAGCCTTGAGAAATATTCTTTTGATCTTGAGTACGGGGCCGGCTTCAGTGAAGTTGTACAAGAACTGTCTGCTGATATGGAATTAACTGCAGGCAGGAAGGAAGAATTTAGGATTTTTTATATATCATACAGTCAATTTCAAAGGATGTGGATTCTCCGTACATGGACTATTCCTGAAGAATATTTGAGGAAATGTTTCTCTGCAGAAAGGATCGCAGACCTTTTTTACCTCTATGAGGTCTATCAATTCAATGTGATTGATCTGCTGCAGAAGAACCATACCCAAGGGATCCTGACTTCGGATGAGGGAGTGCAAACAAGATATGTTTTTAATAAAACAGGTCATTTCAGCCTCATTTTGACTCAGAATAGGGAGGACACACAAATAGAATTAGGAAAAGCTGTCCGCGGCTCTTATGGATTGAATCCGGAATATTATGAAATGACCAAAGGAAAGAATCTGGGAAATTTTTTAATCAAAGCCCATTTATTTCTCGTTTGGTTTACAGGAGAAAATGCCGAAGATGTTCAAATAGCCGCAAACGGGATGCAGGAATTAAGAAAATATTATCGATCTATCGGAGCAGAGATCTGTGCTCCACACAGGGCATTATTCCGTCTTTTTGGCGGATTGGATGCAGCTATTCTCACTCCGGAACAGGCCCGTTTTTTAAAAAAACAGAAATGTACCCTGGAAACAATGGAGCCAGCGGAAGTTGGACAGATATTATCAAAGGGCAAGACGAGGTGCTAGTATCCCTTTACAGGGAGAGAATCCGGCGCATTCAGCCTGAACAAAGAAGCAAAAATTATTTTCCTGATTTTTGTATTTGCCGAGAGAAATCGTTGGTCTTTTCCCGTCATTCAGATTGTTGTCGGGATATCTCTGATTGAGTGTCATGATAGGAGAGATCAGCATCAATCGCAGATTGTAATTAATTTGTTTTTGAGTTAATATAATAAATTAAATTCATGTGAATCCAATAGAGTATGAATAAGGAATCATCTGATAATAAGATATCTCATTTTTTGATATTAGGGAGAATCGTATCATGGAAAAATGGATGGAAATACCGGTTAACACTGCATACCGTTTGATCAATCATGGGCCTTTATTATGGGTGTCCACTTGTTCTTCAGAAGGCCGATACGATATCGCTCCCATAGCGTGGAGTTGTCCTTGTGAAATGAAGCCCACAAGAGTTCTGCTGGTCATGGATATGGAACATCAGACCTATCATAATATCATGGAAACAAAAGCCTTTATCACCTGTGTCCCTCACTCATCCCAGGCGGATCTGGTCAGAAAAACCGGCGCTGTCTCAGGGAAAAAATGCGACAAATTCGTTGTTTATTCAATGGAATGTTTTGAGGGGGAAAAAATAAAGGCCAAGATCCCTTTAGGCTGCATCGGATATTTGGAATGTCAGTTTTTGGAAACGATCGAACGGGTGGGGACGGGGTTGGTCATCGGGGAATGCGTCCGTGCCTGTGTGCTGAGGGATGCGTTCAATGAACGATTCTTAACAGAGAAGAAACAGGGAAAAACATTGCATCATCTCGGCAAAAGTATTTTTGCCATGCCTTCTGACACTATTTTGGATCAGTAATGGAAAAAAGAAAAACGGTTTTTTTTATCCAGGTGAGTCGGGCTGTTCCCAATCAAAGAGGGATGCCATGCCTCATGATGGAATGGGTCGGCGGAGAGCCTGTTCTGGTTAAAATGTTAAAAAGACTCGTTTCATCTGAAAAAACGGACGAGTGTTGTGTGGTTTGTTCTGATGCGTCGTGTGATGATATCATTGAACAAAAGTTGAAGGAGTCCTTTCCTGCCCATGAGTGTGTTTCCTGCATCCGTATAAAAGCCGGAACGGACGGAGCATTTACCGATGATCATTTGCGAAGGAACCCTTTTTATCCAGTCACTTTTTTGCCTCTCACAGGGCTTTATCATCTGGGCTGCTTTTTTCAGGTGTATGAAATGCGCCCTTTTGAAACAGCGATAATATGCTGGGCGGACATGATTCCTCTTATGAGCGGAGAAACAGTGGATGAGTTGCTGGATCAGGCAAAAAACCGTCTTTGTTTTTATTCCTGGGGTGTTCATCTGCCTCCACTGGCTGTCATGCCCTATCAGGAAGTGAGAGAAAAATCCGAGGAGCTCCGTTCTGAAATCACTCAAAGCAGGCTGTTTCATCAAAAAAAAGACAGTGAGCGTTTTTTTTCGACTCTCTGGTCCGTCCTCGGTCTGATTCCCAAGGCGAGTTATATTTCTTCTTTTCAGCATTTATGGAGGGATTCTCCTGTTCTGAATCCGTTTTATTGTCTTCATACTCAGGAAGAATGGCAGGAATTCAAACTGCTTTTCCCCTTATTGGAAGATGCGGCATCCCGTTTTTCCTCTTTGAAATCTTTTCTGGATAGTTTTTCCTCAGAATCTTGGGAAAAATCATGCTTGTTATTTGATGATGCTGTCAGAAAAAGTGAGGATGAAATGGGGATCAGGGCAACTCATTGGATTCAGGATATTGCCGAGGAGACGGGGGAGGAACATTATTTCATGTCAGTTACCGATTTTAAAAGATGTCTCGATTCCTTCTGCAGAGCTCCCGATCTTTTGACGTTGGGGAATTTTTATGAGCCTGTACGTCACCCTGATTTGCCGTTTTTTCTGGAAGAAGCAGGCAGGAAACATGTTCTTTCCGGCATCAAGACAAGCCATTTTTCTCTGTCAGAAAATGTGATGCTGGATCTCATTTCAAAAGGACTGGGTTTCATTATCCTGGATCTGGATTTTTCTGCCAAAGAGGAGGACATGCATTCCTGCATTGAAAAACTACTCCGGTTGAAGTCTTCTAAACCTGAATTTTTGATTTATCTTCAAATCACTTTTTCTTTTGACCGGGAAGCATGGATCCGGAGTCTCTATGAGCTGTATGAATTCCGCGTGGATTCCATTGCGGTGCTTCCTTCAAAAAGCAGGAACCATTCCCCGGATTTAAATCCTTTGGATAAAAAGAAGGGATGCGGTTGGTCCCTGAATACGGTTGTTTCCGGTGCCCGCGGGCAGATGTTTTTATGCGAAGAAAATTCCGGTGACAGTTGGGAGTTCACAAAAGAAAATCTCTCAGTCCTGTCAAAGTTGAGAGGATACCATAACGCCTGTATTTCCTGTTATAGAAAATTTCGGCATAATGGGAGTGGAGAGAGGGGATCAGAGCATGTTATGACCCGTCCCCATCCCGACAAGGGGTTGCTTCTTTTAGCGTTAAAAAAGGACATGGAAAAACGGGCGGAAAAGGCGCTTGAAAATAACCATATTGACTCAGTTAGAATGTTTATCAGCTCCATGCTGGAGAAGCAGATCATTTGTTCTTCTTCTTTGTTGATCAAGTCTGCTGAATTGTTTTATCATGCCGGTCTGCCTGAAGAGGCTTTTTATTATTTGGAGTTAGTTTTAAAACAAGATCCTTCCAGCGTAAAGGTTCATGCTTTGCTGGATCAATGGGAAAAAGAACAGACATTTTCGGGATGATCATGAAAAAACGGATTGCAGTTTTAGGCAGCACGGGTTCCATCGGCAGGAGTACATTAGATGTAGTCCGGCATCAAAAGGATCTGTTTGAAGTGTTTGCTTTGACTGCGCACACCAATAGCGATATGTTGCTCAACCAGATAAACGAATTTCATCCCAAAGTGGCGGTTCTGACTTCCGATATGGCTGCTGAAGAAGTCAGAAAAAAAGCACCTCCTAACGTCAAAGTTTTATACGGGGAAGCGTGTCTGGAGGAGGTGGCTTCAGCGAAATCCGTTGATTTCGTGATGGCAGCGATGGTGGGATCTTCAGGTCTTCTCCCTTTTCTTGCCGCTTTAGAAAGTAAAAAACAGATCGGACTGGCTAACAAAGAAGTACTGGTTATGGCCGGAGAATATCTGCATTCGAAATACCCCGGATTTTTAAAGCAGATCATGCCGGTAGATTCGGAACATTGTGCTATTTTTCAATGCCTTTTAAGCGGCAGGAAGGACGAGGTGGAAAGTTTGATTCTGACTGCTTCAGGCGGTCCGTTCAGAAAGCGGAAGAATCTGAAATCTCTTACCGTGAAAGAGGCGTTGAAACACCCCAACTGGCAAATGGGGCGCAAGATCACGATTGATTCTTCCACTCTCATGAACAAGGGATTTGAAGTCATGGAAGCGAGATGGCTTTTTTCAGTTGCACTGAATCAGATAAAGGTCCTCATCCATCCCCAGAGCATCATTCATTCCATGGTTTGTTTCCAGGATGGTTCGGTTGTGGCTCAGATGGGGGTAACGGATATGAGGCTGCCTATTCAGTATGCCTTGAGTTATCCCAGGCGTTTGGCCAATTCATTTCCAAGACTGGAGTTGTCCAAAATAAAGAGCCTGACGTTCGAGAATCTGGATAGGAACAGATTTCCCTGTTTGCAATTCGCTTTCACGGCGCTGGAGAAAGGCGGCACATATCCCGCAGCGCTTAACGCTGCAAATGAAATAGCAGTAAGCAATTTTCTTGAAGGAAATATTTCTTATTGGGATATTGTGGAATGCAACCGTTATATTTTGGGACATCATCAGATGGAAGGTCCATTTGGTTTGGATTCGATCATGCGGGCTGACAAAAAAGCAAGACACAAAGCCCAAGAGTGGATTGCAAAGAGGTTCACCAGAAAGAAATGATAGCTTCGATTGGCAAAGGATAAGGATCGTTTGATGTAATTGAACAAGTTAGAATCATGAATTGAGGATGATAATTATAACTCATTAGAGAAAGGATTTTTTTTAATTCTCAATTCTAAATTATATTATGGATAGTTATGACAGTAGACTCATTTATTTTGTTTATCAATAAAATCCTTTTTTATCTTACCCACGCTGGTATTTTTCTGGCAACCTTAAGCATTTTAGTCCTTTTTCACGAATGGGGGCATTTTATTGTGGCCAGGTTTTTCGGAGTGAGGGTCCTTGAATTTGCCTTTGGCATGGGAAAATTGCTGTTTTCAAAAAAATACGGTGATACGTCTTATCAGTTCAGGATGGTTCCCATGGGGGGATACGTGAAACTAGCAGGGACAGAAGAAGATCTGGACAAGCCTGACTACCGTCCTCAAAAGGATGAATTTTACGGAATTTCTCCGTCCCGAAGGATTGCTGTCGTGTTTGCAGGCCCAGCCATGAATTTAATTCTGGCCATGGTGGCGTTCTGGATCGGGATTTTTTTTACAGGACAGGTTCTGACGAAACCCGTTATTGGATACCTGCCACCCAATTCCTCAGCATCCAAGGCGGGAATCCTCAGCGGAGATTTAATATTGAACGTGAATGGAATCCCTATCGAGAGTTTGGAGCAAGCGGCTGAAATCATCGCGAAAAGTCCTGATCAAAAAGTGCGGCTGGAAGTGAGTGGTGCAAGCGGAAATAAAAATTTTGAATTGATTCCGCAAGCCAAGGAAGAACAAGACCTATTAGGGGATCTCATCCGTTTCGGTGATATAGGACTTCATGGTTATCACCCTGCAGTGATAGGGGCGGTATCACAGGATTCTCCTGCTGAAAAAGCAGGACTCCTGCCGCAAGACAGGATCGTTGAAGTTAACGGCGAGACTATTTCTTTCTGGGAGGAGCTGGTTGATCAGATATATAACAATCCAGGTAAAAGGCTTTCTATTTCGTGGGAAAGGGATGGTAAAAGGCATTCAGGGTTTGTGGTCCCGGAAGAGAAGGAGGTGAATCAATCGCCCGAGAAGAAAAAGAAGATAGGGCTGATCGGTATTTCCTTCCAAAAAGACGAGACGATGGTGTTTCATAAAAAAGTCTCTCCTATTTCAGCCCTCGCACTCACATTAAGTCAATTACTGGATTACACTGTATTGACTTATCGCGCGTTGAGAAAAATGATTTTGGGTGCGGTCTCTAGGGACAGCGTCATGGGGCCGGTTCGTCTGGCAGGGATTGTCAGCAAAGTTGCAAGTACAGGTTTTTTCCCATGGCTCATGCTTTTGGGATTCATCAGCCTTCAACTGGCCATTTTCAATTTTCTTCCTTTTCCGGCTCTGGATGGCGGACAGGCTTTTTTCTTTATGCTTGAATTTATTTCCAGAAAACAGTTGGATGTCCGCTTTATCAAAATGGTTGAAAGGATCAATCAGGTTGGATTTACTTTATTGATCGGACTGTTTGTTCTTATTATGATCAATGACGTCTCTTTATTAGGAAAATAAAATCCATGAGATGGAGTCAGACATTCATCCCAACTTTGAAGGAAGCCCCTAAAGATGCCGAAGCGGTTTCCCATCAGCTCATGCTCAGAGGCGGATTCATTCAACCTCTTTCTTCAGGATTATACATTTATCTCCCATTGGGGAACAAAGTATTAGATAAAGTATCACGGGTGATTAGAGAGGTTCTGGGAGAATACGGAGCGATCGAGCTTTCCATGCCGGCTTTGCAGCCCAAATCCATTTGGGAAAGAAGCGGCCGGTGGGAGACCATGCAGGATATCATGATGAAAATCAGGGACAGGGAGGAAAAGGAATTTATTTTAGGCCCTACTCATGAGGAAATCATCACCGATCTGGTTGCCAGACGGGTTTTTTCTTACCGTCAATTGCCCTTGAATTTTTATCAGATACAAACCAAATTCAGAGATGAACTCCGGCCTCGTTTCGGGCTGGTCAGGGCCAAGGAATTCATCATGAAGGACGGGTACAGTTTTGATTTGTCCCCAGCAGGTGCTGAAATTTCATATCAGAAGATGTATGAGGCTTATTTCAAGATATTTCATCGCTGCGGAATGCCTGTGGAGGCGGTTCAGGCAGACACAGGCGCCATGGGGGATGGCGGCAAATCTCATGAATTTATTGTGCTGACACCAATCGGAGAAGATATGGTGGTCAAATGTTTTTCCTGCGGATATTCAGCTAATCTAGAATTGGCGGAAAGAAAACCGAAGGGGGTTCCTGAAAAGCAGGAAGGAGACAAATCTCATGAACTGGTTCATACTCCAAATGCCAGAACGATAGAGGAGGTTTCCGCTTTTTTTAATGCCCAGGTCTGGAAATTCATTAAAACGCTGATTTACATAGCGGATGAAAATGAAAAGCTGGCTGTACTGATCCGGGGGGATTACGAAGTCAATGAAATCAAGTTGAAACGGTATTTGAAATGTCAGCAGTTGAGGATGGCAACGCCTGGAGAAATCGAGAAAGCAACCGGGGCTTCAGTCGGATTTGCCGGGCCTGTTCAATTGAATCGAGCCTGCCGTTTGATAGCGGATCTCTCTCTTTCAACTCTCAGCCAGGCCATTACCGGAGCCAATAAGACGGACCATCATTATCAGCATGTGAATCCCGGGAGGGATTTCGAGATGAATGAGATGGCGGATATCGGTACGGCCATGGAAGGGGATGCTTGCGTTCGTTGCGGGTCTGCTTTGAATTTAAAGAGAGGAATCGAGGTGGGGCATGTATTTTTTCTGGGTGAAAAATATACCAGAAAGCTGGACGCCAAAGTGGTCATGCAGGACGGAAACGAAAGCCATCTGGTAATGGGTTGTTACGGAATCGGGGTTTCCAGAATGCTTTCAGCCATCGTCGAATCCAATCACGATGGACAGGGCATCATCTGGCCAGTAAGTGTGTCTCCGTTTGAAGTGATCATCACGCCTGTTGATTTTTCAGATGAACGGACACGAGTGGAATCGTTGAGGATTTATGAAGCATTGAAGATTCAGAATGTGGACATCCTCCTTGATGACAGGGATGAACGGCCCGGCTTCAAGTTTAAGGACGCTGACTTGATAGGAATTCCGATAAAAGTAATCATCGGTAAAAAAGGATTGGATAAAAACATCGTGGAAATCCTGTTGAGAAAGGACGGGACAAAAACGGAAGTTCCCCTGGATAAAGCCGTGCAAACCATTCTGGAAACAAAACGGCTTTGCTTGGAGAAGCTTAATGGCTGAAGAGATGATCAGTCAAAGAGCAAGGCTTTGCACTCTCATCAATGGATATGAAGGGTATACCAGCCCTTCCTTTCGGATTAAATCCTATGAAACATATCATAAATTTCTTTTTGATAAAATCACGCTGATTCAGAATTATCTGGAGAAAAAATACGAGGAATTCGTTCAGGAATCCTCCTACGCCTTTTTGTTCCCTTTGTCTGAAGTAATCAAGCTTTTTTCCGAGTGTAAGAAGAATCTGGAATGGGACCGGAGGAATGTCATTTTATTTCTGGAGGAATTCCGTTTGGATTCAGGGAGGGAAAAGAATCTGTATGAAATTGATTTCCTCCTTTTAAAAACCATCGGCTTGATCGTGGATAAGATCAGCAATTTTCAGGCGGTAATGGAAAATAACCTCTCTTCATTAAATGAATTGGCTAATGCCTTACGGAGCCTTCTGATTAAAAGAAAAGAAATTTTTTTTCAGATCAATGAGGAAATCAAAAACATTCATGAACAGCTTTCTGTTTCTATTCGTGATATCAGGGAAAAAAATACGACGGTAAAGACTTATGACAAAATCGAACAGGTGCTGGATCAATATCCTGAACGAATCATGTCTTACCGGGATCTGATGTATTGTTTTCGCGACAGCGTGGCTCAGTTTTTGAATGTAAACGAGACTACTCCTTTACCCAGTCTCATCTCGGACGCAATCCTGTTTTTGGAAAAATATGAATCTTTTTATATTCGATTGATTCGATTCCTTGAATCTTTTGAATCCAGTTCTCCCGAGGAAGACTTCTGTGTCAATGACTTGCGGGAGAAAATCAAATATATTCCGGATTTTCAAAGGGAAAAAACGATTCTAGCTTCCATTTTGAAAAAAGTGGAGCATAAAAGCGACCGTCTGAAAAAGGCCGGAATTGTTCTGGGTAAAGCAGCGGAATTCTGTTCGTACGGGATTGACTTGGAGGACATGATGGATTTTGATGCGGCGATTGAATTTTATTACAGTGCTTTGAAACACGACTCCAAATCCATCGAAGCCATGGAAGGGATCCAGAGATGCCAGAGGAAAAAATCCCAACTGTCTGATTTTTTAAAGGCGAACCGTTTCTTTGCCCAGGGGGAATTAGATAAAGCGGCCTCACTTTATGGTAAAATTCTTCAAAAAGTTCCTGAATTTGAAAAAGCAAAAAAAATGATGGGATATCTGAACGCGATCAAAGGATAACGATGAATCAGGCGCCTATTGGGATTTTTGATTCAGATATTGGGGGATTGAGTGTGGTTCATGAGTTTCAGAATCTCTGTCCTCGGGAAAAAATTCTGTATTTTGCCGACACGGCAAATTATCCTTATGGCACCAAAAACCCGGATGAAGTATTGAAATGCTTTAGACATGCCATGTCTTTTTTTGCCAACAATGGGATCAAAGCGGTGCTGGTCGCCTGTTCCACTGCTTCGGCTGTGGCATTCCCGTATTTCAAGGACTATCCTGGCATGGAGATTGTCGGGATGCTGAATGATCATCTGCTTTATGTAGTGTCTCATCTGGCGCGGAGCCATGATGTGGGTATCATTGCCACGGAATTGACGGTAAAGTCCCAGGCGTTTGACCGGTTTTTAAACGGTCATTCTTCCCGCTTTCGCATTCATAGCGAGTCCGGCACTGAATTGGTTTCTGCTATCACAAAAGGGGATATGTCCGATCAGGTGATTTTCCCTATTTTGCGTTCCCTTTTAAAGAATTTTAACCTTCAGAAACTGGGTTGTTTGATCATTGGCTGCACCCATTTCTATCATATTAGGGATTCATTAAAGACCCTCTTAGGAGAAGTGCCTTTGATAGAACCTTCCCGAATCGCTTCTTTATATCTCCAGAGCCGTTTGGAAGAAAACGGAAATTTGTCCTCGAGCCCTCAGAAGGGGCAAGTCGTATGCAGGGTTTCACGAGATATGGAAGATTTTAAAAAAAGGGTTGAAAATCTGGAGGTCAGTCAGGGAAAGCATTACATAGATGTTTATGATGTTTATGAATAAAAGGAAGGGGCTTCCTTTTTTATTCTTTTTCATCCGAATGGGCAGCGGGGGGGGCTTCTGTAGCCATCGTATTTTCGGCTTCGGACTGCTCAAGAGGGATGTCCGGTAATTCAGTTTCTTTATCATTAAATTCCATGGCGTTGATTTCCTTCAGCAAGCTGAGACGCTGGAACTCAAATTTCGCAAGATGATAATAGGGAAGGCCATAGAGCTCGTGTATGATGGCATTTTTGAAACAGGAGATGGCCTCGTCATTCTTATCTTTTAACAGATAATAATAACCTAAGGCGGAATGAGCTTCACAGGCGAGGATTTTTTCAAGTTGTTCCGGCATTTTGGAGTCTTTTTTTTGGCTGGCTTTTTTTAGAAATTCTTCACCAGTGATTTTATTTTGAAAAAGTTCAGCTAAAGGTGTGGGGGGCAGTTTATCGAGAAAACGATTCAATTGATAGTTGGCTGAAGTCAGGTCCCGTAACTTGTATATCGTGAAAAAATATCGGAACACCGCATAATATATTTCAAATGATTGATCTTTGAAAGTGAGTTCACACGCAGAATTAAGGTATTTGATTGCAGTTTCATTATCGCCATTCATGTAATAGAGCCGTCCTGCATTGAAGGCAAACAAAGCGTTATCCGGTTCCTGGGATGAAAGATTGACATACAGTTTTTGAGCTTCATCGTATTTGGATTCGATTTCATAACATTTGGCTGCCTGTGAAAAAGAAGAAATCGCATAAGGAGATCTTTGTTGCACTGTGAGAAGATAGGGGATGGCTTTGTGGTAATATTCGGGATGCTGCTTGAGTTTAGCCTGCAGGACCAGGAGCAACCCTTTTCTGAAGTTAGCCTCGTCATGGGCGGGGGTGATTTTTATCGCATTATCGTATTCTTCGTCAGCGGTATCCAGATCCCCCAGCCTTTGTGCGATTCTGCCTTTCAGTACATGGACTTCAGGGGAGGGAGGGAATTTTTCAAGATAGAGACGGATGTCGTTTTCCGTTTCTTCAAGTTTGTTCATTTCAAAGTATGTCTGAGCTCTTTCGAAGAGGGCAGCTGAAAATTGAGGGTTCATCTTCAGTGTCATGGTGTAGAATTTGATTTTATCCTCGGGATTTTCCGCATCCTGGGCGCGTTTATAATACATTTTGGAAGGTTCCGCTAAAGCGGAAAAAAGAAACCCGACTGTTGAAATAATGAAGAATATTCGTTTTATCATAATGGGATATCGTATCAAAATGTTTCAATCTCGGAAAGAAGAGAAAGAGAAATGATTTTTTCTCTGTCTATTCTGCAGGATTTCCTGTTGTATTTGATTCCTGTTTGGGCACTTTTCCGTATGTAATTTTCTTTTGTTGATGAAGAGTCAAGAACGTCATGAACGTCCACCATGGCCAGTTCAATCCAGGTTATTTCGATTTTTTTCAATATTCCGAGATAAAGAAAATTGCCTGATGCATCTATGACCACCTCTTTTTCCAGATAGTCCGTAAAAAGGCTGGATGATCTCTGGCGAGCCGTTACCGTTCTATTTTTTTTTGTTTTCATGCTGAACAGAATGATTGATCCATTTTAAGTAGGCTTGGCTTCCCCTGGTGATGGGTAATCCGACGATTTCAGGAACGGCATAAGGATGAAGGGATCTGACCGATTTTTCAATTTTATCAAAAAGAGATGAGCGGGTTTTCATGAGCAGAAGCACTTCGGAAGAACGGTCGATTTTGCCCTCCCACCAGTAGAGGGAAACAACGGAGGGAATGATATTGACGCAGGCGACGAGTTTTCTGCGAAGCAGAGCGTGAGCAATTTTTTCTGCGCATTCCTGATCAGGACACGTGCAGAAAATGACCCGATAATTCTTGCTTATATTATTAAGAGAGTGGCTTAATTGTTTTTTCATTTTAGGGTGCTTCTATTGTAAACTCATCAGATAATTGAGAATCATGAATTTAAATAAACTATTTTGCTGAAAAAAAAGGATAAAAAGATCATGAGTGACTTAAAAAGCTTTATTTTTAGTTCTTCGAGTTTTTTCAATTCTTAATTTTAGCTCAATTGTTTGTATTCGCGATTCATAATCGCTATTTTTACTGGATATGCCGGCAGTCGGAATTTTCTTTTTCTGTATATCCTTTATCCTGACGGGTGATGTTGATTTGACATTTCTGCGAGTAAATCCGGTACACGTCATCTGCAGACAGACCCATCACTTGAAAGGCTGAAACAAGGAAATGAAGCAGATCAATCAACTCAATATTGATATTTTGGGGATCAAATTTCTGATAACGCGCCCACCATTTCCAAGGGACGGAATCAGTCAACTCCGCCACTTCCTGAGAAAGGGCTCTGGCGTAATTCAAGATCCATGCCTGTTTTTCTTCCTCAGACAGGCCCTCCAGTTTGAGACCTATCTTTTTGTTTAAGGATGCCTGTAATTCAAATATGCTCTCGAGTTTATCCATGCTGGATATAATAAAAAGCGAGATATTTTATGCAATAAAAATCTGCCCTCACCATAAGAGTTTGTGCATCTTACTAATGAACCGTTCGTTATAACTTCCTCCTGTGTCATAACACAGAATTGAGAATTCAGTATGAAAAATATAGCGGATATAACCAAAATAATGGTTTGGCATAGGGCTCACTATTTTGAGTTGTTCGTTTATTTTTCTGAAAGAAGTGAGCAGCAATCTGTCCTTAAATTCGTTTTCTAGATTCTGACTCGTGAATTCGCGGGCCGTAAATCCCTTCGCTTGCTGCAGGGATCTTCAATTTTAAAAACAACGGGGCCTCTTTTAAATAGGAATGAAGTCAATAATAATCAATGAAAATTCAAACGGACACTAGCGGGTTGGCATGCTTGATTTTATATTATAAAAAGGGATGATCAAGATAAAGAGAAATACCCCTGACCACAGGAGAGCTTTGATGATTTCCGGATAAGTCGGGTTTTGAAGATCAGGAAGAAAAGTGTAAAGGGGCTGAAGAAAGCTGATCGCGAACAGGGGATGATATTTTCTGTACCACCAGGATGGGTGGTTGAAAAGAACGAGCGTTTCAATGATCCCGAAAATGAGTAAGAGACTTAGAAAGAGGACTTGTTTTTTCGACCTGTTTTTTTTCAGCCAAAAAAGAAAGGCAGGCAGGGAAAGAATTTGAAAAAAGACTCCGTATCGGCCAGCAGGGCATACCCCGCCCATCCAATCCGGAAAAGAAGAGATATTAATGAGCGATAGCCCCAGAGCGAATGAAAGAAATACGGCGAATTTTTTATGTTGCATATAGAGTGCGTAAAGTACCGAAGGGAGAAACAACAGCATAGGGCTTAGCCAGATGATTCCCCTGTTTCTATCCAGGATAAAACCAGGTAATCCTTTGAGAATATAAGAAAAGGAAGAAGAGACTCTGGGATTGTGATGAACAGGCCAGATAACGCCGAACCGGTTGTAATAATAATACGCCAGAATGACCGCTCCGCTGAGGATAAGCATGAAGAGAGCACTCCGTTCTGTATTGTTTCTCGCCTGGATGAGGCAAAAAAGGGCAAAAATCAGAGCCGCGGGAATGGCGCGGTCAGAAAACCAGGGTGTCAGCATCAGAAGAACGCAGGCAATCATATGGAAACAAAACCGTTCAGAACAGCAAAGCAGGTATGATAAGGTCAGAAGCATAGCGACAGGTATTTCCGGAAAGGCCTGATTGGCATAAAAAACAGCCGGGGGGGATATTATCACGGAAAAGGAAAGCAGGGCGGCCTTCCATGAGGGGATGTTGAATGAAAAAGCGAGAAGCAGGATGCCGAGCACGCATAGGGAAGTGAGCGTGGAAACGATCAGATAAGCCCACCATCTCATTTTTTCTATTGAAAAGGCTGCCGGGGAAAGAAGAACAGCCGTCCCGGGCCTGTGAACCAGGAGTTGGACGTTTTTCCATTTTTGTTTATCGGCATTTTTCATGGCAGGGGAAACCCGTATAAAATAGTCCAAGTTCCCGTGAGAAGAATTACAGACGGCCCTGTCCTGGAATGCCTTCCAGGATTGATTCTCCAGATTATTTTGAAGATTCATGTCCC
>JAFGBW010000287.1 GCA_016932965.1 Candidatus Auribacterota bacterium
AATACAGGAAGGAGTTCGGTCCGGGAGTGGTGTAAAATTCCAGCATGCCCTCGCCCTGGTTCAGGAAACAGTCCACATTCAGGGCATTCAAGAGGGCTTTTCTCATCCTCCCGTCCCGGCCTTTATACAATTTGACGATGCCGTAGATGTTATCCGAATCGAGTTTCGAGGGAAGCTGTGCCAGATCGGTCTGTAAAATACAGTGAAAATAATCCAGGATGCGTTCCGCTTCCTCTTTTTTTCCCGCAGCGTCAAGAATAAGGGCCACAACGGATGCGTCATACAAAAAGGCGATTTTTTCGAGCGTGGGGTGATTCACCAGGCTGGGCGGAATATGGGTTGCGGTATCGCTTAACCGAAGGATCCCTGCGACCAGATTGTTTATCTGGTCCGCATACGGCCCTTTACAGAGGCAGGCCGTTTTTATGCCGGGATTGGGAGATTCAACAGGAAGAGGAGCCTCCTCTTTTACAAACAGGTTCCCGGTCAACGCGATATGCAATGCAGTCCGGAAAAAAAACCGTTCGAACGGATGCACAAACCCGTGCTGAAGAAAAATTTTTTCAGCCTCTTCTTTTCGCATCTGGTCATCCCCCTTTGCCAGGGAAACTGCGTCCAGTTTCGCAACCAGCACACAGTTGTTTTCAGGCATTTCCCATTCGTAATAATCAAGCGGCCGGAAGTAATGATTCAACAGTTCGCGCAGCTGGGCTGTGCGCTCCCGTTTATCAAAGCCCGCAGCCAGGTAAAGCCGGTTCTGATATACAAAAGGAAGCGTGAATGCCTTTCCTGTCCCGTCACTGAATCTTAGCCGCCTGTGATATAAAAAAAAGGAATCCTTGAGTTCCAGCTTGCCGGAAGGGATATACTGTGAGAGGCTGATGTCTGTTTTCTCATTCATCACCGCGGCCGCAAGGCTGATGATATTCCGTTTGATATCAGGATCGGTTTCAAAACCGCTCTGAAGGCGGTCCTCCTGCGCAGGGACGCTCTGCACGCATAAAATCAAAATGAGTAAAAACCGGTGGAACATCTTGTCCGATTATCCCTTACTGATTCAAATTTTTGTGTGATGATATCAGGCTGAAGCGGTTTTGAAAAGGATTCCGGATTAAAACAATTGAGAAGTAATCCAGTAGAATGAGCTGATCCTAATGAAAATTGAAAATTAAGAATTCATTGAGGAGATTTCACTGATGCACCGGTCGGATCAAAGCCGGAAGATTTTTGTACCGGATTGCTCCAGGGATATATCAAAGGAGAAGGATGAAGAAAACCCTGGTGCCTTTCAGAGTGATAATCGCCGCAATTCTTCGCACAGGCTGCCGAGATCGGAAATTTTCGTTTCCTGGAGATACTCTTTTATCTGCTTGCTGATATCATCTGATATTTTCTGCAGAAAACAATTTTTGCCGCTGCAGACGCTCTTTCCCAAAAGACACGGATCATCGCTCAGTTTACCTTCCATGATTTCAAATATTTGCATGAGTGTGACTCTGCCGCCGTTTTTTGCCAGCATGATTCCGCCTGCAGGTCCGCGGGTGGTGATAACCATTTGTGCTCTGCCAAGACGCTGTATGACTTTTTGTAAATGGGCTTCCGATATTTTAAAAGTGTCTGAAATATCCCTGGAGCATACCCGGTTGTCTTTCTTCGCATAAAGATATACCATCACATGAAAGGCGATCGTACAAGCTTCGGATATTTTTATGATATGGGACATCCTTTATCCTTCAAATCCTATTTTAGCATTCTGGTATCAATATACAAAAAAAATGTCTGTATCCCAGTCTAAAATTCCCGACCAATTTTTTTTCTTGACCTATTATGATAATTTGGTACCATAATACCAGAAATGAGGTGAAATATGAAAAAAATTATGTTGGCTGTTGCTTTGACATTGATGTTCGGAACGTTCGTGTTTTCTAATGTTTTACTCGTACCGGATATGAATCCGGGAAAACAGGGAGAACCTGAAAAGATCATGCCCGGATTTTTTTCTGAACATGTTGAAAAAAAACCGTTGGTTGTGATGAACATGAATCGGAAAACACCCGTTGGTTTCAAAAAATTGGGCAGAATCATTGACGAAGAAAGACTGTTGGGAACCATGGCTCTGAATTTTCGAAGAACTGATGAAAAGGCGGTGATGAATTACCGGGACGAAAAATAATCAGCCGACATAAAACTGTCATGCGCGGCAAGTGACTGGTCAGGCTGATCCGCTTTATCCGTCCTCCTTTGGCGGATTAACCGGGGGTTTCTTGATCCGCAACAGTTGTCGGGCCGGCCGCCCTGCGGCCGGTCTGGCAACTAAATAGTCACTTTGCCATAAGTTTTTCCCGTCCGGCCAAAAACAATCACTGTCAAGAATTCATAAGAAAATCTATCTTTCCATTCCTCTGCGCCTCAGCGGGAATCATATTGATTCTCAATTCCTTATCTATTCCCTTCCCTCTCACCTGTATTCCTGCCAGGGCAAATAAGACAAATACCCGCCGTATTGATATAAGTCAAAAATATTATATGAAAATGGATAATTATGAAGGCCAAGATAATATATCGGGAATATCGACAATATGACCAAAGCCATCACGATAGACATGAATATTCTGAACCGGGTGATATTGCTTTTTGGATAATGAATGAAAAAAGTAATGAGCAGGGAAATAACCAGAAAGAGCAACACATAAATGATGCTATGGACGATCCATAATCCTTGAATGGCGCATTGATCGCTCAGGCTGTAGTAAATATAAAAAACCGGCGGAATGAATCCCGCAGCGGCGTAGACGATATACAAAGTCGGGAAAAAATTGATCAATGCCAGAAATAAAATCAGTGAATAACTGATGAAGGCAGGAATTCCAATGGAGCCATCCCATATTTTTCCGGCTACCTTTTTACTGCGTTCTATTACTGGTTCAAGCTTATTAACAATTTCCCTGAAATAATTCTTCTGATCTTTGACGCGGATTCCCTGCTCATTTGAAACCTGCAAGATTTCATCCTGAATCCCGTCTATCTCATTTCGATTCTTTTTCCGGAATACCAATGGCGGTTTCCATTTATATTGTTTCCGATCATATCTGATAAGAATTCCTGTTCTTTTTCTGGCAATGAGCGGCAGCAAACCGCCGATCAAAACCGCAACAGGAGAGAGGGCTGCAACACCGATTTCACGGGACCGTATCAGGGGAAGTGTGACCTGACGGAAAAAATAGACCCCCAGAAACAATAGAATAACCGAAATAAGCCAGAGCAGATAAGGAGGCATTGTTTTCCTGATGACCAGGCTTATTCTTTCATGAGGAATCCGTTCGAAATAAAATGGTTCACCCGGACAAAACAGTTCCTTTCTTACGTGAATGGCCTGGTTGGTGACAGCCAGCTCGAAAACATGACTTTTTCCAAAAGCATGATATTGAAAAAATTTGACCAATTCTTCGCCTGGTTCCAACTTTAAATTCATCATGATTTCATCCCATCCAGCATCCTGATCTCATCACCTTTTTTATTCGCTCCGGGCTTTAACCCGGTCTTCATCGGGCCATGCGGCTGCAGTCATGCTCCTATATTAATATAAAATTGGAATTTCCCTATTGAAATTTTGATGGCCGGTGAACTTTTTTCCATGGCTCTCATATTCATCTCTCTGCGCCTCCCAAGCCTCTGCGGAAGTCATTTTAATTCAGAATGCTCAATTCTTAATTCTCAATTTTATATTTTCCCTCTTCCCCATCCCCCCTCCGCGGAGAAACAACCGCCTGCCACCTTGCACATTATCAATCCATGAGGTATATATTTATTTGTGAAGTTTTCATTCAACATACTTATCATGATTTTTCTGGGTATTCGTCTGCTCCATGCAGGGGACTGCCTTGCGCCCGTTTTTCGGGATGACGTGTTCGACCAAATGGCTCCTGAGATGACCAGAGAAGACATCCGGCCTGAAAACATGGAAAGGCTTTTCAAAATGTATGCCCCCATCTATGGCGGCAAAGGGTTCTGGATGAAAGTGCTCGAACTGCTTTCACAGGACGAGGGAGCAGGATTTTCCGTACCCAAAAGCGATTATTATACGGTAAGCCGTATGTGGCACAGATTTTTTAAAGCCAACCAGTCCAACATTGAAACGGCTAATGAGATAGCCTCCCA